>CAZFBN010000101.1:0-20038 GCA_964517145.1 uncultured Saprospiraceae bacterium
TAAAGCTATCCCTCGAGTAAATGAAAGAAATTCCACATTGGGAGTACTAAATGCTTGGACTATTCTATTTACTAATTCTTCATCCTTTGTCAGATGCTTTATTTCACTTATTGAGATTGAACTTATTAGAAAGTTACAAGCTTTTGTAGCTTTATTCTCTTCGTGCTTCGTCGCTAGATAATTAATTAATCTATGAGTAAATCTAACCTTTTCTGATTGCTCATCCGTACCCCTACCTGTGAGCTTGTTTAAAATTAATGAAAAATCGTAATATCTTTTCAAACTAAGCTCCTACGTTCTCGTGTTTTGGAAGATTCAACAATCTACTCTTGAACAAGAGAATGTAGCGTCGAATTGCCTCTGTCATATTAAATAAAATCTTTAATTTTAAACAACTTCTGTTTTTAAATAGTTAAGAATAACCGAGGTATCTAACAGTACATTATTCCAGTCTACGATTTTTCTATTAGGTCTCATTCCTTATTACCTATTCCTTATTTTTCTTACTGCATCAGCACTATCGCCTATATCTTTAAATAACTGATCGTCATAAGAATCTCTCAATCCCTGGACATTGTGAATAAAAGATTCTCCATTTAAAGTTTCCCAAGATAGTAATTCAGCATCAATAGGATTATTATCTTTTAAGCTACGGCGAATTTTTAAAGTTAATAAAATTTTATTACCTTTATAATACTTTTTTAATTCTTCATCTTGATGAGGAGTGACCTTAATTTTGTAATTTTTTCCACTTAAACGAATGATAGACTGGGAGTCTAAATCCCTTGCTCCAATTTGAGAAATTATACCATAAACCTCTTCCGTCTCATAATAATATTCTGGGGATTTAGGTAAATTAACCGTTCTAATTAAATCAGAGCTTTCATTTTGAGCATCATAAACTTCAAGATAACGCTTATCCCCTAAAATACTTTTTAAAGTTCTGATATATTTTCTTTCCCCAATAGATAAATCATTGAAGTTCTCTTTCAAAATGTTACTATGAACTAATTTTAAAGCTTGATAAATGTGTAAACTATCAGTAGAAAGTTGAATAGAATAAGATCCATTAGATATTGCAGTAAGAATGAGTTTATCATCTTTGTGTAACTCCACAGCTGCGTAAAGAGAAGTAAGCAAATTTCCTAAGTCAGCAATAGAAATACCGTTGCTGATATTCAAAGAGTTTTCATCGTCATCAATCTTTAATATATAATTGAAGGTCTGCATGGAAACAAAATAAGTTCAAATCTACCAAAAAAATAGTAATTCTGCAACTTATAATTTCAAATAAATAAATTATTACTATAGCTATCAATATATAATATTCGATATTATAAGCTTCTTAAAACAGTTCCTTTCTTTTCCAACATCGCCGCCACATCGCCAATTCGTACTTCCTTTACCCCTTTTTGCAAAGCTTCAAACGCATTGTCCAGTTTGGGCAACATGCCACCGGTAATGACGCCATCTGCCTGATATTGTTGATATTGTGCGCGATTTAAAGTGGGAATAACCGAATGATCGTCTGCTGGATTTAATAAAACGCCCGGTTTTTCAAAACAAAAATTCAGACTGACCTCATAATATGGAGCCATCGCGGTCGCCAGTTGCATCGCAATGGTATCGGCATTGGTGTTGAGTAATTGTCCTTTTTTATCATGTGTAATGGCGCAAAAAACAGGCGTTAAGCTGCCTTCGAGCAAGGTTTGAATAGTGGTTACATTCACTGCATCCACATCACCGGCGAATCCGTAGTCCACGTCCTTTACAGGACGTTTATGTGCCAAAATAGAATTTGCATCTGCACCGCTCATGCCAATGGCATTACAATCCAAGGTCTGTAATTTTGCAACAATGGTTTTATTCGCCAAACCTGCATACACCATCACCGCCACTTCGAGCGTCGCGGCGTCCGTAACGCGCCGTCCGTTTACCATTTGCACCGGAATGTTGAGTAGTTTGCTGACTTCTGTTGCGCGTTTTCCGCCGCCGTGAATGAGGATTTTATACCCTGGCTGATGGGCAAAAGCTTGTAAAGCTTCATTTAAAAGCAATTGATCTTCAATGACTTTGCCACCGATTTTTAATATGAATAATTCGTCCATTTTATATTTTTTATTTGACTTTGAACGCCAAACAGCCAAGCTTCTTTATAAAATAATAATGATTCAAAGTGGTTATTTACCTTTTAGATGTCACAAAGCCTCAACTATGATGTTTTCATTAATGGAGAAGCGAGCATCGCTGTAAAAACGTACAATGTTAAGCATTTTTCAAATGCAAAGGAAGCGATAATTGAAAGCGGCTGCCTTTATTGACTTCGCTTTCCAGGTGGACGGTGCCGCCGTGCTGCTCAATCACCCGTTTTACATACGCCAATCCCAAGCCGAAACCCTTTTGGTCGTGCACATCGCCATTGGTACCGCGTCGGAAGGACTCAAAAATCAGGTGTTTTTGGCGTTCGCCAATGCCGATGCCGTTGTCTTCAAACGTAAGACTGGCGTGGGTGCCCCCTTGTTCCAAATGGACGCGCAGATTGGGGGAGCGGTCACAATATTTCAGCGCGTTGTCAATCAAATTGCGAATCGAATTGCTCAAGTGCAGGCGATCTCCCTGAATGACGACCGGCGTAGCGCTGTTGTTCACAATTGCTATGTTGCCATTGCGGGCAGCGATGGGCATTTTCATGTCCTCTACCACTTCATGCACCAACTGTTGTAGATCAATCGGTGTCGTTTCGAGCTGGTATTCTCCTTTTTCCAGTTTGGCGACGTGCAGCATGCGTTCCACTTGTTCGAGCAGGCGTTTGTTTTCCGTCTGTATCACATCCAAAAATTTGCTATCTGCTTCTTCTGGGTGTCGCTTTTTATACAAATTCAATGCCAACTGCATATTGGTAAGTGGAGTGCGAAATTCATGCGCCATGTTGTTAAAAAAATCCACACTAACGGTATTTAATTGCTTTTGCTTCAAAAATTTTAATAAAGTGAATAACAACATGATGCTTATAAATAACAATATAAAAATGGAAGTACCCGTCATCACGCCCATTTGTTGAAAAAGATACTGCTGCTTGCCGGTAAAATTGACATATACCTGTTGATTATTGAGGGTCAGAGGCGTATCGTTGATACAATAAGTGCTGGGCAGCATAGCGGGGAGCGCATTATTGGCGACTTCAAAAGTAAAATCGAGGTCAATATCATACCGTTGTAAAGAAGTGGCCAACGCATGATGCAAATCGGCTTCGCTCTTGTTGGATTCAAAATAACCCGCATAACAATTGTCGGGCATTTTCTGGCAGCACACGCCAGCAGCATTGGTAGTCGCTTGCTTATTGCCATTCAAATGATCCACGGCACTGCACAGCGCCATGGTTACTTTTTGATCGAATTGCTCTTCCAACAGTTTTCGGGAATGCCGTAGCCAATTGACCTGAAACAAGATCAATAAAATCAGCGCCAGGCAGGACGCTCCGATGAGCCAGGTTGATTTATTCGATAGCATAATGCTTGAAGGATGCTAATTTTTTCACAAAAAACGCGAAAAATTAGAAGCCATGCCAATGCTTTAACAACTCACTAACAAGTGAATAACACCCGTTTTACAGCTTTAACAAGTCGTTAGCCGCATCTTTGTTCTGACAAATCAAATCGGTAGCTCGGCGATTCCGAGTGGATCATTCTAATCAACGATTTATGAAATCAGGAATCTTATTCTTTGGATTGTTGCTGACTTTTATGCTGACCGCAAATCTGGCAAGTGCTCAATCCTGCCAACCTGCTGCTTGTGCTAAAACTGCTGGCAAAAGCACTTGTGCAAAGGCTACTACTACCAGCACAGTTGCTGTAACAGTGGATGCTATGTTGAAAAGCGTAACCAATGGACCAGTCGGTGCTAATTGTACAAAGCCTTGTAATCCAGACAAATGCACGGAAGAACAAAAGAAAAATTGCGCAGGTACATGCCCTCCAGGTTGCTGTGCAAGCGGCGCCAAGTCAATGAAAACGGCAGACGCTCAACCTGCTCAAAGTACCACCAAAAGTAGTAAGTTATAAAGAGAAATCATCCAACGACCACGTACAGTGCTCTTCCCCGAAGGGCACTGTTTTTTTTAGGTGGGCAGCAAAAAAAAAGGAGAGCTGCACACAGTGTACAGCCCTCTCCAATGGGTGATTATCGGCTTACGATGAATTTACTAGTCAATTGATTCACCCTTGTGTCAATGCGAACGTAGTAGGTGCCCGATGGCAAATCGTTCACCGATACGCGTTCCTGGTTGTCTCCTTCATATACTCCGATGGCTATTGTTTTTACTTTTTGACCCATTATGTTGTAAATCTGGATGGCAGCGTCGCCGCTTTCTTTACAACGGAAGGTCAGATTAATATCATTGGAAGTAGGGTTGGGGGAAACCTGCAAGTTGGTACTTTCCACAAAGGTAGTGGTGTTGGCGTTGATCTGAAGCGAATGGCTGGCATCCGTTTCAGCCAGGCTTTGACACACGCTGCCTTCATAAATTTTAATCTTGCGGAAGTAAGAGTCGCCCGTGCGCGTACCCGAATCATTGTCCGCTACAAAAAACAAACGATCAAATGCGCCTGTATAAAATTGCCCAACGGGGATCACAAATTTTCGCCAGGTACGGTCGCCTGGATAGGTATCGTAATTCAAAATGCCCCAGGCTTGAAAACCGTGCAGCTTAAACGTGCGGTTTGCTGATATATTGTTATCATTGTCAAAGCCAATGCCATGCACCTCGCCTTCAACGGTTGAGCCGAATTCTACTTCTAGCATCGTGTTAGCCGTCACCGTGTAATTCAGAGTAATGGCTTTCCAAGCATTATTTTGAATGCGAAGTTCGGTGCTATTATTCAAAAGTTGATAGCTACCAATATCCTGACCTGCCCCGTAGCTTTGAATCGGATAGTTTTTAAAATCAATATTCAAACAAGTTGGGTTGCCGCCGCCACCACTTCCGCCGCCGCCAGTGCTTGTTGGCAAACAGAAATTGGTCGCTTCGCTGCTGCTAAAATTGCCTCCTGACTTGATGGTTTTACCATCTATGGTCGTCAAGGAGTAAGCGCCATTGCCATAAGCGCAGCAAATACCATCGCCGTAAGCATCTATAATTTCAAAAGTGTAACATCCATTTGGTAAACAAAAGGTGTCGCGAATTTGAGCAGTATTGCTTTTGCTATAAGGACCGCCCTGTTCTACAATGGCACCGGTTGAATTTTTCAAACGCCAGGTTGTTTCAGTTGGATAAGCATCTAAAACCAAACGGAAAATGACTTGATTTTGGGTACAGGTTGTCGTTGGGTTTCCGCCGCCGCCAGTACCACCGCCGCCTGTGCCGCCTCCACCCGTACCACCGCCATCGGTTGTACAGGTTTGAACGCAAGAAGCCGCTGCAATTTTGTTGCGAATGACATTGCCGGGTTGACTTCCAAAGCCCAAACTAAAATTAATACCCACGTTGGTCAGGTGGCAATAAGACATAATGGTGCCCCCGCCAGAAGGGTTGCCGGGTTTAGCACAGTTGCCTTCCACAAAGCCGGCGCAACCGTCAATTGCTGTATTGTTGCCGTTCCAGACGCAAGCATGGGTATGATTTGAACCCAGCAAATGCCCGAGTTCATGCGTCACCACTTCTACCGTCCAGGAGTAAGTAGGTACATTGCTGAAAGAAGTACCAATGCTGGAAAAACTCAACTTGCCATTAGTATAAGGATAGCACAAACCAGACAGCACGGCGATACCGCCACTGGCTTTGAATGATAACAGCTGCCCAATGTCGCCATTGATGGTGGTGCGCTGCTGCTGAAATTGACTCAACAACTGAGAGCTGCTCGTGCCCGAGTAAGGGCTTGGATTGGTCCAAACATAAATTTGCGAAACCACGACATTGATCTGGTCATTCGCGTAAAGCGTTGCTACCTGGTTAAAAAGGGCGGTTACATAATTGTTGACACCCGTTGTACCGCCCTTGTTTTGTGTAATGTCGTAATCTACTTCAAAATAAATCCTCACACATTTGGCAGCTTCACGCGTCTCCATGGTCGCGTGCAAGTCTTCGATGGAATAGCCCACCTCACTATCGGGCGTACCGCAAATAAAATCTTCCTGCTCTGCTACGGCTTTGTCGTGATAAAGAATGTGTTGCGCTTCGGCATCGTCTTCCTGGAGTTTACCAATGACCAAATTGCCATCGGAATTGGAGGGTGTGATGAGCGCCACCACTTCATTTTCAAAAATACTCACCGCCGCAAAAGAGCTCGGATCGCCTTTGATAATGCCTCGGTAATGGATGCCTTGCTCCACCTCCGCCGGTGTTTCTGTGCCGCTTTCTACGACGCTGAAATCATCCGAAAAAATGTTTACTTTGACCAACTCCAGTTCCAGGTCCCCAGTGCTGGCGCTGGGAACATCCAATGTAATGGTTGAAGGCTGATTTTTAAAAATGGGCTTGAGCGCTTGAGGCTCCAATTGTAACAAATCGTATTGTTTTAATCGGTTTTTGACTTCTCCCATTGCTTTTTGTTGCGACAATTGCGTAAAGGGCGCTACGCGCATGAATGTACTGCCTTCTCTCTTTTGCGCTTTCACCAGTTCGGCAGGTTTTAAAATTCTTTCTGCATTTTGTGCAAATAAGGTTGTGAAGGTGATTAGCAATAACAGCGTTACTAGTATTCTCATGATACAAGCATCGGTTTTTGGTTAATAAAAAGGTTTCTAATAAATCATACCATTTCTAGTTGATAATAATGTATTGACTTTCAGCTGCTTCGCTTTTGTCTTTACACTTTCTCCTTTCAAATTTGGTATAAAGGGTGTTTGGTGGATGTAATAGCAATTGACAGCCTTTGGTGTGAATACGACACACAAGGAAAACACAAGATGCTCATTATCAATACAAGCGCTTTGGTTTTTTACTGAAAATTGGCATTACAACCCGACTGAATAACATTACTCAGTCGTGTAAGTAAATAGTGCTTGTAAGCACCAAAAACCTCCCTGTCTGTATCCTTGACATAAGCAAGGAACAGCAAAAAGTAAATAATAAATGGAAGTGCACATGGCGGCAAAACAGCCAATGCGAGCTACCAACTCGTAGATAGGTCGTCAACGTAGTTACTTCTGAGAAATACGATTTGCTTAACGCGCGCTTACTAAAAAATATGTTTTTATTTGGTTGGACGGGAATAGAATACTTTGTAATAGAACAACACGTGCTCATTACAAATTAGGTTTGTGTGCATGCAGTTAGAATGATAGCGGTTTACTAGTTTGCGTTTTCAACAGTATGTTTGAATGCAGCGGAAGAGCCATTTATAATGCTCTCCGAGTCGTGTTAGATGTTGTTTGGTAAGCTGATAATCAACCCATGTTTTAAGCCGTTAAGCAAAAGTATAGCTTTTTTGGTGATAACTCAAATAAAATACTGAATTCAAGTGTTAAAGTTTCCTTCTGTGTATAACATGTTCATAGTGCGTAGGTTTCCCATAAAAATTTTTCCATGCTTATCAAAATAGCTGCATACATGCAACGTGAATCTATATGGAGGAATTATATAAAGTGGCAATTTGTTTTCTTTTTTTTACACTCGTTTTTGGAAAGGCGCGATTTGGCAGTCAGGCGGTCAATTTTTAACAAAATAAAGTTTTGAAATTAAAAGATTAAATACCTCATTCCCCAATTTTATACAAATGCAAAAGACGGAGCAAGTTTCCTACACCTACTCCGTCTCTTATTCGCTGAGTCTCTAAGTCTCTCTTACCCCATTTCCGACACCACTTCTTTCACCTCTGGCACCATGCGCTTCAACATCCCTTCGATGCCTGCCTTGAGCGTCACCGTAGAAGACGGACAACCAGAGCAAGAACCTTGCAAAATGACATTTACAATGCCTTGATTATAAGACTTAAACTCAATATTGCCACCATCCATCTCCACCGCCGGCTTCACGTAGGTGTCAATCAAATCTTTAATTTTTTGTACAATTTCCGCCTCATCGCCGGAGTATTGCTGACCGACACTTTCTGCTTCCAGCGCTGCCATTGCTTCCGCATAACCTTCCTTCAGGATTTCACCGCCATTTTCAATATAACTTTTAATAAAATCCTTGATTTTCAGCATAATATCTTGCCACTCGTAGTTGAATTCCTTCGTCACGGTCACAAAATTATTGCTGATATAAACGCCTTTTACATACGGCAATTCAAACAGCGCTGTGCCCAGCGGCGACCATGCTTGCGCCAGTTCCTCTTCGCGGAAATCCGCCGTGCCTTTGTACAACATGCGGTTGGTCACAAATTTCAAGCTCTCCGGGTTGGGGGTTTGCTCGGTATAAAGCATCACCGGGCTTTTCGTTGCTGTATTCTCCATGTCTCTTTGATTTCTTATTTAGATTGAATCTACGAAGGTAACAACAAAATCGGATTTCTGGTTTCGAGTTCGCGTTTGAAATGAAAATTTTAAGCAGGTTTTTGAATGAATGGCAAACCGTCAAAAGGGTCTTTTAAATCCGTCACTTTCGCATATATCTGCGCCAATGGAATATCAATATTCAATGAATATAAATGAATACTACTCTCCAATTTAACCGCCGTGGAAATACGCCACAAACCTTGCTCTTCTTTGTAAAAGCCTTCCACAACAGGGCGATCAGAAGAAATCAATACATATTCTTTAAGAGATGGAATACCTCGATAAAAACGGAATTTTTCGCTTCTATCATAATTTTCCGTACTTTTTGATAATACTTCAACAATTAAAATGGGATTTTTTAAAAACCGTTGGCGTTCATCGGAAAACTCACGCGCTCCACAAGTCACCATTGCATCGGGGAAAAAATAGCTACTACCCCGGTCTATTTCAACTGCCATATCGCTATCATATACGATGCAATCGGTATCGTCTAATTTTTCTGACATCCTTCTCCTGAAGTTGGTAGCAATAATGCTATTATTGGAAGTCGCACCTGCCATTGCTACAATATAGCCGTAATAGTACTCCAGCTTCACCTCCGAAGCAGCCAATAGATCAAAATACTCCTCCCGTGTATATTTTCGATCCTCAATGGCGACCATACGAATGTCTTATTTTTGTTTAAAGTTACAAAAGAATCAGAAAGGACACAAATGATTTAATTTCTTCCGTTGAACCACAACAAATGAATATCCATTCTTCAATAAATAATAAACGTCAAATTATAAATAAAAAATAATAACTACCCATACAACTCATAATGAATCTGCGACTTATCATATCCCAGCTTCAATAGTAAATTCGCCACTGCATCATCTATCATATTACTCCAGCCGCATATATAAAAATCAACATCAGGGTACGGAAATTTATATTGCGCTAAATAAGCTTCGTGCACATAACCCTTATAAATTTCAAAATTAAAATCCGCCGGATTGAGATTTTCCTCGCGCGACAGCGCCACTGTGTATTTAAAATTGGGCATTTCCTGCTGCAATTGCTCAAATTCAGTGCGGTACAAAATATGATCTGCCGTGCGCGTCCCAAAAATTAAATGAACCTTGCGATGCGACTTATGATGTTTGTAAATATCCCATATCATACTGCGAAAAGGCGCGATTCCCGTGCCCGTGCAGATGAAAACCAGGTCTTTTTCAACTGGTTCTTTCAAGGTAAAAGTGCCATCCGGACCTTTAAATTTGATTTCTGTGCCGACCTGCACTTCATTAAATAAATAATCGGATGCACCGCCGCCTGTTAAGTTGACAATACAAAATTCCAACTCTTTCGATTCGTTGGGCGCATTGGCAATCGAATAACTCCGCCAACGCTTGAGCCGCTTATCACTGATCGGCAAATCCATTGTGACAAACTGTCCTGCTTTAAAATCAAGGGTTTCCGTCTCCGGCACTTGCAGCCAGAAACGCTTCGTGGTGGGCGACTCGTTTTCAATTTTCACCACTTTACTATCGTACCATTTCCAAGGCATGTTATAATATGCTAATGTGCTAATATGCTGAAAATCAATCCAAAATCCGCCTTTTCTGCCTACTCCTCCCGCTCAACCTATTAGCACGGTTTTACAAAATGATTTCTTCGTACGGAAGAACAACGGAATACCCCCTTTCGTTGAAATAAAATTTGGTTTCAATGTCATTTTTTTCACTCGTAGCCAATATAAAATCGCCGCCCCAGGCTCCCAGGGATTTGATCTCGCCCCAATAATCTTTAAAATATAAATCCTTTGCGCGTGGCAATTCTAACGTCTGCGAAACGAGCATTTCATGTTGTGAAATCAAATTTTCAAATGCTGAAAGTTCTTGACAATCAATAAATTGTTGCGTTAAATCAGAAATTTCCTGCACCAATTCCGGTTGATTTTTCATTTTTTCCCGATAATGGGCAATGCCCTGCCGACTATCTTGTTTTTTACCAAGGTAAATAAAGTAAAGTTGTTTTATAAAGGGTTTATGATATTTAGTTGGTTTAATAATTGGTTGATTATCAATTAATTGATAAGTAATTAAGCTCTCCGCAGTTGCACAGGCAATATCATAACCCGACCCGCCAAAGGTCTGTTGTAATAATAAAAACGGATCAATTTCTGCCCATTGCGCCAAATTCGCAATCAAAGTCGAACTCGTGCCCAAGCCCCACTGCCGAGGAAAATCCAATCGCGTTTCAATTTTTAAACCTTTATACTGTTGTAAAAAATCTGGTTTTTGTAGCTGAATGGATTGAAAAATCTGGGCTAATCGTTCCCCTAATTTTATATCTATCCCTTTTTTAAATTCGCCGGAAGGCAATGAAAATACGCCTTCAAACCAAAGTGATTGATCCGCATCATAACTCGTCCAGCTTATTTCATTCGATTCATTTTCAGTCACTTGCAATGATTGCCCTAGCTTCGTTGGCAACGCCAATGCTAAAGCGCCGTCCAGCACAAAATATTCGCCGGTAAGTAATAATTTGCCGTGGGAATGGAATTGTATCAATTAACTTACTTTAATTTAGCATTCAAAACACCCGCTTTCAATCTGGATACCTCCAAAAACTCCCGCACCGCCGTAAACGACACCATCTTATCCGCAAAAAAATACGCTGCCTCGTTTATTTCTAAAGCATTGGCACCCAGGTGATTCAATATATTTGTTAAATGCATTTTCATGTGTCCTTTTTGAATGCCGGTCGTCACGAGGGAGCGCACGGCGGCAAAATTTTGGGCTAAACCTGTTGTTGCCACGATTTGCATCAAGTCCTCAGCGCTGGGATTTCCCAAGATTTCCAAAGATAATTTGGCGAGCGGATGTAATTTAGTCAAACCGCCCACAGTGCCAAGCGCCAAAGGAATTTCCAGATAAAATTTAAAAATGCCATTCTCAATCGTGCAATGGCTCAAGCTGCGATACTGCCCGCTGCGGCTGGCGTACGTGTGCGCACAAGCCTCCACCGCGCGAAAATCATTGCCGGTGGCGATCACCACGGCGTCTATTCCATTGAAAATGCCTTTGTTATGCGTGGTAGCTCGGTACGGATCGATCTGCGCGATGCGCACGGCACGCCGAAATTTTTCCGCAAAATAAGCCGCATCCTCACTGTCGCTGAGGGCATCCACTGGGCACTCGACCCACGCACGCACGAGGCAATCGGGGGTATAATTTGACAAAATTGCCATTACAATGTCCAACTCCCGTTCAACCCCACTAAAAATGGGATTTTCCTGTACAAACACTTCCAGCGTGGAGCTAAATTTTTCCAATACGGAATTAATAAAATTGGCACCCATCGAATCGCAGGTTTCAAACGATACCCGCAGCTGATAGTAATCTTCTTCTATATCTGTAAAATTCAGAATTTCAATGTTTTTAACGCCGCCGCCGCGTTTTTCCATGTTGCAGGTGATGTCCGCTGCGTCTTCTAACAACTGCTGTTTTAAATCCTCAAAAACGGATTGAAGCTTTTTAAAATCGCCTTTCCACAAAAAATGCACCTGACCGAGTTTAATCGTCGAAATCACCTCTGCGTGAAAGCCACCGCGCGTTTGCCAAAATTTGGCTGCGCTGGAAGCTGCCGCTACCACCGAACTTTCTTCGATGACCATCGGCACCGCATAGGGCTTGCCGTTGATGATGAAATTGGGCGCGATGCCAAACGGCATGGGAAAATTGGAAATGGTATTCTCGCTGAAGCCATCGAGAATTCGTTGCGTATCAGGATTACTTTGCCAGAAATCGGTCAGAATCCGCGCTGTTTCAGCCGGTTCTGAGGTGAAATTTTCTGCAATCCACCGGATTTTGTCGCTTTTGCTCAATTTAGAAAAGCCGCCAATCGTCTTATTTGAGTTATTTTGCATTTTTCTTGATCCTGTCGCTTTACGATGTAAGTTGAGAGGGTTATAAAGTTTAGTTCCTTTTGCTCAACCCTCTCCACCCCTATAAACCTTCTTAGCTTATCTAACTTTCAAAAACGCATTTGCCAGCTCCAGCCCTTGCACTTGTGCGTCCACATATTGATACAATTCTTCATAAGAACCACGCGCATGTTTCAGAAAACCAGAGGCTTGTCCATATACTGCCGGCAGCGTTATTGAATTAATCAAATAATATCCGTCCAAAAAATGCCGGATTCCACCGGAAATAATGACCTGTTTACACAGCATTTTTTCTCCTAATTCAGTCACAATTTGGTTGGTGAAATGTACCATTTCTTCGGCGCTATGACCAACGTTGGCTACCTGACTGAAAATCTGTTGTTTAGTGGCATCGCTGCGCAACAATTCCAACTTAGCAAAATTAGTGCCGCCATTCGCCGCAAAATCAATCGCCTCCAAAGGCAATTGAAATAAGGCTTTCAGACTCTCATATCCCATGCCTTGCCCCACCTCTTTGACAATAACCGGCATATCCACTTTTTCCAAAAAACGAGTAATGGTTTGCAGAGGCGGCTTTGTAAAAAAATCACCTTCCGGCTGGAGCCATTCCTGCAATGGATTGACATGAATGATTAATCCATTGGCTTGGAGTTTATTTACTAAATCTTTAATGCGATTTAATTCTCCTTTTTCCAGCAACTGCTCAATTTGTGCAATACCCAAATTCGCATAAAGCGGCAGTTCATCCCCAATTTCCAAACGTACATCAAAGTCAGGAAGCGTTTCGTCACTATTGAGCAAAGAACGGCAAGACCCCAGCCCCATTCCCATCCCAAAATCGCGGCAGGCTCGCGCCAGATTGTGATTGATGGTGTGCGCCCACTCTGTACCACCTGTCATACTGGACACCCACATGGGCACGCGCAGGGTTTTGCGCAAAAACAAGAATGACTTCAAACTTCCACGCTGTGGATGCCCCGACAGGATCGGTTCATAATAAAAGCGCTGATCCAATTCCCCCCGTTCCACCTGCGAGCGGAACGCCAGTTCGATATGATCGCGTTTGCGCGAAGCCGCCGTCGGATCATCCGCTGTAAAAGGGTGTTTGTTAAAATCTTCCACGGTTTGGTTGCTGTGAGTCATTTGAATTCTATTGCAAAGTTAAGGGTAAAAATCGGGATATTTGTATATCGGGTATGGTATATCGGTTTGTTGATGTATTGATATATTATTTTGATTTTTTTGCTAAAGGTTTAATTATCAATGCGTTTGACAAATTGCATTCCTGATTGGCACATGAGCACATTGGCAAATCAGCAAATTGGATAGGTGAAACAAAGGTTCCACAAAATAGTTTACGCGGTCAGATGGAGGACAAAAC
Source organism: uncultured Saprospiraceae bacterium (assembly GCA_964517145.1). Classification (GTDB taxonomy): domain Bacteria; phylum Bacteroidota; class Bacteroidia; order Chitinophagales; family Saprospiraceae; genus JADJNW01. The sequence goes on from CAZFBN010000101.1 coordinate 13,746, forward strand.
TTAAAGCAAACTTCAAGTGGCACCGCATACAATTGCAGGATAAAGTGCTTACCTTTGGCACCGTCACCCGCGAGGGAATTACAATCCACTTGATATGAAGTCGCTCATTATTTACTTCGTTGCAGCATTATTTATGATAGGCGTTTCCTTTTTTTATTACCCGAAATGGAAACAGCCCGGCACCGAAGCGACGATTAGTTGGGACGCATCAGGCTATTATTGGTATTTACCTGCCGTTTTTATTTACAAAGATATTAAACAGCTCCAATTTAGTGAGCAAATCATGCAGCAGTATCAGCCGGTGCCATTTTTTGCACACGCTTATCAGCATGAAAGTGGTAATTATATCATTCGCTATTCGAGTGGATTGGCATTACAATATATGCCGTTTTTTCTGGTGGCGCATGCACTCGCCGAACCCCTTGGTTTTCAGGCAGATGGCTTTTCTTTGCCGTATCAATTGGCGATTCAGGTAGGCGGGTTATTCATGGCATTATTGGGATTATGGTTTTTTCGCAAAATGTTATTATTATTTTATAATGATAACACGGTAGCATTAATGATTTTATTATATGTACTCGGTACCAATTATTTAAATTTTGCAGCGATTGATGTGGGCATGACGCATAGTTGGTTATTTACCTGGTATAGTATTTTAATTTACTACACGCATCAATTTTATAAAAAAACATCCAATTATTATGCAATTATTATAGGTATTTGCGTCGGTATTATGGCGCTAACGCGCCCGACGGATATCATTGCTGCCATCATTCCATTATTATGGGGCATTTCCAATATAAATAAAAAGGTGCTGTTGGAGCGCGTGCAATTTATAAAAACACACCTGCGTCCTTACCTGCTGGCGGTAGCGATCACCGGCGCGATTGGCTTTATTCAATTGTTTTACTGGCATTATGTGTCGGGCGACTGGCTTGTGTATAGCTATCAGGATCAAGGGTTTGACTGGCTTCATCCGCATTTTAAAAATTATATGTTTAGTTATCGCTGTGGCTGGCTGATTTATACGCCTATGATGATTTTTGCATTTATCGGATTGGTTCCATTTATCAAACGTAAAGAAAATGTAATACCGGTTATTTTATTTATTTTACTGAATACATACATTGTTGTATCCTGGTCTATCTGGTGGTACGGTGGTCGCGCCATGGTACAAAGCTACCCCGTACTTGCCTTGCCATTCGCGGCTTTTGTAGAACATATTCAAAAATGGAAATATTTGAAATATCCCGTTTACGCTATTTTTGCCTTATTTTGTTATTATAATATTTGGTGGACGCATCAAATACACCGGGGTGGATTGGTGCCGCCTTATGATATGACGCGGGCTTATTTTTGGAAAGTATTATTCAAATATAAAGATCAGGTACCGCCTGAGACGGTAAAATTATTTGATACGCATGAAATGTTCACCGGCACCCCTAAAAATGTAAAAGTTATTTACGAAAATGATTTTGAAAATGATACCACCTTGTATCAGCCTTTCACTGTCATTAACGGTAGGGGCGCAGTGCACCTCGACGAGATCAAGCAATATTCAAAAGTGTATGAATTTCCGGTGTCGCCAGGGCAGGCAAAATGGCTGCGGGTGAGCGCGACTTTCCGCATCAATGAGCAGGAACTCGATGTGTGGCGCATGGCGCAAATGATTGTAAAGTTTCAAAATAAAGAGCAGCACGTCAAGGAAAATATGATACGGGTGCATCGTTTTCTGGAAGATCATGGTACCTCTAGAATTTACATTGATGTAAAATTTCCTAAAAAACCATTTGATCGGGCAAACGTAGTATTTTATAACTCCGGGAGCAAAGTACCGCTGCTGATCGATGATCTGAAGGTAGAAACCTTTGATTAATGAGCAATTAAAGAGTGCGAATTTTTTATACATGAATATTCAGAAGTTATCTATTATTGTACCGGCTTATAATGAAGGGGCAACAATTCATTTAATTTTGGATAAAATAAGAGCAGTTCATTTACTCAATGATATTGAAAAAGAAATCATTATTGTAAATGATTGCTCCACAGATCATACAGAGGATGCTATTTTAAAATATATAGCCAGTCATTCGGAATGTAATATTTGTTATTACAAACATGATGTAAACCAGGGTAAAGGCGCTGCGCTGCACACTGGAATTCAGCGGGCGACGGGCGATTGGACGATTATTCAGGATGCAGATTTAGAATATGATCCTGAGGAATATAATTTGCTCCTAAAGCCAATGCTGACGGGCTTTGCGGATGTGGTGTACGGCTCTCGTTTTATGGGTGGAAACCCGCACCGAATCTTGTTTTTCTGGCATTCCATCGGTAATAAATTCCTGACTTTTTTATCAAACATGTTTACCGATTTGAATTTGACCGACATGGAAACCTGCTATAAATTATTTAAAACGGATATCATAAAAACACTGAATTTGCAAGAAAAACGTTTTGGATTCGAGCCGGAAGTCACCGCCAAAATAGCACGCATTCCGAAGATTCGCATTTATGAAGTCGGCATTTCTTACTACGGCAGAACCTACGAAGAAGGCAAGAAAATCGGCTGGCGCGATGGCTTTCGGGCGATTTATTGCATTTTAAAATATGGACTTTTTAAATTTAAATAACAGGTGACTAGGTATGGAGGGCATTGGCACATTGGCAAATCACCACATTAGCATATTAAATACATGAAGGCTCATACAAAAGGATTAATTATATTGATTTTATTGACCTGTGCGCTGATTTACCTGCGCTTTCAGCCTTATATTGATTACCCAAGCACGTCTTATTTTGGCATTCACGGGGATGGTTTTAAAAATTATGCCACGATATTATATCATGTCAAGCATGATTCTACTTACATGCATTATGATGGTATGAATTATCCGTATGGGGAGCACGTGTTGTTTACTGATTGTCAGCCGATTATAGCCAATACGATTCGTTTTATCAGCCGAAATATTGTGGACATTTCCGATGCTACGGTTGCCATTGTTAATTTATCGATGTTATTCTCCTTTTTATTATGCAGCGTATTTTTATATTTAATCTTTACAAAACTTAATTTACCCATCTGGTACAGCGTGGTGATTTCCATTGGCGTTCTATTTTTATCACCGCAAATATCACGCATCGGCGGGCATTATGCGCTGGCACATGCTTTTGTCATACCGGTATTATTATATTTACTTTTATTATTTGAAGAAAAATCGAGCAAAAAACGCTGGTTGTGGAGCGGTTTGATTGCAACATTAATTATAATTGCCGCACAATTACATTTTTATTACTTCGGAATGGCGCTTATATTATTAACCGCTTATTTCTTTTTCCTTGCAATTCAGGATTTTAGCTGGCAAAAAGTGCGCACGCTGGCACCTTATTATGCATTACAGGTCTTACTGCCCTTTGTTTTTTTACAATTTTGGTCGCATTGGGGCGATACGGTGACTGACCGACCCTCGGCACCGGAAGGTTTTTTGGGTTATCGGGCATTGTGGGAAGGCATTTTCCTCAACGCGCACTTGCCGGTGGGCGCCTGGATTGACAAAAATATTGTCGATATTCGCAATTCTTCCTTTGAAAATGAGGCATTTATAGGCACTACGGCAGCCGTTATTTTTATTGTGTTGCTGGTGCGCTGGGCGCGGAGTCGTTTTAAAAAATCGTTTTTACCTTATAATGAACACCCGTTTTTACAGACGCTTTTAATGACCGTCGTCGCATTATTACTTTTTTCACTGGGTTTGCCGTTCATTCTGCCAGGGTTAGAGGGATTATTGGATTTTACCGGACCTTTCCGGCAGTTTCGTGGTTTGGGGCGCTTTGCCTGGATTTTTTATTATGGCTGGAATATCATAGCTTTTTATACATTATATCATTATTTTAATAATCGGGCTTTAACATTACTTTCTGCGTTTTTATTTTTAATTTCTATTCAAATTTTATTAAAAGAAGCTTACGAAAGCTCCAAATTTGCTGCCACACCGCCTTATCGGGATGACATTCTGCGCAAAGGGAAATTTGAAAAAAGTGACAATTATTGGTTTAAAAATGTGGACCTGAATCGCTATCAGGCAGTATTTCCAGTGCCTTTTTATGTGGTCGGGTCGGAGAATTTTGCCTTTGAATACGGTGGTAACTTGTTGAAATACAGTCTGATGCCGGGCATTCATTATGGATTGCCGAGTATGGGCGTTTTTATGAGCCGGACTTCTTTTTCGCAAACCCTGCGGAAAGCGCCGCTGGCGCTGGAGCCGTATCGTCCGGTTGATCTTGCAAAAATGCTGCCGAATGAGAAGCCGCTGCTGCTCATCATGGATCGGGGGCAGGCAAGTGCGTTTCCATTTTACGGATACTTGCTAAATGAATGTAAACTGTTATATGCTGACGATCAGGTAGAAGTACGTGAAATGCCTTTGGATGCTTATACAAAAGCCCACAAGCATTGGATGTCTGACCTGCAAAACGGCTGGTACTGGGCAACGGAAAAGGGCATGTACACCCCGAAAAATCAGGTTTGGCAGTCGGATTCTACAAAAAACTACCTTTGGCTGGATTTTGATGATAAAAAATCGGCGAAAACCTACCGGGGCAAGGGGGCGCTCGAAGCGCCGGTGCAGCGGGCATACCCATTTTGGGAAGGGAAATTGCCGGCGGCTCAAAACACCTGTAATGTTTGGGTTTATATGGGCGAAGATCAATATCCGCGATTGAATTTAAAAGCCTGGGAAATCAATGAACACGGCAAAGAATGGCTGATTGCGCATAATGCTGCACGTAGGGATATTAAGTGCATAGATTCCAACGGATGGGGATTGATTGAATTTTCTATTAATATGGATAATCCTGAAAATCAAGTGCGTCTGGAGCTGGAATGCAAAGAAATTAAACATCCAACAGTATTTATTGATGAGCTGATGATACGTCCGCAAGGGCTGGATTTGTACTGGGAAAAGGATGGTCAGGTGGCGTTTGACAATCGTTATATTTTGAAGTAAACTTGAGTGCTGACAGTATTTTGGACTGCTGTCAGCACTCAAGTTTACCCACTGATTCTCAGCCAAAACGAGCCGCCGTGTTGTTCAACGCCTTGTAAATGAGCGTGTTGCCAAAGCGGCGAAAGCATGCCCGCAAGCTCCTCATCTTCAAAAACAAAATAATTCGGCATCAAAGTATTATATTTTTCTGGATTGGCGATTAAATACATTGCTAATCCGTATTGTTCCGAATAAAATCGGTCGCACATAAATTGCGGATAATCATAAGGTAAATAAACATCATGTATGTGCACAATAACGCCCGGCTTCAGGCGTGGCAGCACTTCCAGAAAGAACACCATCGCATCGGAATTGGGTAAAATGCGGTGCGAATTATCTACAAATAATATATCATTTTCTTCTAAACTGTATAAAAAATTAAAATCCGTTGCTTCAAAAGGCTTGCGTATAATCTGGTCTGCCAATTGATCAATTTCGGCACGGGGCATGGGATCAATGGAAATAATTTTTGTATGTAAATGTTGCTCATTTTTAGCTTTATAAGCCACTTTTGTAGAATTGCCGGAACCAATTTCTACATAGCGCTTGGGTTGATATTTTGTTAATAAAGTATATAACATAATAATATCCAATCCCGGCAGGAATCCATTCTCCCAAAAAGGCTCCTGTGCATTGCGCTGTTCTTTTGAAATTTGTTGAAAAATTTCTGTAAATTGTAATACCGATTGTAAATGATCTTGATACAAACTCCTGTTTTTATTAATAATATCATATAATTCAGGATGTGGCGGCTTGCCGTGCCCGTAACGCGGCTGAAAATCAACCGGATAATCCAGAAATAATTTTTGAAATTTAGGGGAAAGAAAACGATATAAGTGCTTAATTGAGTTCATTTTATATATAATATTAACTTTTTGTTTTTATTTACAACCACTTTTTGCGTCGGAAAAAAGCAAGCATTGCAATAATCATAAGAATCATAATGCCCCACACCATGTAATAGCCATATTTCCAGCGCAATTCCGGCATAAAGTCAAAATTCATTCCATAAACGCCCACAATAAAGGTCAAAGGCATAAAAATAGTAGAAATAATAGTGAGTACGCGCATAATATTATTCGTGCGGTAGCTAATTTCCGACAGATAAAGGTCATACAATCCATTTAAAATATCGCGATAAGTTTCTACAATATCAATCACTTGTACGATATGATCGTATAAATCACGTGTAAAAACTTCGGTACTTTGCTGCACAACGATACATTCACTTTTAGCAAACCAATTCAC
>CAZFBN010000102.1:0-19933 GCA_964517145.1 uncultured Saprospiraceae bacterium
CAAATATCGCCTTTTCCTATTCTATGTGCTTACTTTTGGTGCGGAAACCCTATTTACTGGTATAATCCAAGCAAAATCCATGAAAAAAGATACTAGTAGGTTGTTTAAAATCAAAAATTTGAAAATTAACGTATGGAATCGTATCCTTGTCAAGTACAACATTGAAAATATTCGTTTGATATAACTTCTTATTTCCATAATCAATTATTGTATCCTGAACTATATAACCTTTTTGTTTCCAGTTACTTATAATTTGCTCTTTAGTTAACTCTGATCTATAATATCTACTATAAACGTAATAGCTTTTACAAGATATTAGTTCAGTATTAATATTTGAAAAATCTTTATAACTGACACAACTGCTTATTAAAATGATAATGAGAAGAGCAAACCAGATTCCTAATTTCATCCAAAAGATTATTAAAAAGTTATAACTGTTGTTTCAATTCTATCAATAAATTCTTTAATCTTTCGAGCGTTTCAATCACATTTTGCTTTTCTTTATCGCGTTGGTGGCGGTCTTTGAGTTCCTGCTTGGCGCCGCTGAGGGTGAAGCCGCGCTCTTTCACGAGATGGTAAATTTCCTTAATTTGCTCAATGTTTTGCTGCGTGAAACGCCGGTCGCCCTTGCTGTTTTTATGCGGTTTGAGAATGTCAAACTCCGTTTCCCAAAAACGAATGAGTGACTTAGATACGCTGAACATATCCGCCACTTCGCTGATGCTGTAATAGCGCTTCAAACTTTCGTCTTGCTCCGCAAACATTGGCAACTGATTCATGGTATTTTGGAGAATAGGGTTATAGGATGATGGGGTAATAAGGTAATGGGGATCATTCAATGTGCATTTTCTTATCTCCCTATTCTCGTATCCCCCTATCATCTTTTTTAAGAATCCATTGCAAAGGCATAATAATATTCGCCGGGATAATCTTCATAAACCCCTTCTAACATTATTTTTCCTTTAGAAATTTTTAATATTTTTATAAATTCTTCTACACTGCTTACTTTCTTATCTCCTACTTTTGTAATAATAAAGCCGGGCTCCATGTTGGTGCGTTCTATTTTGCTACCGCGAATGATGCTCACCACTTTCACGCCCGTAGCACCCGCGCGGCGTAGCTCGTCATCTGTTAGGTCTTGCACATCAAAGCCCAGGTCTTTCAGCATTTCCTCATCCGTAGAAGCAACCACCGTAGTATTGTTGCTCTTATTTTTCAAGAGGACTTTCGCCAATTGTTTTTTCCCAGCGCGGAAATATTCCACATGAATGGTATTGCCAGGACGATAGCGCCCCACTTGTTCCTGCATCTCCGGCATGGTACGCGTTTTCACCCCATTGATTCCAATGATGACATCGCCTTTTTGCAAACCTGCATCATCCGCACCGCTATCCGGGCTCACCCGCGTAATGTAAACGCCTTCTATGGCATCCAAACCCAATTCCTTCGCACGTTCTGTCGTCATTTTATCAATAAAAACGCCCAGCATGCCGCGTTGCACCACGCCATAATCACGTAAATCTCTGATGACCTTGCGCACTAAATTGGACGGAACCGCAAAAGAATAACCTTCATAACGCCCTGATCTTGTGATAATTGCAGTATTCACGCCAATTAACTCGCCATTGGTATTCACCAGCGCGCCGCCGCTATTGCCAGGATTTACAGCAGCATCCGTTTGAATAAAAGATTCAATTCGATCCTGACCTTCCAAAATGTCAATGCTTCTGCCTTTTGCACTCACAATACCGGCAGTGACGGTAGATTCCAGGTTAAATGGATTGCCCACAGCCAACACCCACTCGCCCACGCGCAGAGAATCGGAATTACCCAGGCGCATGTAGGGCAGTTTTTCAGCATCAATTTTCAATAAAGCCAAATCTGTACTAGGGTCATTACCAATGAGTTCTGCTTCAAACTCGCGTTTATCGTTCAAGGTTACACCAATTTTGGTGCCTTCTTCAATCACATGATTATTCGTTACAATATAACCATCTGCCGATATGATAATGCCTGAACCAGAGGAAGTTCCATAGGCATTGCTTCCCCAAAAATCAAAGCTGCCGCCCGATTGTTGGGTTTTAATATTCACCACCGACGGCGTAACCGCTTCTGCTGCTGCAATAAAATCGGTAGGTGCCGAGGACAAAAAAGTGCGCAAAGGCGCGTCAGACAAGGGATCATTCGCAAGTTGCGCATAAGAACCCGTTGAGGATTCGCGAATAATCACTTCTTGCTGCGGAGCAACCCACCGGTATAAAAAGATGGCTAAAACGGCGCTCAACAAGGAACTGATCGCCACGATAACGTACTGCTTCATATCAACGAAAACAATTTTGCGCTTTAAAAACTTTTACAAAGATGGACTAAAATAGGAAAAGGTGCTTAAATAACGTAAGGTTGGTAAAAATAATTTCGGGGTCTTCGATGAAAACTGCGTTTGCTTCGGTAAAGTTCCGAAATTTATATACGATTTTTGCATCTTATTTTTCAAAAGATTGAATAGATTCAAAAAAAAGAACCATGAGCACACCTACATCGTCGCCCGAACAGCGCCCACCGGCTTCCAGCAATATCTGGGGCTGGAAATTTTCGCTCATCAGCCTGGGCATTATTTTATTCATGATTGCACTGGCAGCGTTTCGGCATTGGCAACTGGGCATACCAGTCAAGCTGGACAATGTACAAGTACAAGACTCCACCTCAACCCCCCAAGCACCCAGCGACACCCTCCCCCCTCAACCCAATAACAATTAACAATTAACAATTAACAATTAACCAACAACCATGCACTTTTATAAATACCAAGGCACCGGCAATGATTTTATAATGATTGACCAACGCCATGTGCAGTACCTCACCCGCGCGGACGTGGATGTGATCGAACGCTTGTGCAATCGCCGCTTTGGCATTGGCGCGGATGGTTTGATTTTATTGCAAAAACGGGAAGGTTATGATTTTGAAATGATTTATTTTAATTCCGACGGACGCGAAAGTTCGATGTGTGGCAATGGCGGTCGTTGCTCGGTGGCTTTCGCCAAACAATTAGAAATTATTAAAGATAAAACACATTTTTTAGCTATTGATGGTGAGCACGATGCGATTGTTCGCTCGGACGGCTGGGTAGAATTAAAAATGAGCGATGTAATAAATATAGAAAACGGCGCCGATTTTTATTATTTAAACACCGGCTCACCCCATTATATCACTTTTGTAAATGATGTAAATGAAGTAAATGTTTTTGAACAAGGACGTGCCATTCGATACAATGATCGCTTCAAAGCCGAAGGAACAAATGTCAATTTTGTAGCAGCCAATAACGGCGGCATTTCTGTGGCGACTTATGAGCGTGGCGTAGAAGATGAAACGCTCTCCTGTGGCACAGGCGCAACGGCTGCTGCGATTGCCTATTATTTAAAACATGATAAAAAAGTAAATAAAGCTATTCCAATTCAAGTAAAAGGTGGCAACCTGGAAGTACGTTTTGAATCTGATGGTCAAGGTTTTACAAATATTTGGCTATGCGGACCGGCGGAGTTGGTGTTTGAAGGAGAGGTCGAAATTTGAAATTTGAAAAGAAGTAAATAGTTATTATAGAAGTTGTTTAAAATTAAAGATTTTGTTTAATATGTAAACTGCCTGTTATTTTGGTAAAGCATCTAATTTCGCCACTAAGGCACAAAAACACTAAGCCTTTCGAATCTAGCTTTGTGTAAAATTTGTGCCTTTGTGTTTTTGTGGCAGATCAAAAAAACACTCATTCATTGGTTAATATTATGATTTTTTATTGATTTTAAACAAGCTCATATTTAAATTCATACAGAGTCGCATTTTTTTAATAATCTGCTTATGAAAGCTCAGTTGCAGTGCCGCGTCTCTTTATGAAAATTTTACTCGGCTTTACTTACTCAGGCTTGCATTGCGACGCAGGATAAAGCCAGTGAACGCCATTACAAGTCCTACTACGAATAACCCGCCCGCAATCAATTAAATTCTGCTGCCATCCACCACATAAGCCGCAATGATGCTCCCGATCAAAACAAAGAGCCCAATAGGTAAGATGAGTTTAGCCATGACTATCATGTTTTTTTAATGAACGCTCCAAATTTAAATAAATTTTGACTTTAAGCAAATTATTATTGGCGAAAAATTAGAATTCACGTATTTAAGTTTCAAATGCGTTATCCTTGCCAAATTATTACATATACCTGGATTCATTCTATCATTAGCGATTTCCTACCAAATTTTTGTCTATAAAAATCCTCTTTACAGCGAATAAATGTGGTCGCTCGACTACTACTCCCCTACCTTTGTTTTATAATATGAATATTTCCAACTATGAAAAAGTCCATCTTTTTTCTCGCAATTTTAGGGCTGTTGACCGCTGCGCCACTGCACGCTTCAAAAGTAAGAGGCGGCGATAACGTGACGATTTCTGAGCCGGTTGACGGCAATCTTTACTCAGCAGGCGGTGATGTGCGCATTGACGCGCCGATTGGCGGCGACTTGGTTTGTGCCGGTGGCAATATTTGGATCAACGAAGCAGTAGCAGCGGACGTGTTGCTTGGTGGCGGCGAAGCCAGAATCAGCAATAAAATTGGGGGCGACGTACGTTTGGCAAGCGGTAAATTGCGCATAGAAGCCGATGTGGCGGGTGACTTGATCGTGGCGGGTGGCGAATTGACGATTCAGGAAGGTGTAACCATTGGCGGTGATGTTCTCATCGCCGGTGGCAAAGTTATTTTTGATGGGATCGTGCAAGGCGATATGAAAGTGGCGGGCGGTGAGGTCATTTTTAATGGCAAAGTCGCTGGCAAAATGGAGATGAAAGGCGGTAAATTGTATTGCAATGGCGAAGTACATGGCGCGGCATCGCTGGCTGCCGAGGAATTGAATATTGGCGCGAATGCAGCGTTCCATAGCAAGGTGCAATACTGGAATGAAAAAGGCAATGCTAATTTTGAAGGGCATCTGTATGACAGTGCAACCGCTAAGTATAATGAAAATTTAAAATTCCAAACGCGTTTCGATCGTGAAGTAGTGAAAAAAGGTTTTGCGGCGTTTGCCGTATTCCGATTTTTTTCGGCTGCATTGCTGATGACCTTACTTGTGGCGCTTTTTGGACGCTTTTTTGATCAAAATGCGGGCATTGCCAAAGAAAACGTCGGTAAGTCCCTCGGCTGGGGTGCGCTTTTGCTCATCGGTACGCCATTTGCGGCAGCCCTCGCTTTTGCTACGGTGATTGGTATTCCTATCGGTTTTATCATGTTGAGTGGTTATGGCATCGCCTTGATGTTGGCAAATTCGCTGACCGCTGTTGTTGCCGCTTACGAATTGAAAAAATACCTCCAAGGAGATTGGAATAAAGGCATCATCATGGCAGTGTCCTTGGGTGCTTTTGTAGCCCTGCGTTTGGTGGGCATGCTGTCATTTCCAGGTCAATTGGTCGTTTTTGTGGCAACTGCCATTGCACTTGGGGCGATCATCGTCTGGATACGCCAAGGCTGGCAAAAAGCAGATGAAACGCCGAATGCAACGCCTTCTGGCAATACGGAAGAACCATCCGATATTGTATAAATTAGTTTGATGATTATTATAAAGGCTTAGCAAATTTTAAAGTTTGCTAAGCCTTCTTTATTTTATTACACTTTTATTATCAACAATCTGTTAATCATTAACTATTGACTAAAAAGCTACCTAACTTTTCTTAAACTTCACACCACAGCCCACTGCTTTTGTGAAATTTGGATCTGGGTTTTGTCCTTTTTCCAAAGCAGCAACAGCGGCTTCTACGTATTTATTTTTTGCAGCACTTGGCTCATTCATATTATCATCAATCGCACCGGTGTAACGCACGGTCAAATCTTTGTCTAGCAAATACACCTCCGGCGTGCGGGTAGCGCCGTATTGCTTGGTTACTTTCTGACCATCATCAAATAAATAAACGAAAGGATAATTGTTCGCTTTGGCGCGCGCTTGCATTTTGTCAAAACTATCACCAGACGAAACCTGCGGATCATTTGGCATCACCGCAATCACCGGATACCCTTTTGACGCAAATTTTTTATGCAAGTCAATAATGCGCTCTTCGTATGCCTGCGCCACCGGACAGGTATTGCAAGTGAAAACCACGATGTAGCCCTTGGCATCTTTCGCATCGGTGAGCGACACCATTTTGCCATCCACATTTTTTAAGGTAAATGTCGGCGCTTTGTCGCCCACTTTCAATCCGGGCAATTCATTCACATTTATAGCAGCAATCCATACCGCAGCGGCTGCCAGTATTGCAACAATAAATCCAAATACTTTCTTCATAAGAATTGATTTTGAGTGATTTATAAATAGTAAAGTCGAATGATATTTTAAAAAGATGTAAGAAGTCAGAAGCGAGAAGTCAGATTTTTCAGTACGCACAATCCGGCTTCTGACTTCTGTGCGCTGACTTCTGATCTATAAAAATGCTTTGACTAATTTTTCCAGCTCTTCATAACTTGGAAACTGCTCCTCGTAAAAGTGGCGCTTCTGGGCATTGTAGATCACCGTTACCGGAATACTTCCACTCCACTGCGGGCTTACTTTGTCGATCCAGCTATTAAAATCGCCATCCACCAGCACAATCACCTTCGATTTGAGCTGATTTTTTTCTACATATGGCACTAATTTTGTATCTAATTGTCGCGGAAAATCAAGGCTTACCAAAATCACTTTTGCTTTTTGCCCCTGCAATGCCGCATTCAGTTTTTCAAAATAAGGCAATTCCTCCACGCAAGGCTTGCACCAGGTTGCCCAAAAATTGATGATGTAAGTCGTATCGGATTTTTGCTGAAAAAGCGGCTCCAATTGGGCAAATTCATCGTACACCGGAATGTTGTTTGCCAGCACCTTTGCCGGCGGTGGCAGTATGGGCGATTGCGTTGAATCTTGCGCCTGCGCACAACTTTGATAAAAAATACTCACAAAAAACAGTAAAAATGCACCTGCCAAACCTTGATTCATAGCTTTTTTGGATTAGACATACGAAATGACAAAAATTCCTGCGAAAACCCAAACATCAGGCTGTTAAGCTTTCGTTAAAGGCTTGGAACAGGAAGCATGCGTTTTTTGTTGTAATGTTGAATATAAAAAATAGAGGTATCTTTGTAAAAACTTGAAGATGATGGAGCAACAAAACCTGCTAGATCGCATAACGCTCAATCCTGATGTATGCTTTGGCAAGCCCACGATACGCAACATGCGCTACCCAGTGGAAATGATTCTGGATTTGCTTTCAGCCGGGATGACCCATGAGGAAATTTTAGAAGATTATCCAGATTTGGAGGAAGCCGATATTAAAGCCACGCTTCTTTTTGCCTCAAAATTAGTAAAAGTCAACAGTATTAGTAAAGTGATTGCCGCCTAATGAAGTTTATTGTTGACGCTCAGCTTCCTTTAAGTTTAAAATCGTGGTTAAGAAAAAGAGGACACGATGTGATTCATACAAGGGATTTACCTTTAGAGAATTTAACCATCGATTCTATTATTATCGATTTAGCTGATAAGGAACATAGAATTGTAATTTCAAAAGATGCCGACTTCTTTAAATTTCATCTTTTAAAGGGAAAGCCGCAGCGACTACTAATGATTACAACAGGTAATATTGTAAATAAAGAATTGCTGAAATTATTTGAACTCAATTTTATGACTATTGAAAATCATTTTCAAGCTAATGCAAAATTGATTGAATTGGATAATTATTCTATCATAGTACACGAATAAATCTATTGGAAACACTATTAACAACGCTCCCCACCCGCGCCCGCGAAGCCCACGCTGCCAACAAAAAATTCTTCCAGAAACTGGCGCAGAAAAAGCCGAAAAAGCTGGACGAAACCGTATTAGATATTCATAATGAGGTGTTTAGCGAGATCGATTGCCTCGCTTGCGCCAATTGTTGCAAAACCACCAGCCCGATTTTTAAAGACAAAGACATTGAACGCATTGCGCAACATTTGGGCATGCGTCCGGCAGTTTTTGTTGAAAAGTATTTACACCTGGATGAGGATAATGATTATGTACATAATGGTGCGCCCTGTCCCTTCCTTGGTAATGATAATTATTGCTCGATTTATGAAGCACGCCCCAAGGCTTGCCGCGAATACCCGCACACTGACCGAAAACAGATTTATCAAATTGCGAATTTGACATTAAAAAATACGGAAATTTGTCCCGCTGCGTTTGAAGTAGTGAAGCGACTACGGGAAGCATTGCCTTTGTAATGTGCCAATTTGCTAATATGTCAATGGCTCTGTGCCACTCTGTGGTTAAAAATTTACAGAAAAACTATTCTCAAAAAATCTCCACTTGATTTGTGTAATGCTAATTGCACTTGCATCTTCATATCAAAATTCAAAACTAAGTCACATGAAACGTATCCTGATTTTTGTAATGGCATTCGCAATTGCCTCATTATCAATGGCTGCTGACGCTGAAAAAGACGTGGCGTCCGCCATTCAATCCGTCAAGGTTTTTCGCGCGGGCGCACAGGTAATGCGCACCGGCAAGACCAGTATTCCTGCCGGACAACATATTTTAAAATTTGTGAATCTCTCACCCGACCTTGATCCGCAAAGCATTCAACTCAAAGCCAATGGCGAATTCACGGTGCTTTCCGTGAATCATCAACTCAACTATTTAAAAGAAACCGAGCAATCGGCGGAGTATAAAAAACTCCTTGCCGACCGTGATGCTTTGCAGGACAAGATAGAACGCGAACAGATTGCTTTACAGGTATTAACAGATGAAGAAAATCTCATTTTGTCAAATAAAGATGTAGGTGGCAACGCCGGCGCTTCGGTGGAAAAAATCAAAGCAATGGCGGAATATTATAGAACCCGGCTGTCAGAAATTAAATTAAAAAAGCTGGATATTACATCCAATGTAAAGAAATGGCAGGAAGACATTGCAAAAATTCAAAAACAAATCAATGACCTGAGCGCCAGCGGCAGCAAAGCCACCAGCGAAATTTTGGTGAAAATATTGGCAAAAGCCGCCACAAATGGGGAGTTTGAGCTCGGTTATTTAGTGCGTAATGCCGGTTGGTACCCGACTTATGATGTACGGGTAAAAGATATTCAAAATCCGGTAGAATTAGCGTATAAAGCCAATGTATATCAAAATTCCGGCGAAGATTGGAATAAAATTGCCCTGAGCTTATCCACCGGAAACCCTTCTATTTCAGGCATTATGCCCAATTTGCAAACCTGGCGGCTGCGTTTTTATGATCCCGTTGTAAATCGGCAAAATTATTATAATCAGCAGCAAAGTAATATGATGAAAAAAGAATCGCCTGCAATGTCGCAGGAAGCCATTCGGGATATGGCAGAAGCGGAGCGTCCGGCGGTTGAATATGCTGAAAATAGCGTCTCTTTTGAGTTTAAAATTGATATTCCGTATGATATTCCATCGGATGCTAAATATTATACCGTGAATGTAAATGAATATATCATTCCGGCTTATTATGAATATTATGCAGCGCCTAAATTGGATAAAACCGCTTATTTGACGGCACAATTGACCAATTGGGATCAATATAATTTACTCAATGGCGAGGCAAATTTATATTTTGAAGGTACTTATTTAGGCAAATCTTTCCTGGATGTGCAAAGCACGGAGGATACCCTCACACTCTCGCTCGGGCGCGATGAAAGTGTGGTTATTACACGTACAAAAGAAAAGCAATTCGCTGAGGGTCAATTCATTGGCAATAAAAAAACCGAGACACGCGGCTGGGATATTGAGTTGCGTAATAAGAAAAAACAGAAAATTAATATCGTTGTAGAAGATCAATATCCGCTTTCCACCAATGATGATATCGAAGTTACATTGGATAATGCCAAAGGCGCGGAAGTAAATACGGAGGAGGGTTTATTAAAATGGAAGCTTTCTATTGAGCCGGGCAAAGCAGAGAAATTAAATTTCCGGTACTCGGTGAAGTACCCCAAGAAGCAAAGATTGGTGTTGGAGTAGATTAATGCCATAGATACTATGGATACTGAGTTGCGACCGTATCATGCCCTGAGTATCCATAGCATCCTATTAGTAAAGGACAATATTTAGATTATAATTTTACACGAAGAAACAATGATACAGAGCGCTTGATAATCAAAGGCTTACAACTCCGTGGTGCTGCATGAAAATGCTGCTTGATTACTTGGCTTTATTGTAATACTTATTTTATATTTTGTAAAGAGTTTATTAAAATGGGCATATTAAAATAACGATTTTCCCCGTTAAATGTTATTTTAGCTGCTATTGATGGATTTTCATTTAGTACATTCATTACATCCCGAATGGACGTTTCAATTGGAATGACTTGATCATTTATACCTATTGGCTCTTGCGGCAATTGTGTAAAGACATCTTCGAGCCTATAAATCGCCCATTCTAATTGCAATTTTCGATCTGCGAAAAAAAATTTAACAAAATCATTTACCGGATGATGTAATAATTCCTGCGGCGTTCCAGATTGCTGTATAACGCCTTCATGTAATAAGCATATCATATCCGCCATTTCAAACGCTTCTTCTACATCATGTGTCACAATTATGATGGTTTTATTATAAAATGCTTCTAACTGCAATACCTCGCGCCGAATGCGTGCTCGCGTGATGGGATCGAGCGCTCCAAAGGGCTCATCCATGAGAATGATCGGCGGATCGGCG
Organism: uncultured Saprospiraceae bacterium; assembly: GCA_964517145.1. Taxonomy (GTDB): domain Bacteria; phylum Bacteroidota; class Bacteroidia; order Chitinophagales; family Saprospiraceae; genus JADJNW01. Next base: position 10,701 of record CAZFBN010000102.1, read on the forward strand.
GCTAAAGCCCGCGCCAATCCTACGCGCTGCTGTTGCCCGCCACTCAATTGGTCGGGATATTGGGTCGCGTATTCACTAGGTGCCAAGCCCATGTGCTCCAGCAGTTCGCACACGCGCGCATGAATGCGCGCAGGCGACCATTTTAACAAATGAGGCACCATTGCAACATTTTCTGCAACGGTATAATGTGGAAACAGACCTATGTTTTGAATCACATAGCCCATGCGGCGGCGCATTTGTTCGAGTGGTTGAAGCGTCACGTCTTCGCCATTGACCAAAATGTGCCCTTCATCCGGTTCAATCAAGCGATTCATCATACGCAATGTGGTAGTCTTGCCAGAACCGCTGGAGCCAATAAGGGCAAGGGTTTGACCACTTTCTAACCTGAAATTTAAATCTTGAACAGCCACTTTTTCACCAAAGCGCTTGGTCAAATGTTGAACTTCAATCATATGTTTTCGGTAAACGTCGCAGCGTGAAGGCCTACTTCACAAATATGCAAATTCACAAAATTTTATAATAAGTGAATAAAATTTTATAATGATATTTTATTCTAAATGAGCAAGATACTCTTCGAAAAGCTGAAAATAACGCTGCGCCACTTTAAGTTCGGCATAAAAAGCTTCAGATTCCAGCGCTTGTTGCTTGGTTTTCAAGAAGTTAACTTTGAGGCGCACATTTGCACGATACAATTTATAATAATGAAAAATACGCCGATCTTCTTCATCGCGCAGGCAAGGCATTTCTGCTAAATAATGTGTAATAAAATGAGTTTCTAAGTCCGGACGATTGTAATAATCCAAATCCAAGCACAAAAAAGCCACTTCATCGAGCATGTCCAAACAGCGAAAGTTGTCATTGAATTCCAGGCAGTCAAATATAACAGGTTCTTCTAATAAAAAAATATTCCCCGAATGCAAATCTCCGTGTCCATCAATAATGAAGCCCGATTTACCACGTTCCATCAAGCGCTCAGCATGTTGTTGCAAAAAGTGATTTGCCTTTGCTACCGCAGTTTCCAAAATTTGCAGCGTTTCTTTTTTTAAATACGTTTTCATAAAATCGCGCATGCGCAAAATATCTGCAAAATTCGCTTGCAATGTTTCAATTTTTACGGGCGCAGTAATAACCATTGCCTGCTGATGAAAACCAGCTACTTTTTTTGCCAATTTTTCAATATCGGCATAAGTCACCGCATTCTGCTCCAGCAGGTCGTGCATCTGACGAGTGCCGTCCATTCGCTTCATTTTCAAGGCATAATCCATTACTTCGCCGTCTTTTCCGATGTAAAAACGATCCTCTTCATAAATAACCGGCACCACGCAGCAGTACATATCAGGCGCAAGGCGGGCATTGAGTTGCAACTCGCGTTCGCAATAATAGCGGCGTTTTTCGAGGGTAGAAAAATCAAGAAAGCTAAATTTAACAGGCTTTTTGATCTTATAAGCAAATTGATCGGTGAGCAAAACCCAAGAAACATGCGTCTCTACCAGTTTTACAGCGGAAGTTTTCTCATTGTAAGCATCGGCGTGCAGCAGCTGCCGAATCTGCGCAACATTCATGTGAATGATTCGAACTTAATGTTCTTTGTTTTTTTAAGTAGTCAGATAGTTTTTTATTCATTATTGCAGTCAAAAACTACTGATAATCAACATTTAAAATAATAATTTATTAAAAATATAATTATCTTTTTGCTTATTATAAAACGAATTCAACTCGCTAACTTTTCAATTTCCAGGTACCTTCTCGCTTTTTCGATCATTTCTGGAATGCTCAATTGGTCAGAATGCAGCTTTAAATGCGGCACCTCCAACTGCTCATATTGCGATTTTATTTTCAAATACACCTCAAAATCCGCTTCGCTGTAATCGCGATAACAATTGACCCGATGGCGCACAATGTCTTCCGCCGCCCGAATCTCCATCCATTGAATCGTTATGCCATATTTTTTTGCCAACGCAATGTAGGGTTGCCGCAATTTTTTTTTGTAAAAAGTACCGTCAATGATGACGCTCCCTCCATTTTCAAGCAATATTGCCGTTTGGCGTAACATTTCAGCATAAATCGCTGCTTTGGTATCCGAATCATACTGCCCGCGCTTGCCCAGAGCATCCCGAATGATGTCTGTATTCAGGTGCTTGGCACCAATGGCTTCCGCCAGTGCCTTGGCGAAAGTGCTTTTGCCGGTGCCAGGTAAACCAGTTATCACGACCATTTTCATACGCCACACGGTCCTTATCGTTTTCAAAACAAATTTTTTCAGAAAATTAAGAAATAAGCGATTGTTGAATAAATATACATCAAAAAGATTTACCGCACAATTAAAATTGGTTTATTCCGATATTTTTCTACCAAACGCTCTGTGACGCTGCCATAAAGAAACTGTTCGAAGGCAGAATGCCCCTGCGCTCCAAGCACCAGGAAATCAGCCGAATTCGCATCACAATATTCTTTAATACGCGTAGCAACATTCATATAATAATTATCCAATACTACAAAGTGTAATAATTCTTGGCTAATATGATGTTCTACCATTAATTTATTAAATGTTTCTTGCGCCACATCGTGCAACATGGCAGAAAAACCACGCTCGGGCGGGGAGCGCAGGTAATAAGATTCGGAAGGCAAGTCCACCACGTGTAGCACAGTAATTTTCGCTCCTTCCATTTTCCGACTCAACTCAAGCGCCACACGCAAGGCTCGCAAAGAATTTTCAGAAAAATCAGTAGGCACCAGGATGTGCTTCGTTTCAACGGGTGCTTCTGTTGGCACAAAGAGGATGTTGCACTGCGAATGCCGCGCGACCCGCCGGGGCGTGATGCCGCTGCCCTCGCTTATTTTTTTCAACCCGGTGACCAAGAGGTCAATGTCCTTTACTTTCGTCCAATGTAGCAGTTTTTCATAAGGCTTGCCTTCAATCACTTCAATCGTTAAACCCAGATTTTTCCGGTCTTCAAAAAAATCTTTAATGGCTTCGGCAATCTCCGCCCGCATTTTTTCATCAATGGGAAATTCAGGATTAAAAAGCCGGTGAAAAGCCGCGTCTTCTTTCGATGGAACGACAAAGTCCGGTATGATGTGAACAAAATAAATTTGCCTTACATCTATAAGTGGTTGTAAATAAGCAAAATACCGCAGCAAACTGCCATCAGTTTCCGACATATCCAACGCTAATAGGGCTCGATTGAAAAGGGTCATACAATGGTTTGGATTGGTAGTGATAAACAAATATAACAGGAAGTTATCAGATTTGAAAGTGCTGCGATTGGTAAACGCAACTAATTGTCATTATTCCTTTGGGCAGCTTCGTTTCAAACATTTACAGGCAGCCCTTGTTTTATATATAACATTGCTACTCATCATTCGTAAATTTTATTGTATTACCTAAAAAAACTATAAACATGACCTCAATTGATAAAAATAAATTTGCAGCGCTAGCCGATTTTAATAGCGCACCCTGTATTTCTATCTTTATGCCCACTCACCGTGCTGGTATGGAAGTCAATGAAGATCAAGATGTAATAAATTTTAAAAATCAGTTACAAGCAGTGGGTAAACAATTGGAAGGCTTAGGTTTGAAAGAGCGGACCATTGAAGAATTGTTACAACCAGCGCAGGATTTACTTATAAAAGGCGACTTTTGGCGTCAACAATTGGATGGATTAGCGGCATTTATAGGAAGTGATTTTTTTGAATATTATACCTTACCGGTTCATTTTGACAATTTTTATTACATTGCTAACCAGTTTTATTTACGTCCTTTGTTATCATTGTTTAATGACGATGGGAAATTCTTTTTATTGCAACTCAGCCAAAATGGGACACGCTTTTTTGAAGGGACGCGCCACAGTTTTACAGAAGTGGAGATTAGCCAATTGGTTCCTGAAGAACTACGCGATGTGGTGGGTTACGATTATGAAGAAAAGTCGCTGCAATGGCGTGGAGGCGCAACGGGCATGAGCGGTGGAGGCGCTATGTTTCATGGGCAAGGACGCAACAATTCGGATGATAAGGATGAAATTAAACGCTACTGCCGCGCCATTAATGACGGTTTGATGGAAATATTGCGCGAAGCATCAGCGCCAATGGTCATTGCTTGTGATGATTATATTTACGCCATTTACCAGGAAGTAAATGATTATAAACATTTGTTCCCCAAAAATATTAGTGGAAATACCGAGCATAAAGCTGCGAATGAATTGCATGATCGGGCTTGGAATTTGGTAGAAAATCACTTTCAACAAGGTAAAAAGGATCGTTTGGATCAGTTTGGCGGCTTTTTGGCGTATGAGAAAGCGTCGAATGATTTGGAAACCATCGTTGCAGCCGCTGTGAACGGACGCGTAGATACCTTGTTTTTACAAAATGGCGCAGAAGCGTATGGCATTTTTGATCCTGCCAACCAAACCATTCGCCTGGAAGAAGCGAAAACGCCTGCGAATGTGTCTTTGCTCAACCTCGCAGCCATTCAAACTTTTTTGCAACAGGGCACTGTTTATTTGCTAGAACCAGCTGAGATGCCTAATGAACAGAGCACGGCGAGCGCAATTTTCAGGTACTAAACGATGGCGAAAAAAAAACTGAACGCCCAAAGTCGAAAGGTTTTTCCGGCTTTAAACGTTCAGGCATTTGGTACCAGTGAGTGTGTTGTTAGAATTAAAATTATTAGGGTAGCCCTACCCAAAGGAGTTGTGTAATGCGTCAGCTTAATTCACCATTACCCGCTGGTACGTTGTTTCCTCTTCTTTAGGAACGTCGGTAAACGTTAGTCTCAAAATACCATTTTCATATTGTGCCGTGATTCTTTCGTGCGCAATATTTGGGCTGAGCCGAAACGAACGCTCAAAAGAATTGTAATTAAATTCTTCAAAAATGTACTTATCCGCATTGGTCTGTTCTGAACGGCGTTTCTCGCCTTTGATGGTCAATAGCTCGTCGTTTACCGTGATCTCCAGTTCATTTTTTTGATACCCTGGCACTGCCACTTCGAGTTCAAAGAGTTTGCCGTCTTGTTTAAGGTTGACAGGAGGCACTTTTTCTTTATCCCGGTAAGGAATATCAAAGGCGCTGCGCCCCATAAAATGGCTAGGATCAATCAAATGCGAAAATCCCTCGCCCATTCTATCGAATGCACGGTTTCGGATGTTAGCGCGTAACATGATTAATGGTTTTGGTTAGGAAATCCATACATCTTTAATTAGAACAAAAGTATGATATGCTGCCTTTTAGTCAAATAGCATTTCTCATCTAAGCCATTGATTTTTATCAATTTCCCGTGTCAAACTTTCCAAAAGGTTCATTTTCCGCCCTTCGCTTACACCGCCTGGCTAAACAATTTTCCTACTGGCTGCCGCCGCCAATACTGGGCATCCAGCATCATACAAATGTTGCGAATAAACGCTCGCCCCGCATCGGTTACTTTGATTTCAAAAGGTTGTAACGCGACCAGCCCGTCCGATTCGAGAGCTTCCAGTCTTTTTAAACCCTCGAACAAGGCTTCATATTGTTCTTTTTCATCATACCAAGAAGTGCCGAACCGACACATGATGTTTAAAATGTGCTTTCGCAAAATACGATCCTCTTCGGTGAGCAAATAGCCTTTAAAAATAGGGAGTTCGCCCGTATCCACCACAGCTCGGTAAGCAGCAATGGTCTTTTCATTTTGCGCAAAAGCCGTCCAGCTATCGCTGATTGCGGAAGCGCCCAAACCAATAGAAAGCCCCGTAAAATATGGCGTGTAGCCCATGAAATTGCGGTGCATAGTGCCCGCTTGCATCGCCTGGTAAAGCGCATCTTTGGTCAGCGCGAAATGATCCATACCGATCTCGACGTAACCCATTTCCTCCAGCCATTCGCGCCCCAATTCATACAATGCCCGCTTTTCCTTGCCTTGCGGCAAATCCGCCTCTGAGTAAGCGCGTTGGCTCGGTTTCACCCAAGGCACGTGTGCATAGCTGTAAAATGCAATCCGTTCGGGCAGCAGCGTTGCTACTTTTTGCATATTGGTGTAAATATGTTGTTGGGTTTGATGCGGCAAGCCAAAAATCAGATCAAAGTTAACCGACTCGTAGCCCAACTCCCGCGACCAACGCACTACATTTTCGACTTCTGCTTCCGTTTGGAAACGGTTGATAACGTGCAAGATATGCGCATCAAAATCCTGCACACCAATGCTGATGCGGTTGAAGCCCAGCTTTTTCAAAGTTTGCAGGTGCTCGTAAGTTGTGCTGTTAGGATGCGCTTCAAAGCTAAAATCATGTATATCAGGTACTTCTGCATATTCTACAATGCCGCGAATGAGCAATTCTAAATTTTCAGGTTGAAAAAACGTTGGCGTCCCTCCACCCAGGTGCAATTCTCGTAAAACAGGCTTCTCTTTTAAAATTGCCAAATACATTTGCCATTCTCGCAGAACACTTTCTAAATAAGGCAGTTCAACTGCATGATTTTTTGTAATGTGTTTATTACAGCCACAATAAGTGCAAAGGCTTTCGCAATAGGGCAAGTGAATGTAAAGGCTTATTTCGCGGTGCTGCTGAAAAGTGAGCTGCACCTGTTTTGCCCATTCCTGCGGCGCGGGTGGCGTGTCGCCCCAGTAAGGTACGCTTGGATAGCTGGTGTAACGCGGCACGGGCGTATTGTACTTTTCTACCAAATCTTTCATCATTTCGGGCGGTTTTATTATAAGTGACAAAATTAAACAGTTGCCTTTCTTAGCAACATGATGAAAATCAGCAGGTGCAAAAATGAATGTCAATGTATCTTGATAAAAGGCAATCACAAATCTTACTCGTTTATTGACTTTCAAACTATTCCGCAAAAAGTATCTTTTGAAACTCAAAAAATTCTTTATGTTTGGAACTCAAACCTAAACGAATGATTCCAACCATACCCGTAACATTGCGGACTGACATGCGTCCGGGCGACTTTGGCATGATTGTTTATTTACATGGCGTTTTGTATGCACAGGAGCAGGGCTTCGACACCACGTTTGAGGCTTATGTGGCAGAGCCTTTGGCAAAATTTGTGCTCGATAAAAATGATCGCAGCCATATTTGGATTGTAGAAAACGATAGCGGCGTGAAGGGCTGTATCGCTATTGTGGAATATTCTCAAGAAGAAGCGCAATTGCGTTGGTTCATTTTGCATCCGGAGTTGAGGGGCTGGGGATTGGGTAAAAAGTTAATCAACGAAGCTTTGCAATTTTGCCGCGACAAACATTATACTTCGGTACATCTGTGGACCATCAGCGCACTGCATACGGCGGCTGCACTCTACAAAGCAGCAGGTTTCCAACGAACGCTGGCGGAAGAACGTACCATGTGGGGCGTACAGGTGATGGAAGAACGGTACGATTTGAAATTATAAAAAAGGATGTAATAAAAAGGGATTGTATTATAAAAACAACCCCTTTTTATTTAAAAACATTATTACATCGCTAGTTAGCTGGTTTAAACCGGATGGGCAGCATGTAACGCACTGCTACTTTTTTGCCCAGTGCATCTTGCCCTGGTATGAAAGTAGGCAAAGATTCTACCACTTGTTTTACTTTTTCCTTAAAATTTACATCAAAATCCTGCTGGATATTTTCCACTTTTACCTTGCCATCTTTGCCAATAAGAAAAATAACCTGCACCAATTTCTCGTCTTTGTTGCTCGTCACTTCTGAAGTGCGGCTCAATTTGCTTTTGATATAATCGCTGATTTCCCGGGAGGTACAATTTTTGGCTTTGTCCAACTCTTTTGCCAACTGTGCTCCCTGCGCCTGCTGGAGTCTGCGCGTATTGCAACTTGCATAAATCGGTGCACGCGACACGTTGCTGAAGGAATAAGTGATCTCCGAGGCGGGCAGCTCCGGTTTTTTATCATCGGTGGTTGCAGCGGCTGGTTGCTTTGGATTCGTTGATGGCTTTCTGGCTGGTTTTGGTTGGTTCGCCGGTTTTGAAGGCCTGGTTTTTGGAGTAGGTTTATTCACAACCGTATCCATAACTGGTTGATCCTGTGTGTCTTGTTGCGGCATATACTTTAATGTTACTATACGACTCACGCCATTCGCATCGGTAAGGCGCGCCTGATAAGTAGCCGCTGCCAGCCCAGCTGCTTTGCCATCAATTGCGATGTAAGTACCATCATAATAAGTTTGCGAAACAATTTCCTCGCCATCCGCCGTTAGCAAAGCCAATTGCATCGGGAAAACCCCGTTGGTGGTTTGAAAAATGATGGAATCGCCTTGTTGCTGCGCATCTACGTCCAGACGCAGCGATTTCAGCCGACTCTCCGCCATATTTTCAAATTCGCTGTCAGGAAAATCATTTAAAAATTCTTTCAACTGCGTAGAATCCTCCGTATTTTTCAATCGATCCCAAGCATTTCGAGCGCCGCCACCATCCGCCACGTCAGGTTGTTTGGATTGGTTATAAAACGTAAGAAACGCCCATATTGCCATGGCAACGCCCAATCCAATGAGCGCGACACCTGCTTTGCTCGCTTTTTTAATAGTGTCATTGCCAATCACTGGCGTCGTCGTTGTGCCACCGGCGCTACCAGCCATTTGCAAAGCAACCCCACTGTCAGCCATAGGTTTATCTTCATCCGTCACTTCAGCAGTCACCACCTGCACCATTTCTTCCAGCACCACCTCGCGTTTGCGCTCCAAGCCATTTACAATTTCAACCACCGATACTTTTAAAAGCAGCGGAAAACTCCCTTCTAGCAAAGGTTTCACATAAAACAGCCACTCCGTATAAGTCGTCTCGTCTATCAATTGAATTTTCTCCGAAAAAGTACGAATGGAAAAAACCGCTTGCTCACTCGGATCAATCAGTTCCACGCCCATCACTTCAGCAATTCGCACGTCTTTGATTGCGTCGTCTTCGATTTTTTGTAAGTCTTGCATCAAAATCGCTTCGTCAAAAGCAATTCTTACCAAACATTTTGCCTCTTTTTGTACCTGCATGCGGTTAGGAATGCGGTAGAGCACCTTCCCTTTTTTGGCTTGTGCCTGTGCCTGCTGCGCCGGCGTTTGTTTTACAAAATCTTTTTCTTCTAATAAATTAATAAAATTCAAAATATCTTCTCGCAATTTATTGAATTCCACCTGTATATCATCATCACTCATCACGCCACGTAGCATGTTTTGGTGCAATTCGCGATAGCGGCCTTCCAATAAAATCACATCATTGTACTTTTGCAAATCAGCGGGAATATTGCTTTTCAGCGATTGTATGGCAATG
>CAZFBN010000103.1:0-19926 GCA_964517145.1 uncultured Saprospiraceae bacterium
GGTCTTGTAACCTTTTGTTAGTACAAAAGTAGGTTATATCGAAATCTGATATAGAGCTTGTTTAAAATTAATGAAAAATCGTAATATCTTTTCAAACTAAGCTCCTACGTTCTCGTATTTTGGAAGATTCAACAATCTACTCTTGAATAAGAGAATGTAGCGTCGAATTGCCTCTGTCATATTAAATAAAATCGTCAATTTTAAACAAGTTCATAAATAACAAAAGATAAGAAATGAAATTGAGGTAGTTTTTTTTGCAGTGATTCGTCCTTTGATTCTACTCAATGAAACAGGCGTGATACCCAACACATTGGCAATATATTTGTCAGGTGCTCGATTGATAACAGTCGGATAGTCCTTCATATATTTTAGATACCGTTCTTCGGCAGACAGTAAGACAAATGATTCCACCCGTTGAAATGCTTGTTTCATTCCCCTTTCACCAAGCCCCATTTTATTTAACTTTAAAAATTTAGAATTTTTAACCACATCATGAAAGGAATCATAGTTCATTTTATAGACCTTTGTACATTCCAATGCCTGAAAAGTATAATTGGAGGGCTCATTAAATAAGAGGGAATTCATATTTCCGAAAATATAATATTCAGGATATAGTTGAAACGTTATTTCGTCCCCTTTTTCGGTAATATGGTAAGCGCGGATCAAGCCTTTTCTGATAAAATAGACATCTCTTTTTGTTTCCCCCTCTCGTATTATGATTTCCCCTTTTTTAAGGGATTGTATAGTGACATGCCTAAGCAATACTAAAATACTTCTTATGTTCATAATTCTCTGGCTTTAGGTATTCTGTGTTGGAATTATAGACGACATAACAGTAATTTATTCTAATGGTTTTCGGGGTGGTTGGAAAAAAGATACCCATTTAAAACCTTACGCTAAACGCTATTCGAAAGTGGACGATAGGAATTTTACAGCTTTCGGGGAGTACCAATTTTAACTTTCAGGAACCGGAGGTACTTACACGGAGTGCTCTTAAATAGATTTAGATAATCTTTTGAGACGGCTACCGAATCTGCTTATGAAGTATGAACCGTTCGATCTCGTAGCCAGCTTTTTGTAATTCTTACCCCAGATTGCTATGATAAAGTGCTTCGTAGTAAGCGCCATTTTTCTTAATGTTGCCTGCCTCAATCGCTTGATATATTGCTTTTTTATCGTTCCAGGTTGCATTGATCACAAGAAGTGAGTATGTAGGTGCAAATCCGCTTCTGACCTCTAAAATAGTTCCATCTGCTTCAATGAGGTAATTTAATTTACCGTGCGGGGAAATTAGACTACCTCATAATACGTTGATAATCACCTCTCATTATTACGTATTACCGCGAATCCAATATGTATATTTCCAGTTTGTTTATCAACATAAAGGTTACGATCTTTTGATGTCCCGTGACAAGTATTTGGGGAACAGAATAGAGACCCTCCTGCTAAGCGTATCTCTTCTCCTTTTCCAGAAGATGTAATTTCCCAAACATTACCAAGAATATTTACTTCGTTAGCATTTGATATTGGTGCATTGTAGTTGGTAACCACTTTACGTTTGTCATCTTCTATTAATTCCCAATATTCATCGTAAGTTGGCAGCTCAGTTTCTGACCACTTGCAGTAAGCCATTGCATCATTATAACTGACTTGAGTAACTGGTAAGTTTTTGGAAACTGGAGGGTTCGAACCATCTGGTTTCCTCCAATTTGCACCGTTCACAGTAATAAAATTAAATACATCTTTTTGAACAATTGACCACCCATATTTCTCGGCATCTGTCACATATCCTGTTTCTTCAACGAAGGTTGCAAATTCTTCGTAAGTAACTACGACAAGTTGTTTTTCGGGTGAAAAGTTGCAAGAATAAGACAAAAGACAAATACACGCATAAAAAACATGAAGTAAGTATTTATTGTCAAAAACTATTTTACTCATTTTTTCCTTTAGGTGATGATATAATATCAAATGCCCCATATCTGTTAGCATTTTGAGTCTCTATTGGAACCACTTTTAATTTTCAAAATTGGAGAAAGTATCGTTTTATCGTACTGTAATTTCTATGGTACTTCCTTTAAGCCCCACTGCTTGTACGCCTAATTTTATATTACCCGGATTTTGACCGGATTTTATAATAATCATCGCTTTTCCATAAAATAATTTGATAGCATTTGCCTGAAAGGGCTCAAAAGACTGTGGGTTTCCATTGCCTACGCCTGCAATAGCGCCTGCGCCATCTACGGAAATATTGATTTTATGATCCGCCAACGGTGCCGCATTTCCATTTGCATCCAGGGCTTCGACTAGGATGTAAGATAAATCCATGCCGCCCGATTTTATTACATTCCGATCAACCGTTAATTTTAATTGTGCAGGTTTGCCGACGGTTTTCAGTACTTTTTCACCGAGTTTTTGACCGGCTTTATAAGCAACGACGCGCAATTCGCCGGGCGCATACGTCACCTCATTCCACATCAGGCGAAAACGCTGAATCGAACTATCGGCTTTGGGCTGCTTGCATTGCATGCCTTGCGATTTGCCGTTGACAAAAAGCTCCGCGCAGTCGCCATTCGTATAAACAAAAACGGGAATTTTTTCACCATTTTTACCTTCCCAATTCCAGTGCGGCAGGATGTGAATGGTCGTATCTTCTTGTTTCCAGTAGCTTTTGTACAAATAATACCGATCCTTCGGAATGCCCACCAAATCTACGATTCCAAAGTACGAGCTGTAAGAAGCGTCCCGGTCGGTCAAGCCCATTGGCTTGATGGAATAATTATCATATGGCGTCGGCTCACCCAGATAATCAAAGCCCGTCCACACAAATTCGCCCGCCACATAAGGCTCCTCCTGCTGCCACATAAAATCATCATCGGGCACCTCCGCCCACCATGGCGCATTCAAATCATACGAACTGACTTGTAATGATTTTGTAAAATCAATTTTTTGTTTTGGTAATGGCAATTCATAAAATCCTCGGGTACTCACGGTCGAAGCGGACTCGCTGATAATCACGGGTTTATTGGGCTCCATTTGTCTTGCCAAACGATACCGGCGCGTGTAATTATAACTATGCACATCATAATAATCAAAATGGCGACGCGCAGCACCTTCCCAGCTATCATTCACTAATGTCGTTGGTCGGGTCGGATCATATTTATTTACATAATTAACCATAGTATGTAATCTTTGGAAGCCATTATTAATATCCCATTGCACATCGCCAATTTCATTACCTACGCTCCATATAAAAACAGAGGGATGATTTCGGTCTCTTGTTATAAAATTTTGCACATTTCGCTGCGCAAATGCCTCAAAATCAGTCGTATCGACAACGTCTGCTTTTGCATCATATTTATCAAAAATTTCATCAAAAACCAATAATCCCATTTTATCACACAATTCTAATAATTCCGGCGCAGCAACATTATGACTATTGCGAATGGCATTCACACCCATCGATTTCATAATTTCCAACTGCCGTTCCATTGCTCTTGGATAGAATGCAGCACCCAGCGGACCCTGGTCATGATGTAAATTCACGCCTTTTAATTGCACGTGTCGCTCATTCAAATAAAATCCATGATCGACATCAAATCGGATGGTGCGTACACCGAACGGTGTTGTATAATGATCTACTATTTTTCCATTAATTATTACATTTGTTTTGATCGTATATAATGTCGGATGCTCCACATCCCAACGCTGGGGATTCGGCAATGTAATAGTGACTTCTAAATCTTTACTTTTTCCTGCCGGAATATAATTTTTAATATCCCCATTTGCTACGACGCTGCCCTGTGGACTTATAATTTGATGTTCAACTTTAATTGTATCATTCTTTGTAGAAAAATTATTAATTGTGGTGCGAATTCTTACATCGGCATAATGCGGTTTTACAATTGGTGTCGTAACGTAAGTGCCCCACACGTCCACATGCACAGGGTTGACCGTCACCATTTGCACCTTTCGGTAAATGCCAGCGCCAGGATACCAGCGGCTATCATGTGGACGCGTATCGGCGTGCACTGCTAATATATTTTTTGCACCGGGATTTATAAAATTTGTAATATCCACATAAAAAGAATTATAGCCATAATCCCATTTACCGGCGAGTTTACCATTGATGTAAATTTTTGGAAAAGCCATAACGCCATCAAAAATCAAATAAATGCGCTTGCCCGACGCGGCTGCCGGAATGTCGAGCGCCCGCCGATACCAGCCTTCGCCCTGCCAGGGCAGCTTCCCGGTGTTGCCATTGCCATCCAGAATAAAAGGACCTGCGATTGCCCAATCGTGCGGTACGGTGACGGATTTCCAATTATTATCATTTAAATCGACAGCTGCGCCGTTTTCTTGTGCGCCGTTATAAAATTTCCAGCCATCGTGTAAGGTGAGGATGGTTCTTTCTTGGGCAGTTGAAATGATTATAATAGAACAGTAAAAGAAAATACTCAAAATATAATTTCGTTTCATTTCGTTATTTTTTTCAACACATAGGCACATAAGAAATTATATATAATAAGCTATGTGTCTATGTGTTTTAACAATATAATATTATTTACCATTATAATATTTCATACCTTCGTTTACTTTATTATTATGGTTAAATAAAGTAGCGTTGTCCCAGTGCGAGCCTTGTGCCCATTGGGTGCGGCAGGAGGTGGATACCCACGCGGGTTCCCAGTAAATTAAGCCTTCGCCGCCGCCGGCAAGGATGGCGTTTTCCAATGCTTTGAGATAATCGTACTGCCCTTTTTCGGTAGCCGGATAGCCTGTAATCAAAGCATCATTGCCCAAAATATTATTTGCCGCATCTTTATTTACTAAAGTAAAAGGATAGGCGGTTTCCACCACCATTAAGCGCTTTTTATAATTATTTACTAATGTTGTAACAGCCGAAGAAAGGTTATTTAGTTTATACGTGGACCAGACCGGATAATACGAAAGCCCAATAAAATCATAATCGCTGATGCGATTTTTACTGGCTTGATCGAACCACCACAGGGCATTTTCCGGCTGTGCAATATGTAATAACACTTGAATTTTTTTATCAAATTTTGTAGAAGCATCACGCACCGCTTTGATACCCCGATTAATTAAAGCGCTATTCCGATTCCAATTGATATTATTATAATTTTTACCAGGGTCTTGTAATATTTCAGAATTTATCTCATTACCAACCTGCACAAATTCAGGCAATAAGTTAGCATTGTTTAAATCATTTAAAATTTTATACGTATAATTATATAAAGAATCCCCCAAAATAGACGTGTTATTCACTACCGAAAGCCACGCGGCGGGTACTTTTTGCTTGCTGGGATCCGCCCAATCATCCGAATAATGAAAATCCAGCAGCACCTGCATGCCTTCTTTTTTAGCATTGGCGATGGTTTTCTTTACATCTTCATAATTAGAATAGTTTGTCCAGTCAGGATTGTGCCACAGGCGCACGCGCACGAGGTCGGTGCCCGCTTTACTAAATATTGTGTAAGGATTTTCTGTATTACCGGCTTCATTGTAATAAATCGCGCCACAGTCGAGCATTTCATTTACATACGATAAATCCGCGCCGCGATAAAAGGCATCGTTGACGGGTTTTTCTTCATCAGGGAGAATGACTTCGCTGCCGGAATTTTCTGACTCACAGGCATTTAAAAAGAATGCAAACAAGTATATCAGGACTAAATACATTTTTTTCATATTGGAATAGATTAGTAAATAAAATTATTATACACGTCGGATGAGTAGGCAATAACGGGGCTTTGAATCATGAAGCTGTTGAGCGCTTTTCTTGCTGATCTGCTGTTCCAAAGGAAACAAATAAACTTCAATTTGGCGAAAGATACTGCTCCTAAATTCACGTATGCTACTCGATTTTTAACATTAACATTTGCAAATTAAACTTGACTTGCACACACATAGCGCCTATCTTTGAGCTCGATTGCATACTTACACCCTACACACAAACGCACTTGCCTCAATCCATCATTGATGACGCCCAAATTTATAACAATTGGAGGCAATTTTATCTTCCATATCATTCTTTCGCCAGCGTTATGCAGGGTTACAACCCCTGCTGAGGGGCTTGCTTTTTGTGTTGCTTTTAGGCGGCATTTATTACCAAATCGTTCATCGTAACAATATTACAACAATATTTAACGAATTTTTAAGCAGCATTCGGGAGCGTCCTGCGTCTTACTTATGTTTAGCGCTTGGATTGATGCCGTTCAACCTGGCTTTTGAAACGTTGAAGTGGTTGCAATTTACCCGATTTTTTTGTAAAATGGGCTTTTGGCAAGCGTATCGGGCGGTGCTGGCGGGCATGAGCCTTGCCATTGTTACCCCCAACCGCGTGGGCGAGTACGGCGGTCGGCTTTGGCTTTTATTGCCGCAGCAGCGTTGGCAGGGCGCTGCAAGTATGCTGTTAGGCAGTTATAGTCAATGGATCGTCCTATTTTTTGGTGGATTGATCGGATTTTCCTGGTTTGCGCTCAACCATTTGCAGTGGCAATTGTATTTAATTTTGTTTCTAATGACCACAGGCATGCTTATAAGCCTGGTATTGTTGCTACTATTTTGGCAAATCGGTTGGTTCTTACCAATTATTGGAAAATGCGGATTTAAAAAGAAGAGGCGTCGTTGGTTGCGGCAGGTGGTGATGCTACGTGCGGTATCAGTTCGTGCGAAATTTCGTGCATTGCAATGGGCAGTGCTGCGTTATTGCACCTATAGTTTGCAATATTGGCTGTTGTTGCAATTTTTTGGAATAAAACTGACGCTGTGGGAAGGGTTTATGGGCATTTGGAGCATCTTTTTGATTCAAACAGGTGTGCCACTCTCCGCAGGTTTAGCGCTGCTGGCGCGTGGTGAAATTGCGGTATTTGTTTGGAGGCATTTTGATGCCAATGAATTGAGTGTATTAGCCGCCACTTTTGGATTGTTTATAATAAATCTGGTGTTGCCCGCGTTTTTAGGGGCAATCCTCTTAATTAAAATAAGTGATTCTAAATTAATAGGTTATGAGAAAAACACTGCTTAGAGGGTTTATGTTTGTGGCAACTTTGTTTGCACTCATGGCTTTTGAGTACCCCTATACAACCAACCTGAACACGACCCAACTAAATTCGCCTGCCGATTTATTGTATCGGGTAGAGCCGTGTAGTATTCAAAACAGTGCCTTTCGCCCAGGTGAAGAAATGACCTACAAGCTCTATTACAACTGGAATTTTGTGTGGATTGCCGCTGGCGAAGTGACCTTCCGCGTGACGGATGAGGGCGAATTGTACCACCTGTCGGCGCACGGCAAAACGTACAAATCGTATGATCCTTTTTACAAAGTGCGCGACAAATACGATACTTATGTAGATAAAAATACATTGCTGCCCACCACTTCCATCCGCGAGGTGCAAGAGGGGAAGTACCGCTTGTACGACAAAATTACTTTCGATCAGTACGGTAAAAAAGTCGTCTCCCTTCGAGGTAAAACTCGTGAAAATGCAGTGCCGACGGAATATAAAATTGACCAGTGTATGCACGATATTTTGTCCATTTTATATTTTACTCGCAATGTGGATTTTAATCAATTGAGCAGTGGTACGGATATTCCGGTAAAATTGTTTGTGGACAAAGAAACCTGGCCCCTGAAAGTCAAGTATTTAGGAAGGGAGAATGATAAAAAAATTAAAGGTTTAGGACGTTTTAAAACAATCAAATTTTCGCCGCAGGTGATTGACAACGACTTTTATTTCAAAAAAGGAACAGAAATGAAAGCCTGGGCGTCGGACGATAAGAATAAGATTCCGCTGATGATCGAGTCACCGCTGTCGGTTGGTTCTGTAAAAGCTGTTTTAAAAAGTTATAAAGGCTTGAAACACAGCATGACAGCTAAAATTGGCGAAGATGATGGCAAAGATGAGGATCCGAATGACCCGGATAGGTAATTGTTGATTGCTAATTGCTGATTGTTGTTTTTAGTATAATAAAAGAGTAAACGAGAGCTGTGGGATGTGCGAAACATCTTGCAGCTTTTGTATTTTTGCAGGTAGCACGGCATTTATGCTGTGTGTCAACGACATAAAAACATGACCAGAGGAATCCTTGCTATCCTGGTGATTGTGGCGGTTTTTGCATTGGGTATTTTTGTAACGCGTTACTTTTATGAAAGCCGCGAATTAAAAACCCAAGAATCATCAGATGTAATTTTGGAACGCATTAAAAAAGTGGCGAAACTAATCACCGTGGAAGGCTACTTTTCGGAAGTGTATAATTATAAAGATTATTGGGGCTACGATTGGCCCTTTTTACGAAAAAAAGCCCTGGTGCGTGTGCGCGCTAAGGTATCGGTTGGGTATGATTTGAATCAATTAAAAATAGAAGCATTGCCCGAAAGCAAAACCATAGTGGTGAGCAATATGCCCAACCCGGAAATCCTCTCTATTGACCACGATTTGGATTATTACGACCTCTCGGAAGGTACTTTTAATGCTTTTAGTGAAGCTGATTATAATAAAATCAATACCAACGCTAAAAAAATGATTGAACAAAAAGCCCAGGAAAGCGACCTGTTGGAAACGGCTGCCACGGAGGGCAATCAAGCGCTGGAATTGATGAAATTTATTGCAGAAAGTGCGGGCTGGAAATTTAAAGTTACTGGTGCATCGAGAACGAATGCGTTGGATTCTCTCCTGAATTAAGGTTATTAGTTGAGCGTTATCAGGAGAATAGCATTTTAACTTGGTAACGCCTACCCAATAACCAATATGCCTAACACTTTCTCAACAAAATAGAACATCAATAATAGTTTGTTTTTCCGTTGAAAAAATTAATTTTAACGGCTATTGAACTTTTTTCATTTTGACATCAAAAAACAACAGGAAAAGCTATGACTGCCGCACCGGAACAAAAAGGGCATCCGAAAGGACTTTATGTACTCTTCGCAACGGAAATGTGGGAGCGTTTCAATTATTATGGAATGCGCGCCATTTTGATTTACTTTATGACGCAAGCCTTGGTGTTTGACAGAGGATTCGCGTCGAATGTGTATGGGAGCTATACGGGTTTGATTTATTTGACACCGCTGATCGGTGGTTTGATGGCGGATCGCTTTTGGGGCAATCGCCAATCCATTATTTTTGGTGGACTTGTTATGGCGCTGGGAGAATTCATTTTATTCTTTTGCGGCACGTATTATAAGGCTTCGCCGGAGCTCACTTCCTACCTTTTTTATGGTGGCTTATCGCTCATGATTGTGGGCAATGGTTTTTTCAAACCCAATATTTCTTCTATGGTGGGTCAATTGTACCCAGATGGCGACCGCCGCAAGGATTCTGCATATACCATTTTTTACATGGGCATCAACACTGGTGCGTTTTTAGGACCGCTGGCTTGTGGTTTTGTAGGAAACACCGGCAATCCAGATGATTTCAAATGGGCATTCTTAGTAGCTGGAATAGGCATGCTAGTCAGCGTGATTACATTTTATTTTTTAAAAGATAAATATATCGTTTCGCATGAGAGTACACCAGTAGGAGACATTCCAGATGAGGCAAGGAATACCAATTTTATTTTTAAAAATCCGTTTTCCATTCAAACAATTCTTGGTTTGATTGTATTTGCAGGCATCGCATTGGGCATTATTTACGTGGATGTGAATCAAGTAGGGGTTGTTTTTCCTCTGCTCATTTTATCTACCATCGCGATTGTGGTGCTCATTTTTTCGGATAAAACGCTTTCAAAAATTGAGAAAGATCGCATTACAGTTATTTTTATTGTTTCGTTCTTTGTCGTGTTCTTCTGGAGCGCTTTTGAACAAGCAGGTGCGTCTTTATCCTTTTTTGCCGATGAGCAAACCAACCGCAGTGTTTTTGGATGGGAAATGCCGCCTTCTTACTTTCAATCTTTTAATGCTGCTTTCATTATCATTTTCGCCCCCATTTTTGCCTGGATTTGGCTGAAGCTGGGGCAGCGAAATCTGGAGCCGCATTCTCCTATGAAAATGGCAATTGGATTATTTTTACTGGCGTTGGGTTATTTGATTATTGCTTTTGGTGTAAAAGGCGTGGATCCGAATGTAAAAGTGAGCATTTTTTGGCTGACAAGCTTGTATTTATTGCATACTTGGGGGGAATTGTGTTTGTCACCCATTGGCTTGTCATTAGTCAGCAAATTAGCACCGCTCAAATTGGTATCTTTACTAATGGCAGTGTGGTTTTTGGCAAATGCGGCTGCGAACAAACTGGCTGGCACCTTGAGTACGCTCTATCCGCCGGGCGAAGGCGAAATTCGGGCAGCAAGTGAGGCGGGTATTGACTTGCGGGGCATTTTGAATGGAACGCTTACGGCAAGCGGCGAACAGTTGGCAAAGTTGCAAGAATTGGGCATTCGTGCTGATTATCCCAACCTTTTTGGAATGCAAATCACCAACTTGTATGAGTTTTTTATGATTTTCGTAGTAATGGCAGGATTGGCATCTTTGATTTTATTTTTAATTCAAGGGCGTTTGGCAAAAATGATGCACGGAGCGCGTTAAGCGAATGAATGAGCAGGAGAAAAGGAGCCATGCCCTTTATGTTGCGAAAAATGTTCTAACCAAACTAACTTTATAAAAAATGGAAAACACCAACAACAAGTCTTTTAAACCTTACATTTCTGCGAGTGAGTTCATTCCTGAATTTACGCCAAAAGCGATCATTTTGGGCGCTTTATTTGGCATTTTATTTGGTGCAGCCACCGTTTACCTTGGTTTGAAGGTCGGATTGACAGTAAGCGCTTCGATTCCGATTGCAGTGCTCGCCATTTCTATTTTTAAACGCCTGGGCAAAGCCACCATTTTAGAAAGCAACATTGTGCAAACCATTGGTTCAGCAGGCGAGTCTGTCGCAGCAGGTGTGGTTTTCACGGTTCCTGCTTTGCTGTTTTTGGCGGGCGGACGCGATTATTTCCAATATTTTCAAATTTTTGTGCTGGCGCTGATTGGTGGGGTATTGGGTGTGTTGTTTATGGTGCCACTGCGTCGCTCCTTGATTGTAAAAGAACATGGCAATTTGCCTTACCCGGAAGGAACGGCTTGTGCGGACGTGCTCGTGGCGGGCGAAAAAGGCGGTAAACTGGCGCGACTCGTGTATTATGGCTTAGGAATTGCATTTTTATACAAATTGCTGATGTCCATCCTGGGCTTTTGGAAAGACGTGCCAGGTGTAGTTTTTAAAAGAGATTCCGCTTTGCCGAATGGCACCATCAATGGTGAAATTACCCCTGAACTATTGGGTGTGGGCTACATCATTGGTCCGCGCATCGCGGGTGTAATGGTGGCTGGCGGTGTACTGTCGTGGCTGGCGCTCATACCGTTGATTACCATTTTTGGTTCTAGCTTAACAGTGCCTTTCCCACCTGAAACAGAGCGGTTGATTGCCGATATGACACCAAGTAATATTTGGAATCGTTACATTCGTTACATCGGTGCCGGCGCAGTGACGTTCGGAGGATTGATAACGTTAATAAAAACATTGCCGACGATTGTCAGTGCTTTCCGGGATTCTTTCAACGACCTGCGTGCCAGCCGAGCAAATACGCAAGTGGCACAAAGCCGCACGGAGAAAGATTTGCCTTTAGTTTATGTGTTAATTGGTAGCCTTATTTTAATTGTTTTGATGACTGTGTTGCCAAATTTACCAACTTTTGGCAATGTATTGGCAGCCATTCTCATCATTATTTTTGGATTCTTCTTTGTCACCGTATCCTCGCGTATCGTGGGTTTGATCGGGTCTTCTTCCAATCCAATTTCCGGTATGACCATTGCTACCTTAATGGCTACTTCGTTGCTGTTTCTGGGCATTGGCTGGACGGGCGATGCGTATCAGCCGATTGCGCTGGTGGTTGGCTCCATCGTTTGTATTGCAGCTGCAAATGCCGGTGCCACTTCGCAGGATTTAAAAACGGGTTATCTGGTTGGTGCTACGCCGATTAAACAGCAATTTGGTTTGATGATTGGGGTACTGGTTTCTACCGTAGCTATTGGATTTACCCTACTGTTGCTCGAAAGTACGCTGGGCATTGGCGAAGCAACACCAGAACATCCGACACCGCTGCCCGCCCCACAGGCAACGCTGATGGCAACGGTTATTAAAGGCTTGTTAAGTCAAAACCTGCCCTGGGGCTTGGTCATTTCCGGTATGGCAATTGCAGCCGTGGTAGAATTGTGCGGTGTAAGTTCTTTAGCATTTGCAGTGGGTGCCTACTTGCCTTTGTCAACAACAACCCCTATTTTTGTAGGCGGCTTGGTAAAATGGTTTGTGAGCCGCAAAAATAAATCTGCCGAAGAGGAATCCGAAGCAGGTCCTGGCGCGTTATTTAGTTCAGGATTAATTGCGGGCGGTGCGATTACCGGCATTATCATTGCCATTTTGCTGGGTACAACAATCGGTACAAATGCAGATGGAACGCCTATTTCGCTGATGAGCCGCATCAATACAGGCTTTGCAGAGGAAAGTGGCGTGTTAGGCGACTGGCTGGGGTTGATTGCTTTTGTGACGCTGACCGTCATTTTGTGGCGCTACGCTCGTCAAAAACAAAATGAATTGATTTAATCCGATTTTTCGAGCGCTTACACCCGCCCGAAAGTCCAACGCACCGAAACACCGATATACCGAACCGATATCGTTATACCGTAAACCATAACACCGATACCCCATAACACCATTTACCATCATTGACCCATATTATAAAAAAATGCAACCGCAGCTATCATTAAATTTGTACTTTATAAAAATAGTAGAATGAATAATTTTTTCAAGCGCTTACACACGCTTTTCAACGCACTGCTGGCTTCGCAGCTGGTTTTTTGTGCAATGGCGCTCACGCTCATTCGCGACACGGCGCCCCCTATGGTCATTGTGGTAAGAAATACCTCGGATATGATGATGCCGGAAACAATCAGCAAAACAGGTGTATTGGCATTGGTTTTTCTGCTAAGTGCGGCATTGGTGGCTTATTTGTTTGATAAACAGCGCAAAACGCAGGGCTTAATTTTACAAGGTTTGATGGAAAAGGCAGAGCATTATCGTCAATCCAGCACCATTCGTTTAATCATGTTGGAAGCAGCAAACCTCTTTGCCATTGTGGTAGCAATGAAAGAGAACAACCTGACTTACATGCTGTATTTGGTGCTAGGCATGTTGATATTCCTTTACTTCCGCCCTACCCCGCAAAAATTTATCAAACAGTACCAACTGAGCCCGGCAGAAGCCGAGCAGGTTCGGAAGCAGTTTTAAAAAAGATTACAAATAATGCTGAACTCCCGGTCGCCAGGTGCGGCGGGGAGTTTGGTGTTATTAAAAGTAAAATTTCTCTGTGAGAATAGCCATCAATACTCGTTTTCTCCTCAAAAACCAGCTAGAAGGCGTGGGTTGGTTCACTTTTGAAATTACCAAACGCCTGGTGCAGCGCTACCCCGAACACAAATTTATTTTCTTTTTTGACCGCAGATACGAACCCGAATACCTTTTTGGTGAAAATGTGACGCCCGTTGTGCTGTTTCCCCCTGCGCGGATGCCGCTTTTGTGGCGCTGGTGGTTTGAAATTTCGCTTCCCTGGGCGTTGAAAAAATACCAAGCCGATGTGCTGCTTTCTTTTGATGGATACTGCTCGCTGCGTGCGAAAACACCTACCGTTATTGTCACACACGATGTAGCCTATTTGCACATGCCCGATCACATTCCTCCTAAAATTCTCCGCTATTATCAAAAATACACCCCACGTTTTTTACAGCGCGCCGAGCGTATTGTCACTGTTTCTGACTATTCTAAAAACGACATTTTACAACATTTTCAAATTCCAGCAGATAAAATCGCGGTTGCTTGCAATGGCTGCAAATCAACTTTTCAACCTTTAAAAGACGCTGATAAACAAGCCATTAAAGCGGATTACGCCGAAGAGCAGGATTACTTCCTCTACGTCGGTTCCATCCACCCGCGTAAAAATGTGCACCGACTCATTCAAGCTTTCGATCAATTCAAAAAAAATACCCAAAGCCCCGTCAAACTCTTAATTGGCGGGCGCTTTGCCTGGCAAACCGGTGAGGTGAAAGACGCTTACGACCGCGCCAATTTTAAAAATGACATCCAGTTGCTCGGCTATGTTTCGGATGAGGAATTGCCCCGCCTTACGGGTGCGGCGCTCGCGCTGGTGTACGTGTCGCTGTTCGAGGGATTTGGCGTGCCGCTGCTCGAAGCCATGCACTGCGAGGTGCCGGTGATTACTTCCAATGTTTCCTCAATGCCGGAAGTGGCGGGTGATGCTACATTACTCGTTAATCCTTACGAGGTGCCGGAAATTGCCAACGCCATGCAACAGTTGTATGAAAATTCAGATTTGCGTCAGCATTTAGTTGAAAAGGGCAAAATTCAACGCGAAAAATTTAATTGGGAAAAAGCCACAGATGTCGTCTGGGAAAATATTCAATTGACAGTGAACAAGTTAACTGCGTGATATTGAAGGAAGACTGATAAGCTCAAATAATCCTTTTGTCAAAATTCGCTGCACGTCCTGAACACATTAGCCCCTTTGTCGGTTAGGACTGCGTTTTTGGAAAAAATCTAAATGACTTCGACTACTCGTATTGATAAACTGAAGTACAACTGTATCGTATGAAAATTCGCATCCTCGTTATTGTGGTTTTTGTTATTTTAGGAATTGGCAGTGTTTTTCAATTGCCGCGCTTGCAATTCACCTTCGATTTTGAGCAATTCTTTCCGCAAGGCGACAAAGATTTGGAGTATTTCCGCGAGTTTGTCAAAGCATTTGAGACCGATGATAGCTTCATGCTCATTGCCGTCAAGCGGGAGAATGGTGCCTTTGAGCAGCAATTTTTAAAACAATTCCACGACTTCACCCTTGCTACCCGCGACCTGCCACACGTGCTGCAAAGCACTTCGCTCACCAAGCTTGGCTATCCCATCCGCACGCCATTTGCCATTACGACCATCCCGGCGATTCACATCGACGACCCCGCGCAATACGCCAGCGACAGCGCCCGGCTGGTCAACGACGAGCGGTTTAAGTACAACCTGATTTCTAAAGACGGCAAAACCCTGGTCATTTTCCTAAAAATGACGGATCGCATGAGTTTCAATCAGGCAAAAGAATTTGTGAATGCGCTGGATGACTTGGTTGAAAAATATGATTTTGAGGAATATCATTACATGGGGCGCCCTTATTTTCAGAAGGAGCTGATTGAGCTACAAATGTGGGAAGTGGGCAAGTCGGCGCTCATTTCCGGGGCTTTGGTCACGCTGATGCTGTGGTTTATTTATCGCCGCTTTTGGGGCGTGATGGTGTCGGTATCCTCTATTATACTTGGTATGTTGCTGTTTTTGGGCTTTATGGGTATGATGGGTCGGGAGTTCAATGCGCTTTCCGCCCTTTATCCGGTACTGATGATTATTGTCGGCACTTCCGACATCATTCATATTATGTCGAAATACGTGGACGAACTCCGCAAAGGGCTGCCGCGCGACCGCGCGATGGTGACGACTATCAGGGAAATTGGATTGGCAACCTTCATGACATCTGCAACAACTGCAATGGGTTTTCTATCTTTAGTAACCAACCGCGTCGCACCCATCCGCGATTTTGGTATCAATGCAGCGATTGGGGTCATGATTGCTTACGTAACAGCCATTTTATTTACCACGGTTTTTCTCTCTTTTTTCAATGCGGATCAGATTGCGAAAATTGGTTCCCGACATAAAAATTGGGACAAAGCCATGCTGTGGATTTATGACTATACGCGTTGGAATACTCGTCAGATTGTGTTAGGCTCTGCGATTGCGCTGGCACTGAGCGCTTGGGGCATTTCCAGAATTACGACCAATTATGAAGTGATTAATAATCTGCCACGTAACGGGAAGATCACGCAGGATTTTCGTTTTTTTGAACGCGAACTCTCCGGCTTCCGTCCGATGGAATTTGCCGGATATGTGCAGGAAGATTATAAAGCCAATGATTTTGTGGTGGTGAAAGAAATTGACAAATTGGAGAATTACCTACGCCAGTTTCCTGAAATTCAAGCCATTGGCTCGGTGACGGCGATTTATAAAACGCTGAATCAAATGTTTGGTAATAATAATCCAACCGCCTACCGCCTGCCCGAAGACGAAGATCGTTTTAACGAATACCGCCGCTACGCCGATAAAATTCCTCAACTGGATATGAATGTGCTGGTAAGTAAAGACGGTACCAAAGCCCGCGTGACCAGCCGCGTGAAGGACATTGGCGCGGACAGCATCAAAAGCCTGGGGCAACGCATCGAGCGCTGGATACAAGCGAATATTGATTCGGATATTATTCGTTTTAAACTCACCGGCACGGGTTTGCTTATTGACAAAAATGCAGAGTACGTACGTAGAAATCTGCTACAAGGGGTGGGCTTTGCTATTTTACTCATTGGTAGTTTGATGGCGCTGCTGTTTCTCAATGTTAGAATGCTGCTTATTTCGCTGATTCCAAATATTTTTCCGCTTATTTTCGGTGCAGCTTTTCTGGGTTTCGCCGGTGTGGAACTGGAGGCGGGCATCTCCATCATTTTCAGCGTCATCTTTGGCATTGCGGTAGATGATACGATTCATTTTTTGAGTCGATTTAAACTAGTACAACAACAAGGTTTGAGTAAAGAGGAATGCCTTCGAGTAACTCTTTTAGAAACGGGCAAACCGATTGTATTGACAACAGTTCTCTTGTTCTTTGGATTTCTGGTGATGTTATTTTCGTCTAGCCCTACCACGGCAACGGTGGGCTGGCTGATTAGCATTACGCTGGTGACGGCGCTGGTGTGCGATTTGCTGATGCTGCCGGTGTTGATAAGGTGGTTTTTGAAGGAATAAGTGGCACCGAATTGCCTGCGGCGAATGCTAAGGAAACAAAGAAAGAATGGTCAGCCAATTTTTGAACTTGCCGAAGTCACTACTAATGTGGGTTAAAATATGTGTTATGCCATGAGCCTGTAACGTCGCAGCAATATTAAAATCAAAAACAGCCTTATGCGTTGTGAGCGATGGTAGAAGGGCAAGCCAATTCTTCATAAGCTCAGAACTATCATAGAGAACCGTAAAATCTCGTTGAAAAATGGTAATGTTTTGTAAAACAGCAGCAATGCTGGTCGGCAAATCCAATTTTAGGTAAAGCGCATGACGAAGCGTCGCATGAGCGTACTCCCGTAGCACCTGAGTGCTGATTACCAATTCATTGCCCGCAGTGATCAACTCCTGCGTTCTTGCAATAGCCTGCTTGCCGAATGCCCTCATTCGGATTATTGGCATAGTACAAAATATTGGTATCAACAAAGACTAAAGTATTAAATACAGGTTAAACGCATTAAAATTCAAGTGATTTTTTCAAAGCTCCATTTGTGCAATTTTTATTTCAAAAAATTGTTTATTTCAGGCGAAATTTAGAATAAAATTTGGAGGCAAATGAACCTAAAAACCAGTAATTTGCGTTGCCACTAAAAAAGAGCTTATGAGCATTCAGATTAATTTACCGGAGGGTTTGTCGAAGCAGGATTTTATTGAATTGCTGGGCAAATATAAAGTCTCAGTTTTTCAATATGATATGGATGAAATAGAAGAAGATATTGCCAATGCCTGAAATGATGGGAACTCTTTTTGCACTCATTACATTATAACTATATATTTGAAAAACACCTTTAATTCATAATAAATGGTGCTCCAATTAAATCTCGGAGTCTTGCTTTTGTTAGCCGGAATGAGTATTTTGATTGTTTATATGGCAGTTGAAAATACAAATTCTGATGCAGAATTTCCGTCAATTTCTTCTTTTTCAACAAGTCCAACGCCAGATTTGAATCCTCAAGAGGAGGAAGAGCAAGAGTGGAACTTTGGCAATCATAAAAATGAGCAAAAGTGGCTCAACCAAATGCGGCAGCGCGGCTGGACAAAGGAAGAAATTACCGAAGCGATTAAAAACGGCGAAAGCTTTTCGGCAGCGAATAATGTAAATGCGGCAAATGGCGTAACCCGCTTTGTGCATCCTAGCAGCGGCAAAAGTGTGGTGATTGATAATGTAACTAAAGAATTATTACACATCGGTAAAGCGGGCTTTCTTTACTAAAATTAATTTATCATGGAAAATAGCACTAAAATATACATCGAATTATTAGACGAAGGCACGCGCGTGTGGCGACCGGTAGCGGCGGAACTACAGGCGGATGGCTCTTTTCTCATTAGCGAGCAGGAGGTGCCGGAAGACGAGCAGTGGCAGTTCTTGCCGGGGGAAAGGGTGCTGGTGGAAATGCAGGAGCGGGAGGGAGCGGAGGTATTGGTGGCGGTGGATTTGGTAAAAGATAAGGGAGAACTTAAAATTTGATTTCACCTACTTTTTTTTGTATTTTTGGATATTGTAATTGTAAATAATCAGCAATGACCATAAACATCGGCGATAGAAAATTAAGATTAATTCAGGAAATTATGAACCTGAACGATGAAAGCGCATTGGCAAAATTAGAACAAGAAGTAGCAGCAATCAACAAGCAAGATAAATTTTGGGAAGCGATAAAGCCCATCCGACCATCGGTTACGTTGGAGCAAATGATAGCAGAACAAGGCTATCACCCTATTGAAAAAGAAGCATTTTACGAAAAAGTGTCAAAAATTGACATCGAAGAACCATTAGAAGAACTCCTATCCCTATTGAGCCGATGAATTATTTATTGGACACCAATATCGTTTTGACTTACATTCGAGATACGCCACAATCCAGACGATTAGAAGAAGATTTGCAATTATTGTCGGGGCAACACAATCTGATTGTCTCGGTTGTCTCCATTGGAGAATTAAAATCCATTGCCAAGCAAAATAAGTGGGGAAAGCAAAAGATGCAACAGCTGTTGGATGCACTCGATGATTTTTTGATAGCCGATATTAATGTGGAAAATGTAATAGATAAATACGCGGAAATAGATGCTTATAGTCAAGGGAAACTGGACGGAAGCGCAACGGATTTCTCTTCTAGAAATATGGGTAAGAATGATTTGTGGATCGCTGCAACGGCTTCTGTTTATAATGTTGAATTACTCACCACCGACCGAGATTTTGACCATTTAGCCGATAAGTATTTGAAATTGAGGGTTATTGAATTGGCGAAGTATAAATAAAGGGTCGCAGACTAAAAAAAGAAGCCAGTGGATGTAATCTGGCGGCAGCGGGGTTCTATGCGAGAGACTCAGAAGAGACTGAACTCTTACTTTTTTGAGTAGATTACATCAATAATCGAGTTAGTGATTTGTCGCAATTCCAAATCAAAGTGTTCTTGGCTTTTTATACCTTTATTTTTCTCATCTTTATTAGAGTTGAACCTTTGGTTTAGTATGATTGCTTGCTTTAAGTTATCTATATCTCCAATATTTTGGTAATATTCTATCATTTCAAATAGTAATTCTTCTAATTTGTTATTAACAATTAAATTTTGCCATTTACTAGTTATTGTAGAATTGCTATTTGATTGAGATGTTAGTGATTTTGCTGATTGTAAGAGATTTTCAATTCTCGACAAATATGTATCCATTAGGTCACTAAGTCTTTCATGTTTATATTCTGAATTTAGAAACGAGATTGTTTCTCCGTCATAGGAACTATAAAATAAATTAGGCAAATCAATATCAACATTTTCATAAAAATATTTCAAACAAAAGTTGATTCTATCAACATAGAACAAAGTTTCTTTTGAGAATGTACCTCTTTCAATATCGAATTCAAAATCTTCAGTCCTCCAATTTATCTCTTTAACATCTTTAGAAAACCTGTCGTGAAGATGCTTTAAATGCTCTTCTTGATTTAGAGAAAAGTAAGCCCACAAAATATATCTTGTGTCAATTACAACTTTTATATTTTTTTCTTTATCTTTTAAAAAAGA
>CAZFBN010000104.1:0-19722 GCA_964517145.1 uncultured Saprospiraceae bacterium
ACGTGCTTACTGGCTGCAAAAATACTTTTTATTTTCACTTACTACAAAAAAATTTACAATTTGTGCGTCAGCCTGTCATTTCTTTTGACGCAGAAAGAATTGAAAAGTTTCGTTTTTTTTAATTTTTTTTTCAAAACGCTTTAAAATTTATACCTGTTTAAGCGGTCAAGTGTATCGTGTTGGGTCATATGATCGCTTATCTATGTACTGTCATGCCTAATGAATGCGTTTAATTTAACTCGTTTAACTAAAAATTGAATTTTTATGTCTTTTTCCAATTTCAATTTAGAACCCTAAATTTTACCTGGAATCTATAAATTTGTGAACTGAAACAACGAAAAATGCTTGACAACTGGCTTCGACCCATCGCTACGAATCTTTTTTCATTGCATGAACTTACGACTTACACGTTTGGTAGAAAAATCCAATTGCATGCAGAAACGCTTCCAAATCTTGAACAAACCCGAATCGCCCTGCTCGGTACACGCGAAGCGGAGATGGACGCCATTCGCCAAGCCTTGTACACGATGAGTTTTCCTTTTCAGCAGTTGCTCATTGCCGATCTTGGCAACACGCGCAAATCAGACAATGCTTTTTTGATTCCACTTTTGAAGGAACTGTTGGATAGCCAAATTATTCCCGTTTTAATAAGTCCCGATCCAAATCAAATACTGGCATTGTACAAAGCCTTCCAAAGTTTACAATCACACATTAATTTTAATGCAGTAGAAGAACGCTTATTGTTAGACGAAACAAAAAAAGGAAACGGCAATTTTTATTTGAATGATATTTTGCTCAATACTCGTTCTCGGTTATTTCATTTTGGAGCCATTGGTTGTCAAACGCATTACACCTCCCCTGCGGTCTTCCAATTTTTAGAAAAAAATCATTTTGACTGCATGCGACTCGGTGCAGCACGTGCCGATCTGTCGGAAGTGGAGCCAATCGTGCGCGACGGCGATTTGATGACTTTCCATTTAAACGCTTTGAAAATGGCGGATGCACCTGGCGTTGCCAATGCGACTCCGAGCGGATTTACCGTGGAAGAGGCGTGCCAGATTTGCCGTTATGCGGGCATGAGCGACAAGCTGAAAGCCTTTGGTATTGTTGGATTTGATAAAGCATTGGATCAAAATGCACAAACGGCGCAGGCGGTCGCGCAAATGATCTGGTATTTTGTAGAAGGTTTTTACAATCGAAAAAATGATTTTCCGGCGTCGAATGATGGATTAACGGAATATATTGTTGATTTCAAAGGCATTGAGTATCAATTGGTTTTCTGGAAAAGCCAACGCAGCGGTCGCTGGTGGATGCAGGTGCCTGTTAAAATTGGCAAAAAATACAATCGGCATCGCCTCATTCCTTGTTCGTACAATGATTATAAACTCGCCTGTCAGGACGAACTTCCTGAAAGACTGTTGAATGCGTATAAGCGCTTTTTGTAAATTGTAGAAAAGTTGAAGCGTTGAAAGGTTGATTGCCGAGCGAGCTCAACCCTCAATGGGCAACTTCCTGTGCCAGCATTTTTTCCAACTGAATGCCGCGTGAAGCTTTTAATAGAAAAATGGTATTTGTAAAATGTTGTTTTTCAAACCATTCGCGTAAAGCACTGGCATCCTTGAAATGCAAAGCCTGGTGTTTTTCGGCTTCTGGTTGAAACGCTTTTCCGACAAAAACGATTTGGTCAAATCCTTGGTTTATAGCAAGTTGCGCAATATTGGCATGCTCTTCTGCTGAGGCTTCCCCCAGTTCTAACATATCACCCAAAATAGCAATTTTATGCTCGCCATTCATTTCCGCAAAATTCAAAATCGCCTGTTCCATACTGCTTGGATTGGCGTTGTAGGCATCCATTAAAAAGGTGTTGGAATCGATCTCCAAAATTTGCGAACGATTGCTCAAGGGTTTATAATTTTCAATGGCAGTTTTGATTTTGTGTGCCGGCACTTTAAAATAACGACCTAACACAATGGCAGTCATAATGTTAGCAAAATTATACTTTCCAAAAAGCTGTGAATTGACTTCGATCACTTCGTCAAAATCATCATTGTGAAACGCCACTTTGACAAAAGGCAGCGCTTGAATCAAACGGATTTCGTACACCGGATTGTTCATGTCAAATGATTCGCTGCGGGCATAAAAAAATTTCTTTCGCACCGGCTCTGCCAATTCCTCCAAAAATGGCTCGTCTTTGTTGACAAATGCCATGCCTCTGTGCGCCGCCAAATAACGATACAGCTCTGATTCGCCTTCCTTTACCCCTTCCAATCCACCAAAGCCTTCCAAATGTTCTTTGCCGATGTTTGTAATTAAACCGTGCGTTGGCTCCGCAATTTTACACAAGGCATCCACCTCGCCAATGCTGTTGGCACCAATCTCAAGCACAGCTACTTCTGTTTTTGGCGGCATTACCAGCAAAGTCAAGGGCACACCAATATGATTGTTAAAATTTCCTTTTGTATAATGTGTTGGATAATGGCTACTTAGCACGGCGCTGATCAAATCTTTGGTCGTCGTTTTTCCATTGCTACCGCAAACGGCAATCACCGGAATGTCAAAATGCCGACGGTGCATCAACGCCATATTTTGCAATGCCAATAAGGTGTCTTCTACCAGCAGAAATTGATTGGAATGCGCGACCAAGGCATCATCTACCACGGCAAAAGCAGCGCCTTTGTCCAACGCCTGTTGTGCAAATTGATTGCCATCAAAACGTTCGCCTTTCAAAGCAAAAAACAAATCGCCGGTTTTAACCTGACGCGAATCGGTAACAATGGTAGGATGTTGCAAAAAAATGGCGTAGAGTTGTTCGGTACTGACCATTGCGGCAGGTTTTTTAATGTTGTTCAAAATTACGGATACACCTCAAAATTAAAAACAATCTCCACACTGCAACAAAGCAATGTGGAGACAGTTGTAAAAAATTTATGTTCTAAAAAAATTAGAATCTTCTTTCGCGTTTTTTGCCGCGCCCTTTTGTCTTGAATTCCAAACCACCTGGATCCTCATTGCCACTTGGTGAGCCCACTCGAATCATTGCACAGCGGAAACCGATGGTGCGATCCGCTTTGTCCTCTTCTTTGTAACGACGCACGCCTGGCGACAAGTAGAAAGCCCGGTCTGCCCAGGAACCACCTTTTACCACACGTGATTTGTCGCTGATTAAGGTACTTACACCATATTCATAAAACGCGGAAGATTCCTGGTCACCATCCAAATAGTTGTGAACAGAGCCACGCTTGTAGTTTTCGCGACTTGCAACTTCGTCATCTTCAACATTTTCATAGCGAATGCGACCTAAGCTGTCCTTTTCAACCGGGCGACCATTTTCATCCAACACTTTTTGCTGGAATCTACCACCGCGATAGGGGTTCAAGTCATGGTTTTCCACATCGCGCAGTGTCACACTCGTCAAAGGACGGAAGAGGTCTTCTGTCCATTCGCTCACGTTGCCACCCATATGGTACAAACCAAAGTCATTAGGCAGGTAAGAACGTACCGGAGCCGTTGGACACGCATCGTCGTTCAATTTGCCAGCCGTACCCATGTAGTCACCCGCGCTGCGTTTGAAGTTTGCCAGCATATTGCCTTGATACTTATCGCGCTTTTGATAACGAACAGTATTGCCATCCCAAGGATAAATTCTACGATCCGTAATCAATTCGTCTTTTTCAGAAGAACGGTTGCCCTGCAAAGCCAGTGCTGCATATTCCCACTCAGCCTCTGTTGGAAGGCGGTAAGCAGGCAACAAAATACCATCCTCGAAACGCACTGGGCGTTCGCCGCCGGTCTTGAGATCTTTTTTGTTTTTGCGCACATTGCCTTGGTATTGCCCTACCAGATAAGCATCGGTGTTGAAGTTATCTTCGTCTTTTTGCTCTGGATTGGTATTCAAAACGCCCTGTTCTACCAACATCATTTCGTTTACCCGATCCGTACGCCATTTGCAATACTCGTTTGCCTGCACCCAGGTAACACCTACCACCGGATAGTCATCATAAGATGGGTGACGGAAATACGTTTCTACTAACGGTTCATTAAAGGACAATTCCTCGCGCCACACCAGCGTATCTGGCAGTGCATTGAGGAACACTTCCGGGTAAGATTCGGCAAAAACGCGATCCACCCAATACAAATACTCGCGATAGTCGAGGTTGGAAACTTCCGTTTCATCCATGTAAAAGGAAGACACCGTGACGCGACGAGGAATGTTATTCCATTCTCGCATCACATCTTCTTCTGTTGTTCCCATTGTAAATGTACCCCCTTGAATCAGCACGAGGTTCGGACCAGCAACTTGCCCTTCGTAGTCTAGTTTTTCAAAGCCCCCCCACTTGGTATCATTGTATTTCCAGCCAGTGGTAGTGGAGCGTTCTTTTTTGCTACAGGAAGCCAGCAGCAATACAGCGCCCAACAGGATTACACCTGATCTAAAGAGTTTGTCCATGATTTTCCTTCGTTATTACGCTTAAAGAATTTGACTGACAAATATAAATTTAAAGTTGATAGATTGATGCGTTTAAAGCTTGATAAAAAAAGTTAAACTCCTTTCCCTTTCATTTTTTGATTGACAGGTTTATGATGAAACACCTTTTCCCTATCAACCTTTACACATTTCAACCCTTCAACTTATCAAGTGCTATTTAAACATTTTAAAACAATCATTGTACCGAGCGGCATTTCGGCGGCGCTGGGTCTCTCGGCTATCATCAAAATTGATCGTCAGCGAAATTTCATGCGTACCGCCTGGGTTTGCATTTGCCAATTTTGACATGGTCAGGTCATAACTGTATCCAATTCGCAACGCGCCTTCCCGAAAACCGCCCAATAGAATCGCAGCATCTGGATTTTTTCCGGCATGCCGATACCAAACACCACTAAAAAACTTGCCAAAACCGGCATAGGCTCCAACATTTACCTGTGTGAACGCTGCTTGCCTTGCAATTAGTATGTTCGGGGATATAAACGCACCAGGATTTTGCTTATTGCCTTTTTTAACTTCTATTTCTGCACCGCCGTGCAAAGTAATGCGAATGGGCATTCCCGCAGCTAAATTGTTATTTAAAGACAACAAATTATCATCAGGACTATTAATGTGTTTTACAGAAATACCGCCGTAAGCTACTTTGGTATAAACTAGCAATCCCGCCGACATATCCAACATTTTATTATTCAAACTTGCCGGTCTTTGTTCTTCACTGAGATAAGGATTACCGGAGGGGTCTTCTTCGCCTGTCAAAGGATCCAACTGATCTACAAAACGCAGCCGATCCCAATCCAGGCTGGTGCCAACTAATCCTGCCTCTACCCCAAATTTCATAAAAAAATTATCATTCACCTGCAAGCCGTAGCCATATACTGCGCTGATGCGGGTTGTTTTGTAAACGCCATCCATCGCATCATCTGCCATTAGCGTCAAGCCCAAGCCACTATTAAGTTTCGGAATGGATTGTTCAAAAGAAGCTGCATACGTCTGGTAGCCACCCTCAATTTGCGCCCATTGACTCCGATAATTAAAAGTCACTCTTGGCGCGTAAGTCACGCCTGCAAAAGCCGGATTGATTTGCAGTGGAGACGCGTAAAACTGCGAAAATAGGGGGTCTTGCGCCTGTGCCATCCCTGCTACCCCCAGGCAAATAAAAAGTAGAATCGGTAGTCTCATAATTGTAGGGTTGAGGAATAAAAGATAAAGCCAAAAGTTTGATAAAAAATTAACCATTTTCGCAGCGCTTCATCCTTCTATCCTGAATAATTTTGTGTCGTTATCCCGTCTAATTTTTAGACAATACGCGCCGTCAAGCAGCGTTTGTAATGGTGTTATCGGCTAGCAGTTGTTAGGAATAAATGGTGTCGCAACCAAATAACGAACTAAAACATACAACAAGTAATAAAACTTGGGAAAATTATGAAAAATTTTACGCCCGCTTTGATTTTCTTATTTTTATTCGGTCAGCTACACGTCAATGCGCAATCTTCCTTGCGCATCAACCTTCAGTGGGAACAGGCACCCATTCAATTCAAAATTGGCAATACGAATTATGAACGCTGGCGCTTCGATGGAGCGGTGGCAGGCAACCATCTGAGCCTGCCTTGGTACATCCAGGAAATTCCAATGAATTCGGCAGGCGATTTGAACGTGCAACTCGTGGGCGCTCGTTTTGAGCCTTTCGACAAAGCGGCTTCTCCTGATGATACGCTGCTCACCGAAACGATTCAATTTTACACCGAAGTTTATCGCGACCGGCAGGGTTATGTCGGAAAGGTTTCTTTTGTGCCAATGGTGCGTCGTGGCAATAGCTATGAGCGACTGGTTGAAGGGGAGCTGCGCATTATGCAAACGCCTCGTTTACAGATAGAAACACGCGGACCAACCGCCACTACGGTTTCGGTTTTGAGCGAAGGTGAACTGTACAAATTTGCTACCACGGGCGACGGTATTTATAAGTTGAGTTATACTTTT
Source organism: uncultured Saprospiraceae bacterium (assembly GCA_964517145.1). GTDB lineage: Bacteria > Bacteroidota > Bacteroidia > Chitinophagales > Saprospiraceae > JADJNW01. The sequence goes on from CAZFBN010000104.1 coordinate 6,461, forward strand.
TTAAAAAACACACTAGGAATCAGCAACTTAGACAATATTGATCCGCGTAATATTAAAATTTATGGCAATGGCGGCGGTATTTTACCAAAATTCACCGGAGCAGAACGCCCCGATGATTTGATTGAAAACGCTATTTCGGTGGTAGGCGAAGAAGATGGAAAATTTAATGAAACGGATTACATCCTTTTTTATGGCGAAGGTGCTGACAAGTGGCGCTATGATGCGAGCAATCAAGAGTTTAACCTCGAAAAAAATATTTATGATACAAAAAATTATTATTTTATAAAAATCAATAACGAACGCGGCAAACGCATTGAAAATCAAACTTCTATCCCTTCCACTACTTACACCTCCACTACATTTAATGATTTTGGCAGGTACGAGCAGGATAAAGTAAATTTATTATATGATTGGGGCACGCGCACAGGCTTGTCGCAGGGTTCTGGGCAGAGTTGGTTTGGCGATTGGTTTCGAACCGCACGGGAATACACGTACAATAATATTTTTAATTTTCCTAATATTATATCTGATAGCCCCGCAAAAGTAAAAGCCGAAATGGCACTGCGGGCGTTGCAAAGCTCTCGTTTCAACCTGATTATCAATGGAGAAACCTTGAGTAGCTTGCTTACCTCAGCGGTCTCTTCTTTTAATAATAATGAGACAAATTATGTTCATGTAGGTTATTTAAATGCCAATTTGAATATAAATAGTGATAATATTAATGCCGTGGTGCGCTATCCGAATCCCGGTGGCAGCAGCGATAATAGCGAGGGTTGGCTGGATTATATTCAACTAAATGTGCGGCGGAAATTAATGATGAGTGGTACTCAAATGGATTTTCGCGATGTGCAAACCCTCTCCTACCCTACGACTACCTTTCAATTGGACAATGCCACCGCCAATTTATTAATATGGGATATTAGCAATCCATTGCAACCTAAAAATCAAGCATTTGAATTAAATAATAATCAAATTACATTTGGCGCAGCCACCGCTTCTTTAAAAACATTTATAGCATTTGATAAAAACCAGAGCTTTCCTGAGCCTGTCAAAGTTGGTAAAATTGCCAATCAAAACATTCACGGCATTGATGCAACGGATATGATCGTGGTGTATCATCCAGATTTTGAAAGTGAAGCGCAGCGTTTTGCACAACATCGTTCGCAGCATAGCGGCTTGACAGTCTCCACGGTACGCATAGATCAATTGTATAATGAGTTTTCTTCTGGTAAAACCGACCCGACTGCCATTCGCGATTTAGCTAAAATGTTATATGAACGTAATAATCGTTTGAAATATTTACTGCTTTTTGGCGATGGCTCCTTCGATGCGCGTAATATTTATAATTTGGGTGGCAATTTTATTCCCGTTTATGAAAAAGATGATTTCGATCCAGTGGAAACTTTTCCATCCGATGATTATTTTGGCATTTTTTCTAATGCAGCAGAATTCAATGCGCTCACCGGAAATTTGACCATTGCAGTTGGAAGATTGCCGGTAAAAACCGTCGAAGAAGCCCAAGGTGTAGTGGATAAAATTGTGCATTATGATACCAAAGAAGAAACCCTGAACGATTGGCGCAACCGATTGGTTTTTGTTGGTGATGACGAAGACGGCAACCGACACACTGGCGATGCAAATTCCATTGCAGATCAAATTCGCAATCAAAATCGCTTTTTGAATATTAATAAAGTGTATCTTGATGCTTTTCCGCAAGTTGCAGCTTCCGGTGGCAATCGTTTTCCGGAGGCAAAAGCTGAATTAAATCGTTCTATATTTAAAGGTGTTTTGATTGTAACTTACCTGGGACACGGCGGCGAAAAAGGTTGGGCGCAGGAACGTGTGCTTGAAATTTCGGATGTGCTCAATTGGGATAATTCTGACCGCTTGCCTTTATTTATGACGGCAACTTGCTCATTTACAGGGTATGACAATCCGGCTTTCACTTCGGCAGGCGAAGAAACACTGCTGAATCCACGTGGCGGCGCTATTGCCCTAATGACAACGGTGCGCGCGGTGTATGCCTCAGAAAATGCGTCGCTAACACGAGCCACCCTGGCGCAATTGTACAAACGCGAAAATGGCAGATACCTGACTATGGGGGAAGCATTTCGCCAAGCGAAAAATAGTTTTACCAGTGCTTTTACTGTTACAAATTCGCGTAAATTTTCTTTGATCGGTGATCCTTCGATGTATTTAGCAATTCCAGCATACAACGTAGCAACTACCAAAGTGAACGGACGAGATATTTCGCAAGCGATAACAGATACGCTGCGTGCATTGCAGCGCGTGACGGTTGAGGGTATTGTAACCGATTTAAATGGACAACCTTTAACGAATTTTAATGGGGTGGTTTATCCGACCGTTTTTGATAAACCGACTACGGTAACTACGCTTGCGCAAGATGACACGAGTCCTCGTTTTGATTTTACAATTCAACGCAATATTATTTTTAAAGGGCGTGCTTCAGCTACGAATGGTGCGTTTAAATTCACGTTTGTCATTCCAAAAGATATTAATTATCAGTTTGGTACAGGCAAAATCAGCTACTATGCGGCGGATACCGATCAGATGACCGATGCGGCAGGCGCTTACGAGCAGGTCATCATTGGCGGCACGGATCCCAATGCGTTGGCGGATGACCGGGGTCCGAAGGTGGATGTGTATATGAATACCGAAGATTGGATGTTTGGTGATGTGACGAACCCAAATCCTACGCTTCTCGTAAAACTGGAAGATGACAATGGCATCAATGTAGTGGGCAACAGCATTGGGCACGATTTGGAGGCGGTTTTGAATGAAGACACACAGAACTCATTCTTACTCAACGATTTCTACGAAACTGAACTGGATGATTATACCAAAGGCACTGTGCGTTATCCCTTGTACAAACTAGCCGACGGGCGCTATCAAGTGCGCGTAACTGCCTGGGACGTAGCGAATAATGCTGCAGAAGGTTACACAGAATTTATCGTTGCACAATCAGAAGAAGTTGCTTTACAGCGTGTTTTAAATTATCCAAATCCTTTTACCGATCGCACTTGCTTTCAATTTGACCACAACCTTGCCAATCAGGAGATGGATGTGATGATTCAAATTTTCACTATTTCCGGTCGTTTGGTCAAAACCATCGAGCAGCGCGTGTTGTCGGATGGCGCGTTGCGGCAGGATGATTGTATTACCTGGGACGGAAAGGACGACTACGGCGACCGGCTGGCGCGAGGGGTTTATTTGTACAAAGTAAAAGTGCGGGGCGTTCTGGCTGGCGCAAGCACTTTAAAAGGAGAAAGTGATTTTGAAAAATTAGTTATTCTAAAATAAGTTTGGCGTTTTTGCGTATTAGAACAAAGTTGGCAGGATATTTGGTAAGATTTTCTTAACAAATCAAAAGCCAACCATTATTCATCACCTTTCAACATACTAGCGAATGCTTAATTCGACGAATTTTACTAAATTTTATCTCATGAAAAATTTCCTACTTCTGATTGTAATTTCCACAACTGCGCTTTTCAATTCTACCTTACAAGCTCAATGTACGCTCGGTCCAGATGGCAAAACGTACATTGACCTGAGTGGGCAGCCTTGCGTGAACACCGTTTCAACAGCAGTGCCATTTCTGCGTATTGTAGCCGATGCGCGCTCTGGTGCGATGGGCGATGTGGGCATTGCCATTTCGGCAGATCCAAATGCGATGCACTTCAATGCTTCCAAGTTGGCTTTTGCAGAACAAAACTCAGCTATCTCGGCGACTTACACGCCTTGGTTGCGCTCTTTGGGGCTGAATGATGTGTATTTAGCGTATTTAACGGGCTACACCAAACTGGATGAGTTTCAGGCACTTGGCTTCGGTTTGCGTTATTTTTCTTTGGGAAATATTCCGTTCACGGATGTAAACGGCGAAGCATTGATAACCGGCAAACCCAATGAATTTGAGGTGTCCGTGGCTTATGCCCGTCAATTATCCGATAAGTTTTCGGCAGCTGTGACGGCGAAATTCATATACTCTAACCTTGCTTCTGGTCAGGTCGTGAGCGGCGAAACCATTGAAGCTGGCATCGCAGGGGCAGCCGATTTTTCGGTGACCTATAAAACTGAAATTGATATGAATAATGCGGAATCGAATTTAACTATTGGTGCCGCTGTGAGTAATATTGGTTCAAAAATAACTTATACTCGTTCCTTGGTGCGTGATTTCCTGCCAGCTAATCTTGGGATTGGTGCCGCTTGGGACATTGATTTGGATGATTATAATCGCATTACATTTGCAGCCGATGTGAATAAATTATTAGCGCCGACGCCTTGTTTAGGTCCTGATTGCAATACGGGAGGCGACCCAGATGTACCCGACTACAAAGAGCAATCGCCGATTAGCGCTATTTTTAATTCTTTTAGCGATGCCCCGGAAGGCTTCAGCGAAGAATTAAAAGAAATCATGTACTCTGCCGGAATTGAATATTGGTATGATAAGCAATTTGCCGTGCGCGCAGGCTACTACAATGAACACAGACAAAAGGGCGGTCGCAAATTTGTAACCGTTGGTTTGGGGTTAAAGTATAATATTTTTGGGCTGAATTTTTCTTATTTAGTACCAACTACCAACCAACGCAATCCGCTTGATAATACCCTGCGTTTCTCGCTGTTATTTGACATGGGCGCATTTGATGAAGATAATTAAAATATAATATACTCATTACTTCTAATGTAAAACGGGCTAGATTTCAAATATCTAACCCGTTTTGCATTTAAAAACTGCCACGAACCAATAAGCCGGATTTTGTAATCCAATCTTGCGATTAGTCTCTATCATTTATCTACGTTGCACCTCACGATGCAAATGTATCTGCCTACCCCTCCCGACTGCGCCGCCATAGGCAGCACAACTAAGCGAGCAACCTAGCTCCTGAAAATCGAGATGTACATGGCATTTCAACCCACGGGGTTTACCCCTCCGCTGATTGCTCAGCCAGAGCGTGCGCTCTTACCACACGATTTCACCCTTACCCCGACCAGGGTCGGGGCGGTATGTTTCTGTTGCACTTTCCGTATCCTGATTGCTCAAGACCCCACCCGTTAGGTGGCGTGGTGCTCTACGTTGTCCGGACTTTCCTCATTTCCGCCAGTTGGCGAAACCGCGATAGAGTAGCTCGCAGCAAGTAGCAAATGTACTATTATTTTATTAACTTTGCTGCATGGCGTGAAGTTCCCACCCCCTACTCTACCCGCCTAATTATAAAATTCATCGTTATTTTATAAACATTACACCCCTATTTACTACCGTGAAAAAACATTTACACGACTCGATTTTACCTGTCGTTGCAGGAAGTGCGCTGCTTTTGCTGCATACCCTGGGTCAATGGCATCATCCATTTACAATAATGATGGATGCACTGATTATCTTAATTTTTGTTGTATTGTTTTATAAAAATCAAGTTTTTAATTGGCTGCCTACTTCTCTGTGGCTGCGCACTACCGGGAGTTATTTAGTTATTATCATAAGTTTACTGAGTATTACCTGGTGGATACAACAGATCAGTCTGCATCGCTCTATTCCGCTGGACTTGCAGCACATTTATCAACTAAATGGAAATAGCCTGATTGTAATAAGTAGCATTGTATTGATAATGATCGCCTTATATCTTTTTTCGCATCGGTTAATGGTTCATATTGCTAGTATTGGTTTATCAAAATACGCTCGGCTCGGAGCGCTTGTCACGGCTATTCTAATCACATTACCATTTTTATTATTCATATCATTAGAATTTTCGCCACTCAGTATATTATTGGCTGTTTTTATTTACATTGCTTTATTCGATTTATTTATTGACAATCAAATTCCTGGAATCACCTGGTTTATTACATGGATGGTGTTATTCGCCACTTTTACCGCTGCGTTATTATACCGATACAATAGCGCTGATATGTCGCTTGCATATGCTGTATCTTATTTTTGCTGCATATTTATTATGCTAATTTTCATGGTTTTAGCCTTGTATTTATTGGCACAAATAACAAATATCAATCTTGATTTGTTAAGCAAGCCTTCCTTGCGCAATCGCATTCAAATTCTCGTCGTATTACTTACTTTATTTTCATTTGCAGTGGTTGCCGCCGTTACCATTCATTTTTTTCAACGCAACGACCCCAACTGGGCACAAAATAGTTTTAACTTTATTGATACACTTATTACATTTTATGCCTTTTTATTATTAATGACAGGTGTTTTTGCAATAGTTGTTGCGAATTCTATTACAAAGCCAATTGTAAAAGTAGGCGAAAAACTAAGCCATTTACAGTTGGGTCAGAATGAACCATTGGAGTGGAAAAGTCAGGATGAGATCGGGGAATTAATAGCGGAGTATAATAAAATGATTAAAAAGCTAGCGGAAAGTACCGAAAAATTAAAGCAATCTGAACGGGAAAGCGCCTGGCGAGAAATGGCGAAACAGGTGGCGCATGAAATTAAGAATCCTTTGACTCCCATCAAATTAAGTATTCAATATTTATTACATACAACAAATTCCAACCCTCAACAAGTGCAGCCCATGTTGCAACACGTTTCGCAGACGATTATCGAGCAAATTGAAGGATTGACGCGCATTGCGACCGAATTTTCCAATTTTGCAAAAATGCCTAAGCCTGAGAATACAGTGTTTATATTAAATGATGCTGTTCAATCGGTTTATCATCTTTTCACGGAGCATCCAGCATCCAATACAGCATTATTTTTACATTTACCTCAAGAACCGCTGACGGTGTATGCCGACCGCGACCAAGTGATACGGGTACTAAATAACTTAATCAAAAATGCATTACAAGCCATTGATAATGAAAGCGTTGGCAAAATTGATATATCGCTTTACGCGAACGGAACACGCGCCTGCATGGAAGTACGCGACAATGGCAGCGGCATTCCGCCAGAAATGCGCGATAAAGTTTTTCAACCCAATTTTACAACCAAAAGCTCCGGCACCGGCTTGGGTTTAGCGATGTGTAAAAATATTGTAGAGGCTGTGAATGGCGCTATTTGGTTTGAAAGCAGGGTGAAGGAAGGAACTGTTTTTTTTGTAGAATTGCCGATTTATCAAATCAGCAGACCGATTGAAGAATAACTTGTTGAAATTCATTTCAATAATTAAAAAAAACGCAGAAACTTTCAAAACCCATAAGTTTTTACTTTTTTATTGTATTTTTCCAACACTAACAAACCATATTCAAAATATGAAAAACGCAGCTTCAGAATCTCGCAGAAAATTTATACAAAAGCTCACCGCTTCTTCAGCGGCATTGGCGATGGGCTCTTCGCTTTTGGCAGCAGAAGAGCAAGCACGCATGATTGAGTTGATGACCAGAGCCCCGTACAGCGCTAATGACCAAATCAACATTGCACTCATCGGCGCAGGCGGCATGGGCGTGCAGGACACGCTTACGGCATTGCAAGTGCCTGGTACTAAACTAGTTGCAGCGTGCGATTTGTACGATGGCAGACTCAAGGAAGCCAAGGATCGCTGGGGGCAGGATTTGTACACTACCCGCCATTACAAGGATATTTTGAATCGCTCTGATGTAGATGCGGTGATTGTAGCAACGCCTGACCATTGGCATCAGCAAATTTCGATTGATGCAATGAAGGCGGGTAAACATGTGTATTGTGAAAAGCCGATGGTGCATGACATTACCGAAGGACCGGCGGTCATTAAAACACAACAAGAAACAGGTAAAGTGTTCCAGGTTGGTAGTCAGGGTGTTAGCTCACTTGGAAATGAAAAAGCCAAGGAGTTACTAAAAGCAGGTGTCATTGGCGATTTGAATTATGCAGAAGGTTTCTGGGCGCGCCACTCGCCTGTGGGTGCCTGGCAATACCCAATCCCCGAAGATGCTTCGCCTGCGACGGTTGACTGGGATACCTATATTAGCAATACGACGAAGCGTCCATTTGACAAAACACGGTTTTTCCGCTGGCGCAATTATCGCGATTATGGCACAGGCATGTCCGGCGATTTGTTTGTACACTTGTTTTCAAGTTTACATTTTATTACCGACTCCTTTGGACCCAATAAAATTTATGCTGCTGGTGGCTTGCGCTATTGGAAAGATGGACGGGAAGTACCGGATGTGTTGATCGGCGTTTTTGATTATCCGCAGGCAACCGCGCACCCCGCGTTCAATTTATCTTTGCGCTGCAATTTTGTAGATGGCACCAGTGGCACTACTTATTTAAAAATCGTGGGAAGCCTGGGTTCGATGGACATTACATGGGACAGTGTGACGGTAAAACGCAATAAAAGTATCGAATCGGATGATCCTTTTATGATTGAACAAATGAAACGTGCCGGAACGCCCGTGAGCGACCGCAAACGCATCGTGGGTCCTGAGGAATTTACGTATGAAGTGGAAAAAGGCTATAAAGGTGGACCTTACGACCACTTTGTTAACTTCTTTACCGCCATTCGCAATAATGGAAAAGTGGCAGAAGACGCTGTTTTTGGCTATCGGGCTGCCGCGCCGGCGCTTTTGTGTAATGATAGTTATAATAAAAATATGGCAATTCAGTGGGATCCTGAGAAAATGCAACTGATTACAAAGTAGTCATTTTCAGCCTTTTACAATAAAAAAAATCGGTACGTGCCAAGGTGCGTACCGATTCTCATTTTTCCAATTTTATAAGTCGCGTGAATACTATATCTGAAAAGGGGAATTATTATAAATCTATTTCAATCATTTAGTTGCGTATCATCATTCGACCGCCTTGTCTGCCCATTTTTTTCATTTCTTCTTCTACCATTTTACGAAACTCTTCTTCCGTAATAGCTTTTCCTTTGGTTGGCGCTTCTATATCACTGTCTTTCAACGCTTTACTTTCCACCTTTACAGCGGTGTAAACAATTTCTCCATCATTAATATCTACTTTTAAAATCAAACCTGGCAACGAGCCAAAATTTTCTGGTCCGCCCGACACCGGAATATCGGGAGTAAACCAAGCGATTACCGTGCGCGGCTGCTGCATCATGGAGTCTTTCAGCATAGCTTTCATACAATTATACCCCATTACCTGCTCCATTTCGCCGGTTACTTTCCAGGGCATTTGCTTTATTTCACCTGCAATCAAATATTTTTTGCCCATAAATTCCCGCAGCTCCACTTTGCGTCCTTCTGAAAAGTTGCGATAAATTTCACTCTGCGGACGGCGGAAGCGCATCACCATACCGCCTTGCGAAAATTCATCCTCTTCTTCTTCCTCTATGGCTTTGTAAAAAGCTTCCTTCGAGTTAAAAAGCAATTGCATTTGAGCCGTTTGAAATTCAGGTATCATGTTTTTCATGTCTGGATTCGGCAAGCGGCGGTGCAGATTTACCTTTTGTTCATACTGAATAACCCCTTCCTCAATTTTATCAACTCCAAAATAAGCAAGGGCTAAAGCGAATAACATCAATATCTCTTTCATGTCCTTTTTTCTGCAAAGCTATGGCTTCAAATTCTAATCCGGGGTTAATCATCCTTGAATTAAAGTTAATTAAGGTTAATAGACCGAACATCTTGATTTAGAATGGTGTAAATTTGTAACGGTATAACGGTTTGGCAGCATATCGATGTCCGATACACCGTTACACCCATATATCGTTTCACCAATGAATCATGAAACAATTCAATAAACATACCATTTCCATCATCTTGATGTGTAGCAGCATCACACTGTTATTGCTTTTTCAGTATTTCTGGGTACTCAAAGTGTATGAGGAGCAACGCGCATGGCTCCAAAAGGAAGCGGACAATATATTTCGGGAGGCAGTGATGGAGTCACAAGACTCTCTTTTTCAAAAGAATATGAACACCACCGTGCTCCACCCCACTGGCAAACCATCAAATCCATCAGGCGCACAAAAACCCAAGCATTTCAAACCCGATACCATCGTGTATGTCACCGACGAGGAAACTCGCATCTGGTTGCCCAACGCGCCAAAGCCCGAAGTGCAGGACTCTACCATAAACAGCGTTCGTTTTGCTTTTACTTCCAAGGATAGTATGAAAGAACTGGTAACGTCTCCCCGCCAAGGAATGTTACGTTTTGCTCCGCGCCTGCCGATTTCGCACGATAGCATCCGCTCTATTCAAGTGAATCGAATGTTACAACGGGTGGTAATGAATGTACAAAATACGCAAGGGAAGGAAATCATTATACAAATAAATAACGACACGCTTTCTTTAGATTTTGTACGTTTGGCATTTAGTAAAAAATTAAAGAATGCCGATCTGCCAGTATCTTTTGTAATAAATAAAGTGCCAAAACCTTCTGGTGAAATCGCTGACCAAGGATTGCTGCTGATGCCAATGCCTGCCGGAATACCACCGCGCGACTTTTTTCAAGCTAAAATTATTCATTATCAATCTTATTTATTACAAAAAACGCTACCGCAATTTTTATTTTCTCTGTTTTTAATTGTCATCACAGCTCTTGCTTTTTTATTGATTTACAGAAACTTACGCCAGCAAGAGCGCTTAACCGCTTTGAAAAATGATTTTGTAAGTAATGTAACGCATGAATTAAAAACGCCGATTGCCACTGTCAGTGTCGCCATCGAAGCCCTGAGTAGTTTTAATGCTTTACAAAATCCGCAACTAACCAAAGAATACCTCGATATTTCTAAAAATGAGTTAAATCGTCTGACGATTCTGGTAGATAAAGTGCTGAAAATGAGCATTTTTGAACAAAAAGAACCAGAATTACAACTCGAATCGATCAATGTAAAAGAACTGGTGCAACAAATCACCGCTTCTATGCGCCTGCAATTTGAAAAATATCATGCCGAAGTAAATGTAGATGCTAGCGGCGAAGATTTTATGATACAAGGAGATCGGTTGCATCTTACCAGCGTCGTGTATAATTTAGTGGATAATGCCTTGAAATACAGTCCCGAACATCCTAAAATTCATATTAATGTAGCGCAGCAAAATGGCCATTTAAATTTACAGGTGCAGGACAATGGCATCGGCATCGCACCGGAATATAAAAATCGCGTGTTTGAAAAATTTTTCCGCGTGCCCACCGGCGATGTGCATAATGTAAAGGGATACGGCTTGGGCTTGAATTATGTAGCGAGCGTGGTACAAAAACATGGCGGCAAAATCGACGTGGAAAGCGCACCAGGCAAGGGAAGTTGCTTTACGGTAGTGCTACCGAGATATCTTAACCACTAAGCGCACCAAGTTCCTTAGTTTTATGCTTTACATGTAAAATATTTTATTAAAAGCTCTCGTGCGCTTAGTGAACTTAGCGGTAAATAAAAAATAATGAGTATTAAAGTTTTTTACGTAGAAGACGAGCCATTTTTGGGGCGCATTGTAAAAGAAAGCCTGGAAAGCCGCGATTTCGAAGTAAAAATGGTGAGCGACGGGCAGCGTGCCTTGCCTTTGTTTGAGCAATTTCAGCCGGATATTTGCGTGTTGGATATCATGTTGCCGCAAAAAGATGGTTATACGATTGCTACCGAAATCAGAAAAGTAAATCCGGGTATCCCTATTATATTTTTAACCGCCAAAACGCAAACCGAAGATGTAATAAAAGGCTTTCAGGTAGGTGGAAATGATTACATCCGCAAGCCTTTTAGCATGGAAGAGTTGATCATACGTATTCAAAATTTATTACAACTAACGAATAATAATCCAAATAATAATGTAAATAAACCCGCTTCCGGCGACCCAATCGCTATTGGTAAATATGAGTTTGCACCGTTAAAATATGAGTTAAAATGTAATGAAAATATGCGCAAACTCTCCCATCGGGAAGCTGAATTATTGCGCATTCTCTGTGAAAATCAGAACGTTGTGGTCAACCGCCGCGATATTTTAAATGAAATCTGGGGCGATGATTCGTTTTTTAACTCTCGTAATTTAGATGTTTACATTACTAAACTACGCGATTATTTAAAAGAAGATTCTAGCCTGGAAATATTGACAATTAAAGGCATCGGGTATCGTTTTGTCGTGGAGTAATTATGATATTAAGATATTGGGATATTCTTTTCAAAAAATATCATAATATTACAATATCACAACTTAATTTTTAAATTCTGAAGGTAAATCCAAGGATTGCATTGTATTGCTCGGTCTGGTCGCTGTGCGTTTTACTAAATCAAATCGATCTCCATTTTGCAGAAAATAAAAACGTCCGGTTTTTTCTATTACTTTTATATCATAAATAGCGACATAAGAACGCCCGATCACTTCAAAACGATCACCTTGTACCACAATTGCAGCACCTTCGTCCAAGCCAATGCCGAGTAATTCCGGTTTTGCTTTTATTACATCAATTAAATCAAATTGCCGATTCCGCACTAATAAATGTTGGTCAATGGCGACATTCTTTACAAAGCCGAAGCCTTTTTCATGATCGCCCATCATAATAAAATTATTTTTGGTATCACCTCTCGCTAAATAAGAACCCTGAATCGTCGCGCCCGCCGAAGTCCCGCCAATTGCGCCTCCCCGCGCCAGCAAATCCCATAAGGCTGCCTCTGTTTTTGTTCCTAAATACGCATCCGCCAGGCGCCACTGCCGACCGCCACTAAACCACACGCCTTGCGCTTCTCGAATTACTTTTGCAAATTCCTCTGTATCAGCTACTTTTGGATCATATGTGTGTAATAATTGAAGATTCGTAGCGCCTTGATCCTGGAAAGGTTTGAAAAAGCTACCTTGCGAAGCAATATCATATTTTTCCGCGCCACCGGCGGTTGGGATAATCACAATTTTCGCCTGCGGACCGCCCGCTAAATCAATAAAACGCTGCACGACACTCGCCTCCAGCCGCCCGCCACCGACGATGACTAAAGAGCCGGATTTGGGTCCAATTTCCTGAGCAACAACAATTTGTGCAAAATAAAACAAGGAAAAAATCAGAGTGCAATATTGATACATAAATAAGCTTTATAATAAAGACAAGCTAAATTATTTATTATATCCCTTCAACTATCTTATTTTTACTTTATTGGCAATTTTACATCTTTCACCAGCCGCCCCACTGGGTATAAATTATGCGTTTTTTCATAATACGAGGAGTTTTGGTAAATAAATTCCAATTGTGCTTCGCCGGATTTAGAAAATTCAGGATCAGCGGTGCGTTTTTCATTTAGTTGTTTTTGTAAATCAGGATGTTGTTTTAAATATTCTGCTGCTAAATCTTCAAAAACATAATCCGAAAAATGTTCTTTCTGTTGTAAGAAGCTGTTAAAAATTAAAAAGATTGACATATAAGAGAAGCATCCTCA
>CAZFBN010000105.1:0-19522 GCA_964517145.1 uncultured Saprospiraceae bacterium
CGGACTCTGGAATTTCTTAATCTGTTGATAATCAATTTGACGCAAGTCTAATAATTAATCCATTTTGTAAATCTTCGGTTAATAATATCTCACTCTCATTTTTTAATGCAGCTGCTATAATTAAGCTATCAAACCAACTTAGCTTGTATTTTTCTTTTATGTAAAGAGCTGAAAATGTTATGTCTTCGGAAAGAGGAATAACTTGCGTAAGATTCATAATATTTTTCAAATGCAGACTCGTTTCCGTTTCATTAAGTGCAAATTTTTTCATTAAAACATTAGCGACCTCATTTAGTACTTGAGTAGAAACTGTAATTTCAGCAGCTTGCCAGATTAGATTTTCTAAAATTTGTTTTTTATCTGAATCTTGAGGATTGGTATTTTGCACTAACAAATACACCCATAAGTTGCTGTCCCAGAAGCATTTACCTTGCATTGCGTTCTTCGCGGTTAGGTAATTTGCCAATACTTTCTATATGAATAGGATTTTGTTGAATGTAATTGAAAAAAGCTTTCTTTCTCTCTACCAAATCATTCTCTACGAAATTTCCTTTTACTTCAACAGTGATATTGTCTCGTTTCAACCTTTCTAACAAAGGCAGCAACCACTGATATTCCTGCTGATTTTGTAATTTTATAGTCACAACCATGTCTAAAATATTTTAAGAAAAAACGCTAAAAAAACAATTAAAGTTTCAATCCATCACCTTCCCCTGCTCCGCCTGCAACACATCTTTCTTTTCCCCATTCAAATGCACAAAAGCAATAATAGTACAATTTTTTGCTATGTAATTAGCGGATAAAGTATAAGTAAATGATTTTGTTAAAGTAACGCCTTTTTCTTTAATTTCGGGGATAGGATTCCCATCATAATTGGTAATAAAATCACGCAATACGTGCTTGTGTTTATAATCATTTACCTTGCCGCTAGGCGCAAGTTGCACGTCTATGATGTCGGTTTCGGTGAGTGCGAGGCTGAGGCGAATGTCCTCACCCGTAATCGGTTCGAGGGTTTTTATATTTACTTCAATATTTAGTTGACGGCTAATAGTATCATAGTTCTTGATTAATTCCAAACTGACCTGCGGCGCCGCTGCTGCTTCCTGTGCAATGAATCCAGCCCATTGACCTTGCGATAAATGAAGATCAAACTCCATATCAAATAGCTTACGATTGACGACTGCTGTCGGATAACCGAGCGGTTCTTTTAAATAACTCAATAAATTATTACCATCCGCCGTGCGAAAATCATATTTACTTTCAGGATAAGGCGGCGCAAAAAATCCGGCGTGAATAGAAATGGCGATCAACTGATCTCCGTAAATATTCAATAAATTCTCAATAGCAGCGCTGCCCGCTGGACAGTTGACGCAGCGCACCCCGCTGAATTCCTCAATTAACACTTTGCGCACGATGGAATCTTCGCCGCCAGGATTGGGCGTAACAGGATTTAAGGTCGGTGCAATTTCTTCACAAGCAGTGAATAAAAATGAAAGAATGAAGAATGAAAAAATGAGGCATGAAGAAATGATCGAGTAAATGACTTTGTTCATGGTTTTAATTTTTAATTGGGATTATTACATTTTGTCAGTTAAATATTCAATTTCATTTAGTAAGGCGATTAAATCATTTTCTGTCGTCAACGGATTCATGATGGTAACGCGTAAATATAATTTGCCTTGTAATGTGGTTTGTACGATGTAAAATTTGCCTTCCTGTATTAATTTTTTACGAATGGCTCCATTTAAAGTATCCGATTCATTTTCAGATACATTTACTATTCTAAAATTTACAATATTAGCTTTAGGCTCAATAGCTAATTCAAAATTAGAGCGTTGTTTTATAATATCCGCAAACTTTTTTGCGACACTAAATAAGTGCGTTACATTTGCTTCAAAGATACGAATTCCGTACGTTTTTATAATAGCATAAATTTTTAAAGCCATTACAAATTTTGTACATTCAAAGGTGCGCTTGCCCGAATTCCACCACTCTTCATCCTGCTGTGAGTCCCATAAATACTGGGCTTTCTGCGAAAAAGTGTGATACGAATCGGAGGCATTTTTAAAAATTAAAGCCGTTGCCAAAGCAGGCGTTAATAATAGTTTATGAAAATCAATCACAACGGAATCTGCGCGTGCTATGCCTTTGAGTAAATGTTTGTGCTGCTCCGAAAAAATCGCCGCGCCGCCGTGCGCGCCGTCCACATGAAACCAAAGATCGTGTTTTTCTGCAAAATTGGCTAAAGCTTCCAAATCATCAAACGAACCGGTCGAGGTGCTGCACGCGCAACCAATCAGAGCGAACACCGTTAAGCCTTGATTTTGAGCTTCTTGCAAATATTTTTCCAGCAAATCTATTCGAATTTCAAAGCGCTCATTCACTGGAATTTTAACAATCCCTTCGCTGCCCAAACCCATGATTCTCGCCGCCCGATCAATGCAGTAATGCGCTTCTTCCGACACCAGAACCGCCAATTTTTCCTGGTGCCCGCTCGTCCACACGTCGCTGGGCGCTTTTGCTTTGCGCGCTGCCAGCATTGCCGTGAGATTTGCCAGCGAGCCGCCAGAAGTTAAAAAACCTGTACCATTTTGAAAACCAATTAGTTGTGCTACAAAATCCGTTATGACTTTTTCTAATGCATTCGACGCCATGCCCATTTCATAGACGGCAGAACCATTGCTCAGCACGTCCGACACCAATCCTGCCAAAGTTCCCACTAGTGCAGGCACCGAAACCTGATGCCCGATGTAACGCGGATGATGCACATGAATGGAATGTTGTAATATTTCGCTAAATAAATGTAATGGTTCGCCGATGCCGTTATTGAAATTTTGTTGCCAATGTAATAATTCTTCCTCTGGCGTTTTATAAGGCAAAACCGGATAATCTGACTGATTTTGAACGGTTTGTATATAATCGGATAATAAATCTATTAATTGATGCCCCCAGGAGCGGAAGTCCTGCACATCATAAACTTGATTTAAAATATTTATCCTTGTATGGTTCGATTCTGACATTTGACCTCTGTTTTCTAACTTCTAATAAAACGTTTCATTCGCTTCTGCCATTTTGCGCAGCAGCGGACTGCAACGGTAGCGGTCTTCCCGGTATGCTTCGTACAATTGATCGAGCATTGATAAACAAGTAGTTATACTCCATTCGTCTGCCCATTTTAACAAACCTTTTGGATAATTGACACCCATTGTCATCGCCAAATCAATGTCTTCTTTTGTTGCAATATTCCAAAAAACGGCGTCCGCAGCCTCATTAATCAACATAATAATAATGCGATTCACAATTTTATTACCTAAATCCTGATCTTTAGTAGGTTCGGTTTTTATGATATTTTCATTATAATTATAAAATCCCCGACCAGATTTTCGACCTAAATAACCCGCTTCGACCAATCTTTTTTGCGAAAAAGAAGGTTTATAACGCGGATCATAAAAAAATTCCCGAAAAACCGTTTCCGTGACGGTGTAATTTACATCATGTCCGATAAAATCCATTAACTCAAAGGGTCCCATTTTAAATCCGCCGATTTCTTTCATCGCCCAATCAATGGTCGCAATGTCCGCCATGCCCTCTTCATAAATGCGCAACGCCTCGCCGTAAAAGGGTCGCGCCACGCGATTGACAATAAAACCAGGGGTATCTTTGGCTAAAACGGTCGTCTTGCCCCAGCTTTCGATGAGTTGACGCGCTATTTGAGTGATATTTTCCGCTGTTTGTACCGCAGGAATAATTTCCACCAATTTCATCAGCGGTGCTGGATTAAAAAAGTGAATGCCGATGACGCGATTCGGTTCCCGACAAGCCGAGGCAATCGCCGCGATGGAAAGGGAAGAGGTATTGGTCGCTAAAATCGCGTCTTTGGAGACGACCTCCTGCAATTCGTAAAACAATTCTTTTTTGGCTTCCAGATTTTCGACAATCGCTTCAATGACTAAACCACAATCTTTCAACAAATCCAATTTTTTTTCAATAAAATGAAAACGGTGAAAAATTGTATTGGCTTCATTTTCAGTCACTTTGCCTTTTTCGGTGAGCATTTTTAATGTATTCTGAAGATTATTCGTTGCGCGTTGTAATGCTTCAGAATTGGCGTCGTATAGATACACCTCGTGCCCGGCGGTAGCCGCCACCTGCGCAATGCCCGTGCCCATAGCACCCGCGCCGATAATGCCGATTTTGGTCATGGTTCCAATTGTTGGTTAGCGCTGCAAAGATAGATAAGGCGCGATAGAAAAAGACTTTTGCAACTGTAAAACTCTTGAAGCCAGGCATATAATTATTACAAAAATTGCCGCTCGTGATTCAGCAACCACTGCTTGCGCCAAATGCCGCCACCGTAACCTGTCAGATTGCCGTCTTCGCCGATAACACGGTGGCAGGGAATGAGAATGGAAATGCGATTCGCTCCATTTGCGCGGGCAACGGCGCGAACGGCTTGTGGTTGTTCAATCACTTGCGCTTGCTTTTTGTAAGAACGCGTTTCGCCATAAGGAATCGTCTGCAAGGCTTGCCAAACCTGTTGTTGAAATGGCGTTCCGGGCGCGTGCAGCGGTACCTCAAAATCTTTTCTTGTGCCCGCAAAATACGCGTCTAATTCTTGTTGTAATTGGTGTAAAATCGGGTGATTTCCGGGTAAAATGATCGCATTTAATAATTTCTGCAATTGTTTCAATTCGGTTTCCAATGCTTTACGATCTGTAAATTCTAATAAACAAATGCCTTTGTCGGTGGTAGCAGCCATCATCGTACCCAGGGGCGTTGCGAAACGAATAGCCGTTATAACTTGCTTATTTTCAGTCGCTTTTGGATTCAATCCAGTCGTTTTTTGTACAGAATAAGCAAAGCCGCTCAAGGATTCATAGCCATTGTCATACGCGGCGCTCGACACTTTTTCGCCTTTCTGAATCATGCCAATCGCTTGATTGATGCGGGTTAAGCGCTGAAACGCCTGAAACGTCATGCCATGTTCTTTTTGAAACCACCGCCGCACCGCCGCCGGATCAAGGTTGCGCTGCCGCAATTGCCAATCGGTTATTTTTTGCTCGGGATTGATATGAATTTCCTGGATTAAGTCGGCGATGTAAGTCGGCACTTCGCCTTTTTGTTGCAAAGGTTTACAAACTTTACAGGGTCTAAATCCATCTAAAATAGCGTTTTGTGTATTATCGAAAAATTTTACATTTTCTCGTTTTGGCTTGCGTGCGGTGCAGGTATTCCGACAAAAAATGCCGGTGGTTTTAACGCCTACATAAAAAACGCCTTCAAACTGAGGGTCTTTGTCTAATAAAGCTTGATACATTCGATCAGCGGATAACTCCATCTTACTTTTTTTACAAAATTAACCGAATGCACGGACGGGAACAACCGAAAACTTGCGAAGTATTTTGGATAAAAGATTAAAAGTAGAGGGTAGAGGGACACACCATGTGGGCAATCCCTCTACCCTTTACCTGCTACCCTCTACCGAACGCTGCCAGGCTTCATAAACCCGCCGCATCGAGCCGATGTGG
Organism: uncultured Saprospiraceae bacterium; assembly: GCA_964517145.1. Lineage (GTDB taxonomy): Bacteria > Bacteroidota > Bacteroidia > Chitinophagales > Saprospiraceae > JADJNW01. The sequence goes on from CAZFBN010000105.1 coordinate 5,529, forward strand.
GTATGATTCTCGTAGCTGCGCAGCCAATCCTCAAAAGTCATAGTGCCGTTTTCCGAGTGTTCGATGGTGTTGTTCCAAACCTCATCCGGCAGATTTTTAATTAAATCATACGATTTTTTGCGCAATAGCCGAAATAATTCTAACGCATCGTCCACGTTCTGTTGGTGATAATCCAATTTTTCCGTCCAGATTTCCTGATCGTAGCCCAACACGGCGCTACCTGGCTCCGCAATCAATCTACGACAACGTATATATGAATTTGCCTCACTATCAGCCAGATGTACAATGTTTTCGTGAATGGTCCATTTGCCATTGGCGGGTCGCCACTGCCACATTTCGCGCGGGAATTCGGCGATAGCCGCCACAATTTTATCATACGCTTTGCCGTAACTTTCGATCAGGCGTTCCCGCTCGGCTTTGGTCATCGGTATTAAAGATTTTTCCATTTTGATATTGGCGCGGCGATACAAACCCTTTTCCAGCAGCACTTCCATGAAGCCCAATTGGCGGTAAACGTTAATGGCTGCCCCCAACTGTGTTTGTGAATACAATATAACTCGCTCAGCACCAATTACTTTTGCACGTTCCAACGCTTCTTTTGCCAGGATTTTGCCAATGCCCTTGCCGCGGCTCGACTCATCCACCGCCATTTTGGTCAGTTCAAAAGTTATCTCATCTTCTTTTTTCAGCGCGGCAGTGCCCACAATTTCGCCATTCCATTCGGCAAATAAAATAATGCCGCCAGGTTCGAGAATGTTCTTTTCGGGTTCGGTAAGCGTCTCAATATCACGCGGTTCCATAGTAAAATATTTTTCAATCCACGCGCGATTCAGGTTCTCAAAGTAGGGTTGTAAATGCGTTTGGTAATCCACAATTTTTAACATAAGTCGGGTTATTTTGTAATATCAACTAAATAAAAAAGGGTTATTTTAAACTTTTATTACAAATTACTAAATAATTTCATCCGGTTCACTAATAAAAAAACAATGCTCGTGCCGCTGCATCCCAATTTTTGGGTAGTAATGAATCGCTTTGGGTGCTGCCAGCAGAATTAATTTTGCCTGACCGGAAGCGATCTTCGTTTGCCGGATTAATTCTTTACCAATTCCCAATTTTTGATAATCTGTATCTACTGCTAAATCAGACAAATACGTGCAAAATGCAAAGTCCGATAATGCCCTTGATACGCCAACTAATTTTCCATCAACGCGAGCCGTTACAATTAAATTAGCGTGTCGCAGCATCAATTCAATACGTTTCGGATCATCAATCGGGCGGCGTTTACCGAGTGTCGAGCGTTTCAAAACGTCGATGAATTCCGATGCAATTAATTCATTTTCAATTTGATACAATACTTCCATGTTTATAATTATTCGGGTTTGTGTCAATCAAATTTTGACCGCACCAGGCGCACTAAAGTGGACACTCGACCTACAGAGCGAGGACGCGTTTCATTCATTGCTGCCAATTTCTGCCTTTGTAATCCTCTGTTTACCAAATAGATACTGCCAACAATTAATAAAAATGCCAGCGCCGTGTTTAAATTTACTTTTTCGTCCAACACCAGCCAGCCGAGGAAAACCGCCACGAGCGGATTGATGTACGCATGCATGGAAACCAGCGTAATCGGCAGTTTTGACAAAGCGTAGCCGTAAGCCGCAAATGCCATCAGCGAACCAAAGATGATTAAATACAACAGCGCCCCCGCCACTTGCGGCGACCACTGCACCTGGCTCAGATCGTCGAAGATCAAACTTAGCAGAAAGCTCCAGAATCCGCCGAAAAACATTTGCAGCCCGGCATTCAAAATCGGGTGACTTCTTGCTTTTTGTTTTTTTATAAACACACTGCCCCCAGCCCAGCCCAGTGCCGCCAAAAGTACCATGAATGCACCAGCCGCATATTGAGGATTGGTGAGAAAACTTATATTATCCTGAAACAGAATGACCATGCCGAATACGCCCACCAGCACGCCTGCCCACGCGAAAGGGTGCGTCTTTTCCTGGCGATTCACGGCTACATTGATCAAAATGATCCACAACGGAGAAAGCGATGCAATCAACGCGGCAATGCCAGAGGGCACAAACTGCTCCGCCCAACCGACCAAGCCATTGCCCAGCGCAATCATCATAAATCCAGTGAGCGCCTGCCGCCAGATATTTGCCCAACCGCCCAGTTGCTGCTTCCGCACGAACAGCATAAAACTTGCCAAAATCAGCCCCGCCGTAAACTGTCGCAAGCCGGTAAACAAAAAGGGTGGAAAATGCCGCACGCCAATCAGCAGCGCCAGATAAGTCGTGCCCCACACGATGCACACGAAAGCCAAAGCGAGGTAAGCGATTCGATTGCTACTATTCATAGTCGAGAGATTTCAAAGCTCATTTCAAAAGAAGCCACAAAAAAACTCGAATTTGAATACTGAAAACAGATGCAGATTTGTTATTTTTGTGCAGAACAGATTTGAATGAAGTCAGAAATCGGAAGTCAGAAGTCGGAACTGTTTTGCATCTGGCATCTGATTTCTGGCATCTAACTCCAAAGCTATGACCAAGAGCCACTTACAAGACGATTTCCTCTACCAGCAAGTTGCCGACCGTATTGAGCAATTGATTCGGCAGGAGGTATTGAAAACAGGCGATAAGTTATTGTCTGTCAGAATGTTGAGCAAAGAGCAGGGCATCAGCATGAGCACGGCATTTCAGGCGTATTCGCAATTGGAAGCGCGAGGATTGATCGAATCGCGTCCGAAATCGGGTTATTATGTCAAATTTAATCCGAAAAAACTGCCGCTGCCGCGCGTGACCAAGCCCGAGCCGATTGAGCAGGAAATTAGCCTGTCGGAAATGATTGCGTCGGTGTTTAAAGATTTGGCGTCGGACGAAGTCATTCAGTTTTCGGTGGGTGCGCCCTCGTTGGATTTGCTGCCGGCGGCGAAGTTGAACAAGTCCATCGTGCACGCTTTGCGCGAATCAAAATACCACGGCATTAATTACGAGCATATTCAGGGCAATCTGGCACTGCGCAATCAGGTGGCGAAACTCGCCTTCAACTGGTCGGGCAACGTGAGCAGTGAAGAAGTCGTCATCACCTCCGGTTGCATGGAAGCCATCGTTATGTGCTTGCGCGCGGTGACCAAACCCGGCGATACCGTCGCGGTGGAAAGCCCTACGTATTTCGGCATTTTGCAAGCCTTGGAAAGCCTGAATTTAAAAGCGGTAGAAATTCCCACCTGCCCGGAATGGGGACCCGAACTCGATTTTTTGGAAGATGCGCTCGACAAATTTAATATAGCCGCCTGCATTTTTATTCCAAATTTTAACAATCCGCTCGGTAGCTGCATGCCCGATGAAAACAAGCGCCAATTGGTGGAAATGCTGACCAAACGCAATATTCCGCTGATCGAAGACGACATCTACGGCGAAATGTATTTCGGCGAACATCGCCCCAAAACTTGTAAAACTTATGACACCGAAGGACTCGTGCTGCAATGCGGCTCCTTTTCCAAATCGCTCGCGCCGGGCTACCGCGTCGGCTGGGCATTGCCGGGTAAATGGACAAAACAAGTGATTCATAATAAGTTGATTACCAGTGTTTCCGGTACGACTTTGACCCAGGCTGCCATTGCCCATTTTTTGGAAAACGGTCGCTACGAACTCCACCTCAAGCGCCTGCGCAAGAGTCTGCACACGCAATGTCTGCGCTACCTGCACGCCATTCACGAGCATTTTCCATCGGAAATTCACATCACCCAACCCGAAGGTGGATTTGTCCTTTGGATTGAACTGCCGGAAGGCATCAACGCCTTTGAACTCTACAAAGCCGCCCGCAAAAAAGGCATCAGTTTCGCGCCAGGGCAGATTTTTTCCACCCAAGGCAGGTATTGTAACTGTATGAGAATCAGCTTCGGACGACCATTTACAGAAGAAGTGGAGCGGGCGATAGAGACGCTGGGGGGATTGGTGAAGCAGCGAGCGTAATTACTTTTGCTTTAACAAATCTTGTAACTCAATCGCCAATTTATACACTTTGGTCGTCATCGGTTCAGGAAGGAAAAAAGTAGGATTTTTGTCTTTACCAGAAGCCCGTTGAATGGCATTTTCCAAATGTGGCAGTACGTGCTCCACTTTATAACCACCATTAAATTGCGCATGCAATTTTTGCTTCAGCTCTTGTGCTTTATAGTTTTCCGAATCTGTAAAGTCCAGAATATGAAGCAATAACCAAATTTCAAAACAAGGATTGCTATAGGCAGTGTACCAATTCGTTTGCTGCATGCAGTGCTCATTAATTTCGCGCAGTGCATCTGCCATCCATTTATCCACATCCATGACCAGCCACAACTGATCGTCTTTTGCCAAACCAAATTCTTCCACATATGTTGCAGCCCGATCCAAAATCCACTTTGGAGCAGATTTACCGTGATTTTCTTCCACCGGTGCCAAAATTTTCACCTTCACCCGCTGCTTATTCGCCACCAATCCTTCAAAATAAAGCTTCTCCGTTTTAGCGCCTTCACAGGCAATCACAAACAAACGTGCATCCCGGAATGGTTCGCCGCGCTTATAAGGTCTGTTCTTCCTCGGCATATTCCCAGTTTAAATCATTCAAATTGCCCAAGAATGGAATTGCCCCAAAGCGCCCATTTAAATACCCTTTGCGAATGTCCAAATCGTACCGGGGTTTGAAATCGCTCAAAGGATAAATTTTGGTGCTACCGTTATCATCTTTTTCGGTAAACCAGATTTCGTCCTGACGGAACAGGTTCATATCCAGTAAGTTACTTTCGTGCGTCGTAAAAACGAGCTGTCCTTTGGTTTTGGCTTTTAAAAATTGCTCGACTAATTTTTTTAGCAGCGCCGGATGCAAACTGCGATCTATTTCATCAATTATAAAAACCACTTCATTATTATACAACATATCCCAGGCAGGTAAAAATTCTAACAAGCGTTGGGTGCCATCAGACTCCTCCTCCATTTCGAAGCTTACATCAGTTATTTTATCATTTTTATGCTTTAAAATAATTTGATGTACAATTAGTTCCTGATTTTTATTAAATGAAACTACTACATGTTTTTCTGCATTATAATCATCGTATTTCACCAACACAGACGATTCGCCTGCTTCCAATCTAGCTAAAATATCTTGTTTAGTTCTCTCTCGGCTTTCATCAAAAAAAATATCATAAACTTCCAGATTGACATCAATCTCAGCTACTCCAGTTCCAGTTTCTGCCATTATTTTATTCACAAAATCCCTAAACTTTACATCTAATGCGATTTTATGTAAAAAGTCTTTATACTTTATTTCAGGATAAATTAATAATAAACAATTTTCAAACCATTTATATGCATCAAATATTTTTTCAAATCCTTCTTTATCATGCACTAAGTAAATAAAAGGCGTATCCTCTTGTAAAATTTCATTGGTATAAATTTCCAACCGATATTTATCTTTTTCTGTTTTTAATAAAGCTGGGTGAATTTGAATATCTGGTTTATCATTTTTTAATTTTCTTTCAAATAATAATGATTCTTTCTCTTTCTTTATAGCCAATTCATATAACCATTCCTCCAAAATTTTATCTTTTAAAATAGAAATCCCGTAAGCGTAATACTTTTTATTATATCGAAACTCAATCTCCATATTTGTTGGCTGTTCTGCATATTGCTTGCCCAATTTAAAATATAAATGACCTTGATAATCCATCTTGCCCGTAATGACTAACTCATGCAGAAAAGACAAAGCTTTTACCAAATTCGATTTCCCTGCTCCATTTGCCCCATAAATAGCCGCCGACTTTAATAAATCCACCTGCTCGGTATGATAAATATGATGCTCGTGCCGACGGTAGTCGCCAGGAAACATATTGAATTCTATCTCTTCCGAAATAGAAAGAAAATTGGAAACGGTGAATCGGAGTAACATATCCAAGAGATTTTTTCTCTTATAAAACGGTTTTCGATACAAATATGTTGATATTTTTCCAAGATAAGAACGCTTAAAGAGATTTTTTCTCTTGTAAAATTACAAATTTATCTTTCCCACGATCCACACATCCTGCTCGGGGTACTTCCCGGGCATATTTTTACCTGGAATATGTTCTAAAACAGCACCATATTGGTTAAAAAAGCTTTTCATATATCCGGTTGGATGAAAGGTAGTAAACACCCGATGCCCTTCTTTGACTTGCCCGCGCACGATGAGTTGATTGTTTTCGTAATGCGCTAGTTCTTCACTGGAAAGCTTGTGCTTGAATGCATCGCCATGCGTAGTGAGGAATAGAATGCCGCCAGGTCGGGTAATTCTGATTAATTCTTGCAACCAGGCGCGATGGGAAGCTTCGGAAAGGTGCGTTAAAATAGAAATGCCGTAAATAATATCAAAAAAATCGGATTCAAAAACAGTCGGAGGATGAATGTTATTTAGTTTAAAATAAATATTGGGCAAATTGTTTTTACACCAATTGATAGAATTTACATTATAATCGGTACCGTAGTAATGATTGGTAGGAGTTATTACATTTGGCAGGTGCCGAATAACGCGCCCAGGTCCGCAGCCCCAATCCAGTATGTTAAGATTTTCCAACGTTTTGTGACGCGCAAAATGACCAGCTAACCACTCCGCTGTGTCCCAGCCATCTTCATAATATTTTTGATAATCCAGATTGTAAGACTCGTACATCAAGTAATCCGGCGGAAAGGCTACACCAGGATGGGCTTTCTGAAAGGCTTGGTTTTTTTGAAAATTTTTGATTTTTGTGACATAAAACCGCGCCCGGTCGAACGTGTGTAGAATGCCGATTGTACGTAAAAAGCTTGAAACATCGCCTCTGTTCATTTGAATTGATTTGGCGCGAAAATAGAACAGACTTCGGAAGTTTTATAGACAAAGTCATCAAGGGCGGATTAAACAGCAGCAAGCTGCTGTGCCTATAACACTTCAATTGGAACGCGGATGACGCGGGCGACACAGATGAATGCGGATTTATTTGTCAGCGTTGACCCGCGTTATCCGTGTCGTCCGCGTTGCTATTGTTGTTTAGTGTGCTGCTCTGTTTATAGTTTTCAATATCTACTTCACATTCAGAAAATTTCAGAAGACACGATTATTACTTTTCCAGCCGCTCGATCAGTCGCGCCGAGATACGCAGGAAATCCATTTCTGTGATAATGCCGACCAATTCTTCATTTTGTACCACCAGCAAACAGCCGATCTGATTGTTGCGCATGAGCCGCAACGCCTCTAAAATCGTGGCTTTTGGGCTGATGGTAATCGGGTCTGTCAGCATCAGGTCTTTCACCATAGTGATTTCTTCTTGTCCGTTCATCCGGCTGCGGCGAGCAAAATGACGCAGCAACAGGCGGGAAGTGATGAGTCCGCTCAGGCGACCTTTGGAATCTTCGACGGGCATGTAACGCACTTTACGCCAGTCCATTAACTCAGCGACCAGCTCAATGAGGTCATCTTTTTGCACCGTAAAAAGGTCGGTTTCCATGAATTCTTCCACGCGGAGTTTGGAGGGGCGATAATCATCGAGATCACCCGGTTCGGGGAGTTCCCAGGTATGTACCGGCATTTCTTTGGATTGATTTTTAACAATAGCAGCCGTCATAATCGTCAGCGCTTCGTCTCTGCCAACTTCCTTCAATAATTTAGTATAAGCCCGCAATTGCCAGCGAGCGCCGTTGCGATGTTGCTTGGCACGTTCTTCAATGATTCCCAGGTACTTATCAATATCGGCAGTAGCCACATTTTGAAGCTCTAACCCTTTTCGGGCAATGGGGAGCAATTCTTTCAACACGAGTTCCGGCGCAGAAATTTTTCCATCGCCAAACCAGTTGAATTTCGTATCAATCCCAAATTGCGCGGCTTTTGCAAAATTATCACGCACATCTTCCCAGGAAAGTTTGCTTCGCACATCCGGGCAGCAATCTTTCATACCCATCATGGCACCCAGCCAGAATGCGGCATTCGCCACTTCATCCACAGTGGTAGGACCAGCGGGAAGCACCCGATTTTCGATTCTCAAATGCGGTTTTCCATTGTCGCTAATGCCATAACAAGGACGATTCCAGCGATAAACGGTCGAATTGTGCACTTGCAAAGCGCGTAATTTTGGCACAATGCCTTGTTCAATTAATTTCAGCGAATCTTCCTCTACGTCAGCACTTAATAAAACACGAAAACGTGCAATATCTTCTTTATAAATATCCATAATCGAATCTTCGAGCCAGCCGGTACCAAAGCTCACACGGGGGCTGCGTTCGCGCATGTGGTCATGCGTGGTGCGAATGTCGAGCGCCTGTTGAAACAGTGCAATTCTGCTTTCGTGCCAAAGGCGTTTGCCAAAAACAATAGGCGAATTGGCGGCAATAGCCATCACCGGAGCGGCGAGTGCCTGCGCGATGTTGTGCATGCCCACAAAATCTTTGGGCGACACCTGCAAATGCACTTGAAAACTGGTGTTACAGGCTTCCAGCAGAGGAGAGTCGTGTTTCACCAGAATTTCGTCAATGCCCATCAGGCGCAATTCATACGCTGAGCCAATCAATTGACTGTTGATAGAATCAATAAGCGCGAAATACCTGGGCTTGGGCGTCAGATTGTGAAGCTCCAGGTCTATTTTTCGCAGGGTAGGCAGGATGCCCGTCAAAATCACATCGGCATTTCGAGATTTTAATTTTTCCCGAATGATATTTAAATATTCCCGATTTTCAGCTTCCATTTCACTCAGGCAAGTGCCGGTGAAAACGCGCGGGATAAGATTGGTTTCCAAATTAAATTTTGCCAGCTCTGTGCCGCACCATTCGTGCTCTTTCATCGTTTCCAGCACCTCCATGTTTATGGCGGCGGGTTTGAAGGTTTTGGTATCTACCAGACACATTTCCTGTTCAGCGCCGATGCGTACAATATCATTTTCAAACCAATCGTTTTCCAGCATGTATTCAAACGCCTGCACATCGCGCAGCAAATTGCGCACAAAACGTTGCATAATGGCATGATTATCAGTTGCTAGCGTGACTTTATGTTCGCCCATGTTATTTGCGGTTCAATTGGGTTAAAGGATTACAAAAATTTTGAGTTTCAAACAGCGTGCAATAATTAATGGATGCCTGCTTGCGAAAGTTAAGCAGAAATTTGTACCATTGATACATTTTTACATAAATCTTTTAGGCGTGTTGCAAGGTTCATACATAAGCAGCTCTAATTTTTTGAAAAAATGAAAAAAGTATTTTTATTACTATTTGTAATAGTCTCAATTTTAAGTTGTTCTCGCGAAAACAGAGAACGCGTATTTGAAGTGGTTTATCCCAATATCTTATTCAATCTGCCAGCCGGTTTGTCGGGTATTACGCCGTGGGGCTTTGCCAAAGCCGAGGTGTCCTCCAATTTTTTTAGTTTGGTAAAAGCCAACAATACCGATACATCCGTGATTGCAGGGGTCTTGCCTTACTCTGCGCGCATCGCCTCACTCGATGGTTTTGATTATGATTTTGTAGAAGGTGTTTCGGTTTTGATGTGCTCCACAACAAAGTCGCAGTGTAGCTTGATTTCGGACGAGGTTTTTTATATTGATGATTTGCGCGGCAGGGCGAAGGAACAAATCGAGTTGTTGCCCACTCAAAAAAATGTGGAAAAGCTGTTAAGCGAAGGGCAATTTCGATTGGAAGTGGTTTTTTATTTTAGAAACAGTACCCCTTATCTTGTAGAAAGCAGGCTGGACATGGTGCTGGAGGCAGTGAAGTAAATAGCACTAAAAGCATTGATAAACAATACTTTAAAATTTAAAAATCCATCACATCTGTTCCTAATTAAAACCGATGCCCTAGTGATATAAAAAACCTGGGACCATAATCAATACCGCTTTCAGCATAAAATGGCAGGGAAACGGTAGCCCGCAAGGGACCTAAAAAAGAATTGTAACCCAGCGATGCACTGCCGCCGATGATGCCATTATAATTGCCTTCCAGAAAATTTTCTCGCAAGGCTTCCGGTTTTTGAAAAAAGCCGCCATTCACATTAAAAGCGAAGAGCAGGTTGCGTTTTAAAAAATGTTGGTAGCCAATGTCCAAGCCAAATGCGGTTTGTGCAATGATTTCGTTGGCATCCAAACCATGAAACGGCAAAGCCCGCCGATTGAGGGCTTCGGGCGCTCCGACAAGAAAAAAATCACCAAAAGTATTATTCGGATTGAGCACAATGCCCACGAAAGGATTGATTTGCAAGGAAGCCCAGCGGTGCAATTTAAACAGATTACGGCTTTGAAAAGTGATTTTGGTATAAGGTTCAAATGCAAAAACGGAATCCTCAATCACTGGCGCTGTAAAATTTTTTACATTAAACTGATTGCCACGCAAATGCTTGATTTCAAAAGATAGCGTGGAGCCTTCTGTTGGAAAAATATTACGATCCAGTGTATTCAATTGCCAAAAAGCATATACGTTAAAATTGCTTTGCGATAGGCGATCAAAGGGCACCTCTGTGCCTGTCAAAGGTTTGAAACGCAGCCTTTCCCGCTGAATGCCCAAGCCGATCATCGTGTTGCGATTCACCCGTTTTTGAATACCCAAATCTACCCAGGCATTGACCAAGCTAAAATTTTGAGGCAATCCAATGTCGCTTTGAATGGGCACCTCGTCTCGATTCAGTTGCCAATTGGCAAAAAGCGAAGTAGATTTAGCCGCATTGATGTATTTTAAATAGGAAAATTGAAGCCGGTAATTTTCTGCCAATTTGCCTGTGAACAGAAACCGCGACGCCGGAAAAAGAAAGTTGTGATAAGTGTAATTTACCAAAAATCCAGCCTCTGAATAGGTGTCATAATTGATGGCAGCTTTGAGCAAAACCGGCGATTTTTCTAAACAATAAATGGTCAAAATATTTTGCCCTTCCTCTTGCCGCAGCCGATAGTCCACTTTTTCATACTGATTGGTGCCGTACAATTTATTCACGCCTTGGTTCAAATCCTCTGGCGTCACAAATCTGCCTGGCTCAATGCCAAACTGCCCAGACACCTCCTGCCCAGAAATGCGCTGATTGCCTTGCACTTCAATCTGATCGAGCCAAAAACTTTGAATGGGTTGCAAACTGTGTATCGGACTTCGGTCGCCCAATTGATTGATTGAATCTGCCAGTGTCTTTATTTTTTCAAATTGCAAACGCGCAGCACGCTCGCCCCGAACCAGAATGGAATCTGCATGCTTGAAATCTTGTGCACCGTAACCCAGCAAATCCGGTTCGATGTAAATATCGCAATATTGCATTTGTTTGTCAGCATCCTGAATGCTAAGCAAAAACACCGATTGACTCACAATGCCTGTAAAACTGCTGAGTTTTTTGGCATCCGCCCAACGCGCACCCGTGTAAACGCCAATTACAATGTCGGCGCCCATTTCCTTGGCTTCTATCACTGGAAAATTGTGAATCAAACCACCATCCACCAGCAAAAAACTGTCGCGCTCAATCGGCGTGAACACGGTTGGAATTGCCATACTGGCACGCATGGCATCCGGCAAACTGCCCACCGTTATTGGCACAGAAGCACCGCGAATGATGTCCACACCATTGCAGGAAAAAGGAATAGGCAGTTGATTGAAGTCTTGAATGCCGTAAGCAGGCAGGGTCAGTTTGGTCAGCAACGCTGCAATTTGTTGCCCGTGAATCAAGCCACTCGGCACTTTGATTTTCCATTTTTCAAAAGGAAATTCAACCAACTGATTTTCAAAAAAAGGCTTTTCTTCTAAAATGACTTCATTCAGCGGAATTTTATCGCTCAGCACTTTGTCCCAATCTTGCTGCAAGACCAGTCTTTCCAAGGAGTCTGCCGGGTAGCCCATGGCATACAAACCACCGATTATGCTGCCCATACTGGTACCAGTGATAATGTCGGGTACAATGCCAGCTTCTTCCAACACTTTGAGCACGCCTACATGAGCAATGCCTTTGGCAGCGCCACCGCTCAACACCAGCCCAATTCTCGGACGACGTGGCTGCGGCATGGAATCACAAACGCTGGCGATAGCCGGCAGCAGCAACAATGATAAAAACAGCGTGAGTGCAATTTTCTCCTTCATAATGCGGGTTGTTTGAGGTTTTTAAATGGTAACAGTCGAATTTTAAATCACACGTTATTGCAACGCGCAATTAGCTCTTGATTGAACCCGCATTTTCTCTGAAATTTGATGGGAAAGGCGTGAGGTAGTTTACAAAGTAAAAAAATTACTATTGTATAAACAACTCAAACAGTTGCTATTCTAACTTCCCTTTTTCTTTTTCGTACATTTGAATGTATTCCAACACCAATTCATCAATGATGTTCTTCAAATAAGTACGCTCCAATCTGGCGATTGTTTTAAGTTTTTCCAATTTTTTCTGTTCAAATAACAAAGTTACTCGACGAGTGTGCGTATCTTCATCCATCACAGCCACTGGCTCTACGGTGCTGCGGATGAGCAAATCCAAGCCTCCTGGTGGTCGGCGATTGCGTTTTTTAATTTGAGTATCCACCGCAGCGCGTGTATCTCCCTGCGTTTGTGCTTCATACGACTCCTCAAAAGCTTCTTTCAAAAAACTTTCCAAATCGGAAGTAAAATGCTTTCCCTGCGAAGACCTGCCCGGTTGGTTTCGTTTTTTATCACTTGCACTCGTGGCTGACAGCAACACAGATTCCTCCGACAGGATGTCCGCGTCGTCTTCCCCAAAAATATGCCCAATATCGTCTGTGAATTTCTTTCTGCTCAATGTGTGTTAACTGTTATTGGTTATTGGTTAACTGTTATCAGTTATCTGGTCACTTCATCCTTTAGTTACTTGTTCTTTTGAGTTGCTCACTCTTCCGCTCTTGCCGCTGCACCAAACTCGCTCTTCACCGACACAAATCCGTTTTGCACACGCACCAAAATTTCTTTACAAAGCCCCAAATAATCTTCCGCGCCGCTGCTATTTGGGCTATAATCAAAAATATCCTTGCGCTGCGAAGGCGCTTCCGCCAAAGAAACATTGTCACGAATCATCGTTTCAAATACCAAATCACCAAAATATTTCTTGATGGTATCCACCACATCGCGATTCAACACCTTGCGATGATCGTACATCGTTGCCACCACGCCTCCGATTTCCAGTTTTTTATTCAAACGCAAACGCACTTTTTGAATCACTTGTTTGATTTTGGCTAAACCCTGCAATGCCAGGAATTCCGTTTGCAACGGAATCACCACATAATCGCTACTGGTCAGTGCATTCAAAGTTAACAAACCCAATGATGGCGGGCAATCAATGATAATAAAATCATACTCTTCGCGCAGCGGTTCAAACAGTTCCCGAAGGATGTACTCGCGCCCCGCTTCATTGATCAACTCCATCTCCGCGCCAGATAAATCAAGCGTGGAGGTAATGACGTCCATATTTTGTTTGGCAAATACAGGTTTCAATTCCGATTCGCCTCGAATGGCTTCATAAATCGTTGCCGCCTGCCGCGGAATGCCAAGCGAGAGTGTCAAATTGGCTTGCGGATCCAGGTCCACCAGCAACACCCGTTTGCCCAATTCCACCATACCGGCGCCAATATTGATGGCACTGGTCGTCTTTCCCACGCCGCCTTTATGATTCAACAGTGAAATAACAATGCCCATTGTATAAAAATGTAAAAAGTAACACGTTAAATTAAAATATTCAATGCACTGAGCAGTCACGCATCTCAACTATAACAACGTCTCTTTGGAAATTTTCGCTCGCGTTCAACAAAATAGCACATTTTTATTTGCAATAGCAAACGTTTTACAAAAATAGCGAAAAATTGGGAGTTGTTGCAAAGAAGTCGAATACAAGATGGGAGCTTAAAACTTTGCCAAATTTTTAAAATTTGATAACCTGCGCATGCAAATGGCTTGCAAATGAGAAAGGAGCCATGAAATTCACTTCATAACTCCTTGATTGTCAAGAGCGGTAAACGAGACTCGAACTCGCGACCCCCAGCTTGGGAAGCTAGTGCTCTA
>CAZFBN010000106.1:0-19446 GCA_964517145.1 uncultured Saprospiraceae bacterium
AACTATACTGGTTCGTTTTCATATTAAACAAAATCTTTAATTTTAAACAACTTCTCTATTTAAATCCAAACAAAAATAATAAAACAACAATTAAGAAACACACAAAAGCAATACCTCCTAATACTTCAATATCAATTCGTATAGCTCCTTTATCATTCCCATAAAATGACTTTTTCTTTACAGCACTTATCCCGGCTGCATTTTCAATAAAACGTCGCACTTCTTTCAATTGCTTCTCCCGCTCTTTCCGTTCCTTTTCCGACAATTGATTTTCTAAATGATCCAACAGTTTCAAACCATCTGCCTTTGTCAAAGGCTCGTCTTGCGACCAAGACTCCAATTTTTCCGTACCCTCGCCTTGTGCCTGAATGCGTCCGCGATGTTGCTTCGACATGGATTTTAAGTAAATTTGAAATTATCTACAAATTTAATGCTTAGCGTGTTCCGCATACTGCTATTTTTTGCCTACTTCTTTAGGCTGCTTTCCAAAACACAAATAAAACAAAGGCTGCGTATATAAAAAAATTGCCGTTGTCATTCAATACATCTTTAGGTAAATGCAACATCTAAACCTGATCTATTTTTCCCTAAAAATTTATTGCCCCTCCCCTATTGTTTGATAACAAAAAAATGCCTATTATTACAATGTTTTTCCTACCAAACAAAATTTCACAAACACAAGGCTGGCAAGGCATTTCATTCATTTAATTCATCATAATTAAATTCATCTCTTATGCCTTTAAACGACCTGATTCAGGCACACTTTACCCCGGCAGAAATTGCGCAGGTGGATAATCTCCTTACGCAGCTCGAAAACATCCTGGCATCGAAGTGTCGCAACCTCACGCCTGAGGAACGCACTAATCTAGGGTCGGTGAATGAGCAAAACAAACTCCTCATCAACAAGTCGCGGGATTACCGGCTGACTCAGCCTAGCATGAGCAGCCCGGATGTCAACTGGACGGAATTCGAAGCCGACTACCAGGACCGCTACTTTCTGGAAACGCGGGGGTTTCGCGTTGACACGATCAAAGAAATGATGGATGATACCAAAATTTTGCACGATCACGACAATTACCAGAATGCGCTGCTCGACCACCGCTACACCCGCTACAAGGCAGAAACCGAAGCCGGTGGCGGCTACACCACCAAGTATAACGAAATGAAGCAGTTCTTCCCCAACAGTGGGGCGGCAACGGCGCTTAAACTAGCGTCGAAACAATTTTTGTAGGCATTTGTGAAAATTTGTTTTTAACGAGGCCTCCTATCCGCTCCGGGTAGCGAGGCTTTTTCTTTGCCGCTTTTCCGGCGATATGATTGCGGGCATCCCTTTCCGTTTAGCGCCTCTTTTATCCGATCTATGATAAAATTTTGCACATTTTTATAGAATTTTTAGCCTTACTACTAAAAATTTTAGGTAGGCTTTGCAAAATTTTAACCTTACTGCTAAAAATTTTAGGTAAGCTTTGTAAAATTTTAGCCTCGGCGCTAAAAAGTTTAGGTAGGATGCTAAAAAGTTTAACCTTCCTTTGCAAAATTTTAGATTAACTACTAAAAATTTTAGGTTCAGCACTAAAAATTTTAGCCTCCCTCTGCAAAATTTTGGGCTTGGTGCTTAAAATATTGGTGGAAAAGTGTAAAATTTGAAGAAGCAAGGAATGGAGAAGGCAGTAAAGGCAAAGCGCATAACGGAACGGAGCCGTGTGGATGGTTGAGATGGTAGTTTTTAAAATATTGTTGATAGCTGAGATGCCCGGAACATGAGAACCACAAAAATCAAATGAATCATGGTTTAGACAGCACCCCTAAATATTCGACCAACAAAGTGGTGCCAATTCATTAATTTTCAATAATTTTAGTGCATGAAACTCCAGCACCTAATCTCCGAATTGAAACGCCGCAATGTCTTTAAAGTCGCTACCATTTATGGCGTGACGGCTTGGCTATTGATTCAAATTGCCGCGACGGTCTTTCCGCAGTTTGCAATGCCAACGTGGACGGTTCGGGCGGTGATTCTGCTTTCGGCGATTGGTTTTCCAATTGCGCTGGTGCTGGCGTGGGCGTATGAAGTGGTGCCGGAAAAACTTACGGAGGAAACCTTGATTGAAGAAGATTCAACGGAATCAATTCCTACTAAAAGAGGTATTCCAAATTGGATTCCGATTGCTATTATTTTGGGATTGCTTGGATTTACGGTTTGGATATTCAGAAAACCCCTCGCAAATGCGGCTTTTGTTGACAAAAAAGAAATCGTTGAAAAATCTATCGCCGTCCTGCCTTTCCGAGACTTGAGTCCAGATAAAAATCAGGAATATCTGAGTGATGGGATGATGGTAGCGATTTTGGATCGCTTGATTCAAGTGAAAGAACTCCAGACTAGATCGGAACGTTCGGTTATGTCTTATAAAGATTCTAAGAAAACAGTCGCAGAAATTGGCAAAGAATTAGCAGTTGCTTATATTTTGGAAGGCAATGTACAGCGCTTTGGCGAACAGCTTCGGATTAGTGTAAGACTCGTGGATGCGAAAAATGAGCAGCCTTTGTGGGCAAATCAATACGATGGACAGTACGCAAATATTTTTGATTTTCAGAATAAAATTGCGCAGCAAATTGCTTCCAATTTGAATATTAATATTGCACCGGAAGTAAAGCAAATCTTTCAAAAAGTGCCTACGCAAAATACGGAGGCTTATACAAAATATTTAAAAGGGTATAATGCATTTTGGAGAAGGATTGGAGATGGGGATGTTATCAAATTGTTTGAAGAGGCTATCGCGCTAGACTCGCAGTTTGCATCACCTTATGCCGAATTAGCACAAGTCTGGATGAACAGTGGCGCATTTGAAGGAAGTAATAATCGCACAAATATTCTTACCAAAGTACAGCCATTATTAGATAAAGCGATACAGTTGGATTCAAATAATATACGAACTATAATGGTTAAAAACCATTTTAACTTTTGGTACTTGTGGGATTTTAAAGAAACTGAAAAAGGCTTGGAAAAACTGGCTAGTATGATAGATGTGTCTAATGGCGAATACGCACAAACCTACACCGATTTTTTAAATGTAAGAGGAAAATTTAAAGAAGCAAAAGAATTTGCAACGAAAGCCAAAAATAACGATGTAACAAATTATTGGCATTGGAGTGCATATATATCGGGACTCAATTTTGCTGGCGAAAGAGAAGAAGCTATTCGACAAACAGAGATTGCAAATAAATTATTTCCAGGAAATGGATTAATCGTAGGAGAAGGAAGTAGAGCTTATATACACGCCAAGAAATATAATGAAGGAATTAAATTTATTGAAGAGGTACTTGCTTTTTGGCAAGTAAAAGAAGGATTTGGCTTCCCTAGAATAGCCGCAAATCTAGGAATTGCCTATTACCATACAAATCAGAAAGAAAAAGCTAAAGAGGTGTTGAATTATTTGATAGAATGGAGTAAGCATACTACAGGAGCTAGCCCTTCTTTCCATATTGGAATGGTGTACGCCCAAATGGGCGAAAAAGACCTCGCCTTGCAGTGGATTGAAAAAGCCATTGAAACCCACGAAATTGAATGCTACTGGCTCATGGTAGAGCCGTCCTTCGAGCCATTGCGCGACGACCCGCGCTGGGAGAAGATGTTGGATAAAGTGGGTTTTCCGAAGCCGTATGTGTACTAGGGGATGAGACTTCCGAAGTTTTTGAAACTTCGGAAGTCTTTTTAACTTTCAAGTTCTATTTATGATTGGGACTTAACCAACCTCCGCGGCTACCCGGCCTACGAGGAATTAATCAAACCAAAGGGGTAGTAAAAAAGCCTCCAATGACTGCAATACTTTTCCTCACTCCGACGCGATCTGATGAATGAATGCCTCCACTTCCCATGCGTCTTCCAGCTTGAAATCGCCCACGCGTGTTCGGCACAGCGCAGCGAGGTAAGCGCCGCTATGTAAGGTTTTGCCAAAATCGTAAGCGAGCGAGCGGATGTATGTGCCCTTGCTGCAATGCACGCGAAAATCCACATCGGGCAGGGCTATGGCGGTAAGATCAAAAGCGTAGATGTGCACAGGGCGCGCCTGAATATCCATGGTTTCGCCTTTGCGCGCTTTTTTGTACAGCGGCTGACCGCCTACCTTGATGGCGGAGTACATGGGTGGTACTTGTTGGAGATCGCCGATAAATTGGTGCCGTGCTTGTTCCAGCAGTTCAGGGGTGAGGTGCGCAGTGGGGAAAGTTTCATCCACTTCCGTTTCTGCGTCGTAGGAGGGAGTGGTAGCGCCAAGGTGAAGAGTGCCGGTATATTCTTTGTCCAATCCTTGAAAATCCGCGAGGTTTTTAGTGGCTTTGCCGGTACAAATGATGAGCAGCCCCGTTGCCATCGGGTCGAGTGTGCCGGCGTGTCCAACTTTGATGTTTTTAACGCCTAATTTTTTTTTAAGATGATAACGAATTTTATTTACCACATCAAAAGAAGTCCAGCCCTTGGGTTTATTGACGAGCAGCGTAGCACCGCCAAGAAAGTTATATTGAGCAATATCTTTTATCATAATAATACACCTATTTTTAAATAATTTGAATAAAACCTGATTTTACGACAAGAATTGTAATAAAAATCAGTTGAATCAGTGTATCATTATAACATGGATAATTCAATTCCCATCCAATATAAAATGAGTATAATTAAACCGACTACAATGCGATACCAACCAAAAATGCGCAAGCCATGCGTGCTGAGGTATCGAATAAAAAATCGAATGGCAAGCATGGCAACAATAAAAGCAACAACATTACCGACAATGAGCGCTTGCGTCTGATCGGTGCTGAATGAGTAGCCTTCTTTATAAAAATCATACATTTCTTTGACCGTGGCGGCAAACATGGTAGGCGCGGCGAGTAAAAAAGAGAACTCAGCGGCGGTCTGGCGCGTCAGTTTTTGTGTCAATCCACCAACGATGGTCGCAGCGGAGCGGGATGTACCGGGAAATAACATTGCCAACACTTGAAATAAGCCAATTTTAAATGCTTCGGCATAATTAATTTCTTTTTTTCCCTCCATTTCATTTTTTGCAAACCACTGATCTACAAACAATAAAATGACACCACCAATTAATAAACTAATGGCTACCACTATTACATTGCCCAGCATGGCATCAATAAAATCATTCAATAACAATCCAAACACGATAGCCGGTATCATAGCAACAAGTAGCTTACCATAAAAGTGAATGCTTTGGAAAAAACGTTTCCAATAAAGCACCACCACTGAAAAGATAGCGCCCAATTGAATAACAACGGTAAATAATTTTGTAAAATCTTCCTGCGCAATGCCCATGATAGACGAAGCAATAATCATGTGCCCTGTAGAAGAAACGGGAATGTACTCGGTTAATCCTTCAATAATAGCAAGAATAACCGCCTGGAGAATACTCATTAGGATGATTTAGGATTTTCGATTTATGATGTTGGATTTACCACGTAGCGCCATTTTCGGCTATTCGTCACTTTTACTTGTTGCCGTGGTATTTTTCTTAAAAATGGCGTAAATTTCTACTGCCAAACCCGCCAGAATAAAAATTGGTGCCAGGGTAACCCGCGTGAAGCTGTAAATGATGGCATCATCCCACACATCTGGGCTAGGCATGTGGCCCCCTACCATAAAAATTAAGCCCAGCGCAATCAAGCCCACACCGATTGCCATCCAAATAAAATTTTGTTTACCTAGGAGCAATTCTACTTTAGGCGCAGGCGTAGCTTGGCGGCTGCGCGTGGATACCGTAGGGCTGGGGCGGTTGGTACCAGTAGCTACCGTGGTACGACTTGTGGTGGTTGGGGTGGTCGTGGTGACAACTACTTTTTTTGGTGGCTTGCTTTTGCTCATTTTATGATTGATTGTTAATTGTTAATGAATGATTGCTAATTACATTTTTTATAAAAAACAATCATATGATAATCCCTCAAGGATCATTTGTAATAATTTAATATAAATCGTCCACCCGCATATTTAAATATTTACGGACGACGTAATAAGTGCTTATCAAATTAATTAAAATACCTAAAATAATTAACCCTGAAAATAAAGTAATCAATCCAGGAATATTTCTAAACTCTTTTAAATCAGGCACTTGTTGTTCGATTCCCCACAGTGCCAGCGCCAGCGCCGCTACAGCCATGATGCCACTCAACAATCCCTGTAAACCGCTGCGCACCAAGTAAGGCTTGCTGATGAATTCCCACGAGGCGCCTACCAATTCCATATTTTTGATTAAAAAACGATTGGCGTACAAAGCAAGACGAACCGTGTTGTGAATGAGCACCGTTGCTACTACAATTAAAAAAATACCCACTCCCAACATCATATAACTGATACGTCTAATATTAACACTGATGGAATCCACTACACTTTCCTGGTAAAAAACGTCGGTTATAAAACTGTATTGTGCTTTCAGGGTGCGCCGAATCTGATTCAGACTGTCTGCTTGCAAATACGTGGCCTTGATATTGAAAGTGAGCACATCCGAAAATGGATTGGGCAGCCCCAATTTCAAAAAATCATTGCCAAAATCATCCTGCATCAGCTTTACGGCTTCCTCTCGACTGATGTATTCGGTAGAATTGGATTTTACAAAAGGAAATTTTTGCAATTCCGACTCCAACTGTTCCACTTTTTCCTGCGGCACGCCCTCTGCCAACTCAATCATCACCGCCACGCGCTCTTTATACAATTGTACCAAACGCTGCGCCTGCAACAAAATCAGCCCAAAAAAACCAATTAGAAACAGCACCAGTGACACACTGATGATGGTATAAACATAATTGGGTTTGTTACGCCCCCGTTTTTCGGGTTGATTTGCCATGTAAACGCCGCTCGCGGTTATTTTCAAAAAACGAGTGCAAAGATAGCATTAATGTTCAAAACTTTTAGCGTTCTAGCCAGCAAAGCTTGTAGAGATTCTAATCTCGCCATTTCTGCTTACTGCGGCTGCCTGAACTGCCGGGTCAAGCCATCATAAAATTGGATCGCTTCCGGTGTCAGTATATTCGCAAATGTTGGCTTTTTATCTTTGTAAAAAACAACAAAATAACAATTTGGCTGAATGTACAAATCAGCTTCCGCCAAGGTTTCTCCGCTGCCATTGTAAAAAATGCGCCCATCTGGCTGGCAATTTCCTAGGGAAACGGGTGCTTGATCGGACAAACGCGCCAACTCCTGCACCACATCTGGATTGCCGTCGCGGCTCACACTGATGGGATATTTATAAAATACAATATCGATATGGTCGCCTTTGGTAACAAGGGTTTCCAACATTTCTTGAGAAACAGGCGGATAAAGGGTTGCAGTGGCAGTTCCTCCAGTCGTTTTGTCTTTAGAACCACAACTCCAAACACTGATTAACGTTAACAATATTAGTAAGTAACGCATTTTTTATTTTTTTAAAGTAAATAAACGAGTTTCATACTGAGCGATCGCCCAATCAGCGAACTGGCGCCTGGGAGTTGTTGTAAATCATTGAGCGAACGAAACCACCGCACCTCAAATCCCATATTTTCTCGAAAATAATAAATTCCATTAAACACCAAAGAAAAGGTATTTTCATTAAAATCCTGTGTATTGGTCACATCGCCGCCCAGTGCGTCAATCACCTGAAAATCAATCAGTCGTGCGTAAGAAACGCCGCCACCGATGTGAAATTTCCATTCTTTAAATTGTAATAAAACCGGCACTTCTACAAAATTCAAACGAATTTTATCATAAGCCGAAAAAGGATCATCTTGCCGGGTGCGGCTCGACCCTTGCTGCGAAAATAGCATTTCAAGCCTCACTTGCCAGCGCTCGGATAAGATCGTTGCGACTTTGACACCCCCAACGAAGCCTGGCTTGTTAAAACCAGCGAGCCGGTCGCCGTCAATTTGCGACAAATTCAAGCCTGCCACCAAGCCTGCCTCAAATCGCTGTGCCTGCGCCTGCCAAGTCATCATCCACAGACATCCCAACGCCACCATTTTGAAAATCACCTGCATATCAATTGATTTGAAGATTTGCAAAAATAGGAACCCAATTTTAAAATCGAGCGGTTTATGATTTAAAAGTTCAAACGATTTAATGCCTTTCCTTTTTTACTCAAATTTTTAAACTAGCATAAATGTCAGAAAAAATGTTACTTTGCAATTCGAGTAAAGCAGGGAACGATGAAATATACAACAACAACTTTGAAAAAACTGGAAACCCTTTTGGAAGAATTGGCGTACACCGTTCGCTATGAAAAAGGCAATTTCCAATCGGGCTATTGTGTGGTGCAGGATAAAAAAATTGCAGTGGTCAATAAATTTTATGATACGGAAGGAAGAATCAACTGTTTGCTGGAAATATTGAATTCACTGGAGATAGATGCCACGCAACTGAGCGAAAAATCGGCTAAAGTGTGGCAGGATTGCCTTCAATGGCACCAATCGGAATTGGAAGAAGAGCAATCCAAATCGTGAACAATTCGATACATCATTGCATTTCCTTTTTGATAGTATAAGCTTCAAATTGAATTTGTCATCGAAATAAAACTCACTTTTTTAGGAACTGGAACGTCGCAAGGAGTGCCGGTGATTGGCTGTACCTGTGCGGTGTGCATGTCCGAAGATCCGCGTGATCAGCGGCTTCGCTCGGCGGCGTTGATTCAGGTGGCTGATAAAAATATCGTAATTGACTGTGGTCCTGACTTTCGCCAGCAGATGTTGCGCGAGCATATCCATTCACTAGATGGTATTCTTATTACACACGAACATAATGACCATATCATAGGATTGGATGATGTACGCCCTTTTAATTTTATGACGCGGCGCAGCATGCCAATTTATGCCACCGAACGTGTGCAGCAAGAACTCCGTGAGCGTTTTGCCTATGCCTTTGCAGCAAATCCTTACCCCGGATCTCCTAGTTTTCAGCTAATTACAATTAATAAAGAAAAATCATTTATAGCAACAGGCATTCCCATCATTCCCATTGAAGTATTACAT
The DNA here is from genome assembly GCA_964517145.1 of uncultured Saprospiraceae bacterium. GTDB lineage: Bacteria > Bacteroidota > Bacteroidia > Chitinophagales > Saprospiraceae > JADJNW01. The sequence continues at coordinate 8,995 of CAZFBN010000106.1, forward strand.
GGCAAGATGCCGATTTTGGGTTTTCGGATTGGAGACATTACTTATTTGACAGATGTAAAATTTATTCCTGAAATTGAAATGGCTAAAATATCAGGAACTAAAGTATTGATCTTGAGCGCTTTACACCAGCATGCGCATGCGTCGCATATGAATGTCGAAGAAGCTTTGGCGATGGCCGCGTTGCTCCAGCCAGAGCAAACCTATCTTACGCACATGAGCCATCATATGGGTTTGTATCAAGAAATTTCTAAAACGTTGCCGCCTGGTGTGAATTTGGCTTACGACGGATTAACTGTACAGGTTGAATGTTAATAAAAAAGGGCAGATTTCTCTTTTTTCAGAAAACCCCGCCCTTTCCAATGTAGATTTGTTATTCACTTGGATATAATATGGGATAGTAAGTAGTTAAAACAATTTCAAAACGTCAAATAAATAATTAAAAATATTCAACCGTTATTTTATTTAGGAGAATTAACGTTCGTATTCGTATGTGCCAAGTTCATATCAATAATGCGCGTCAGAATGTAAGAACCAATGATTCCAACTGTCCAGCCTACTGCAAAAAAGTTTAATGTTATCGTTGTAGGATTTACAAATGCAGACTGATCGCCAGCGCCGGTGGCAGCATCTTCTTCAATTCCTTGAACATAACCAGGGTCAGCCATTAAATAAAAATAAGCAAAAATGGTAAATGCAGACACCCCGATTGTAATAACGTACAACCCCATTAATACACCAGATAAATAATTACCGGCTCTGGATTTACCGAAAATCCGATATTCGCGTATCGCAAAGTAAATAATAACTAATTGTGCAATGGCGCCTAGTATTGCTAACGTATTCTGATCCTGTACTCCTGCAACGCGCAATAAAAAAAATAAAATCAGGTGTACAGCAAATAAAATTGCGCCATATTTCCAAGCGATGCCATTCATATTTTCTATTTGGTTTGGGATGTTAATAATAGCTAAAACGAAGCAATAGCATAGATGTTCAGCTTTTTATTTTAATGTATCCTGTGACAAATATCACTGACAAAGCCTTTTTTTCAACGTAACTTTGACTCAAAGTTTAAACAATGAAAAGCCAGATTGGCAAATTGATGCTGGTTTGCTTGTTGTGCGTAGCCTTGGCAACCGGCATCGGATTATTAATAAAATTCTTAACAAACTAAGTAAACATCACATTATGAAAAAGAACATGGGAACGGCTGATCGCGTTATTCGCATCATAATTGCCGCCATCATTGCCGGTCTTTATTTCACTAATGTAATTTCCGGCACTTTAGGCATCATTCTACTGGTGTTAGCTGGCATTTTTGTATTAACCAGTCTGGTTAGTTTTTGCCCGCTTTATGCGCCTTTTGGCATTCGTACCTGCGCGGTAAAAGAAAGCTGATATTATCATAAAAATTGGCTGCCTTTAAAAAAAATTAAGTGCGCTATGAGTGAAGACATTTGTAGCGCTATTTTATTTAATAAACTGGAACAATAATTATTTAGGTTTTGTCTTCGGCAATAAAAAGCGCGTGTACCGGCAACCTTTAGTCGCCGCAGCAGCATATCGGCGATTAAAGGTCGCCGGTACAATTTGAACAAGTTCCCTTTAATACTTTCCATTTTTATTTGCATATTTTTAATTTTTTCCCCTTTTACCGCTGGAAATTTTTCAACTTAGCATCTAACCCGATAAAGACGATCAAATGTCAGAAATCGGACCTCATACCATTGCCAACGAAACGCCATTTGTGGGCATTCGAAAAATGAAATTACCCGTGGACGAAAAGCATTTTATACAGGCTTTACAGGAGGGTTCGCAGCAGGCATTTTATCGCCTGGTTGAACAGTTTCAGGCGCAAGTGCTGAATACTTGCCTGGGCTTCGTGCCTCGCCTGCAAGACGCGGAAGACCTGACACAGGAAGTGTTTTTGGAGGTATTTCGCTCGGTGGAGCGCTTTCGCGGGGAAGCCAAACTGAGCACCTGGGTTTATCAAATTGCTGTGCGCAAATGTTTGGAGCACATGCGTTACCAAAACCGCCAGAAACGCTGGGCTTTTATGAAAAATTTGGTAGGAATGGACACGCCGGAGGTGCAAGCGGTAGCCTCTGGTTTTGACCATCCTGGAGTTACATTAGAAAATCAGGAACGTTCTAAAATATTATTCTCAAAAATGGACGAACTACCTGACAACCAACGCGTTGCATTTATTTTACACAAGATAGAAGGCATGCGTCATAATGAAATTGCGGAGATACTAAATGTCAGCATTGCATCGGTTGAATCTCTTATTTTTCGCGCTAAACAAAACTTGCAAAAAAAACTGGAACATTATTACAAAGAATTAATAAATGTTTAGTGGGTAAGTAGTCGATAGCCTGATGGTCGATAGTTATTTAGTCAGTAGTTGAATAGTTTGTAATTAATTAGTTGGAAGTGATGTTGAAAATTTATTATTATTACTTGAGATTTAAAATAAAAATATAATGGAAAAGCCATCCCTTTATGAAGCAACGAAGCAAACGTTGGATGCGTTGGATCAAATTCAACGAGTAGAACCCAGTCCTTTCCTGGCTACGCGCATTCTGGCACGTTGGGAACGCGAGCAGGAGGAAGCGCGGCAGCCATCGGGCATGCGCCAATGGCAGTGGGCGTTGGTAGTGGCGTTGCTGATTATCAATGGTTTTGCTTTATTACCCAAGTGGGTCAATTTTAATGCCCGCGAGGATTATTTAAATAGTGTAGCAGCAGATTACAATTTTGACAATAGTAACGACGGAGATTATTACCAAATAAATTAAAAAACGCCTAACCATTTACTTATGAATAAAAACATTACACCCTACATCATTGTCATCGCGGTATTGGCGTTGATGAATATTGCCACACTGGCAACGCTTTGGCTGCGTCCGATGGGTCCTCCCCCCCCCGGTCGCCCACATGCGGAAAGTTTTATAGAACGAGAATTGAATTTGACGGCTGAGCAAGCTACTCAATTCAAAGAATTACGGGAACAGCACTTTGCCCAAACGCACTCCCTTGAGCCACAGGTGCGGGAAAGTCGTCGTCGAATCATTGAACAATTGGCTAAAAATCCGCCCGACACCGCAGCGGCGCAAGCCATTGGCAAAACAAACTTAAACACTATCAACACATTAGACAGCTTACTGATTCAACATTTTTTAGAAATACGAAATATTTTAACACCCGAGCAACAAGAAAAATTAGGTCACTTATTTTTGGAATCTATGCGCCACCACGAACCGCCAAGACGAAAATTTAGACCCGAATAAAATTTTAACACTTGGAAAAACTTTGATTTTAAAGGTTATTGAATGGCGGAATGATTAGAAATGATAAAAATCCATCTCAAAACAGCAACAATTCTCTAAATTGCAGGGGTAAGCATTTAGATAACAATCCTCATGCGCAATTTTTTATTTTTGATCCTGCTGCTTCTGAAGAGTGTCGTAGCAATTGGGCAAACCTGCAATGGTTCAGTTGGTGATAATATCTTCCCGGATGGAGATTTTGGCTCAGGATCAGCCAATATTTTACAAACGGATCCTCAATTGGCGCCGGGCTACCGCTACACTTTCAATCCGCCGCCCGATGACGGATTTTATACCATTACAAATAATACTACTTCTTGGGGTAGTTTTGCTGCCAGCGACTGGATCAATATTGGCGACAATAGCAGCGATCCAAATGGCTATATGATGGTGGTGAACGCCAGTTATTCGCCTGGTTTATTTTATGAAAAGACGGTACCGGTTTGTGGCAATACGAATTATGAATTTTCAGCAGATGTTATCACGTTGAATGATCCAGCACGAGGGCTTAGTTTTATACTGCCCAATATTTCCTTTTTAATTAACGGAGTGGTTCGGTTTAGTTCGGGCAATGTACCGATTGATGCCAAATGGCACACCTATGGCTTTACTTTTACAACAGATTCGGCTGCCACTGAGATCAAACTTGCTGTGCGAAACAACGCGCCCGGCGGCTTCGGCAATGATTTGGCGCTGGATAATATCACCTTTCGTCCTTGTGGTCCCACGGTTGTTTTGATTGATACGGCTGCTTTTTGCACCCCCAATCGGCAAATTAATATCAATTCGCAGGTGATTGGCTCGGCATTTGCGACGCCAGTTTTTCAATGGCAACAAAGTGCAACCGGCACTGGTAATTGGATGGATATTGCTGGGGAAACCACTCAACAGTTAGACTTGAACAATCCTGCTGATGGGCAGTATTTTCGCTTGTCGGTAGCCAGTTCACCAGCAAATTTGGCTCAAAATTCCTGTCGAATTGTGTCCAATCCAACCCGTGTCACGTACCTGCCTACGCGCGACACGATCCGCCGCACGATTTGTTTGGGCGATACTTTTCAAATTGCAAATCGGCTATTTTTTGAAGCTGGGAGCACTAATATTCCTGGCAAAGCCGTGAATGGCTGCGACAGTGTAGCAACGGTGATGATTCAGGTAGAAGATTTGTCCAATTTTATGATTGATGGCGATGCTTTCCTTTGTAAAGGAGACACAGCTGTATTAAATGCAGGTAACTTTGCTGCCTATAATTGGTCAACAGGAGAAAAAGATTCAAGTATAATTATTCATCAACCAGGCACTTATGAAGTAATAGTCACTTCTATTCACAATTGTACCGGACATGATACCATTGTAATAAATAACGCTGAAGTTACAGATTTTGGCATCCAACTCGTGCCGCCGCTTTGCACGAAAAGTAGCGACGGGCAACTCCAAATTGTAGAAACGAAGGGGGATTTACCGCCTTATTTATATGCGATTAATGGAAATTCTTTTCAAAATGATACAACCTTTACTAATTTACCAGCTGGTAATTACCGTGTTATTGCACAAAATTCAATTGGTTGTGAGTTAGAAAAAAATATTACATTAGATGCGCCGCCGCTATTTATCGTTGGTTTGGGCGAAGCACCTGGACTGGAATTAGGCGACACCTTTAAACTCGCCGCCATCAGCAATTATGCCATTGCGACCTATCTTTGGGAACCTGCGGATCTGTTGAGCTGCAGCGATTGTGCCAATCCGGTGGCAAAGCCTTTGCAAAATACTCGAATCAAGCTCACCGCTACCAACGTAAATGGCTGTATTGCAATAGATTCTATTGAATTTACTGTAACCCGCGTGACTAACTTTTTCGCGCCCAACGCATTCTCACCGAATGACGATGGTGCGAATGATTATTTTACGCTTTTTCCTGGCAAAAGCATTGAAAAAATTATAGAAACGCAGGTATTTGACCGTTGGGGTAACTTATTATATCATATTAAAGATACCAACAATGTAAAATGGGATGGCACTTTTAATAATAAAATCATGCCTCAAGGCATTTATCTTTGGACGGTGACGGTGCAATACATTGATAGCAGCATCGAACGCTTCTCCGGAGATATTTTACTAATTAGATAACCATTACCCACTAACCATTAACGAATAACGAATAACCATTAACCGTTAACAAATTACTCCAAATCATGATCCAACACTCGTTCATCCTTATAAGAAGTGACATTTTTTTGAGGTTTAAATAATAAAAATACAAAAAAGCCCAGTACAGCAAATAATAATCCAAATAAAGCTTGTAAAGGACGTTCGATCAAGGTATTGATTACAAAGGCGAGCGAAATACCCACAAAAATCAGCGGTACCAGCGGATAACCCCAGGTTTTATAGGGACGGACTATCTCACTTCGTTTTTTGCGAAACACAAAGACACTAGCGCCTGCCAATCCCATAAATAAAATATCCATAAACGTTACATACGTAATCAAATTACTAAATGTTCCCCAAAATAAAAGTAATAAAATCGCCCATACCGCCTGCACGAGCATAGCATTAGCGGGCGTGCGAAAACGCGGATGTATGTGTGCCAATTGCTTAAAGAAAATGCCATCTTTCGCCATTGCAAAGTAAATGCGTGGCGCACTCATAGTGTAAATGCCAATGGTACCAAAAACCGAAATTGTGATAGCAATGGCAACCATTTGCCCGCCAAATGAAAACGCCGAAGCCACTGCGGTACTCGCCACGGTAGTGGTGTCTGCAATAGTTGACAAGGGCAAAAGCAATATATATGCCAAATTCAACAATACGTAAGTAACTGTTACAATGAGCGCTCCGAGCATCATAGCGCGTGGCACAGTTCTAGGTGCGTTGATGGCTTCGCCGGCGAGGTACGACGCATGATGCCAGCCACCGAACGACCACAATACGCCGATCAATGCAATAAGGAGCGCGCTGCCTAAATTAGAAGGAACCTTTTCAGTCACATTGAAATTTAATTCTATATTATTAGGATTGTAAAATAAAAAGCCAATGATGATAATTAAAACAATTGCTAATAATTTCAAACCTGTAAAAATATTTGAAAACCATTGACTTACGTTGATACCAATCACATTAATTCCGGTTAAACCGCCTATGATAAAAATGGCAAATAGTAACTTTCCGGTAGCCGTTAATGGAAAAAAGAAGGTGACATATTCCGCCAGCGCAATGCCCAATGCCGCCAAAGCTCCTGTATTGATGACTAATAAAGTGATCCAGCCATACAAAAAGCCAACCAAATTGCCGTATGCTTCTTTCAAGAAGACATAAACACCGCCTGCTTTTGGAAACAAGCCGCCCAACTCTGCAAAAGTCAATGCACCCGTCAATGCAATAACGCCGCCCAATCCCCACACCAGCAACACCCAGCCTTGATGCGGCACTGCCTGCACGACCTGATATGGCGACACAAAAATACCCGACCCAATGCTCGAGCCAACGGCAATCATCGTCAACCCATACAGCGTCAGCTTTTTCTTTAATTCCGTCATACATTAATTTACGAATGCGTTGATATTTGTAAATATCTAATTCTTGCTGTGTAATAATAATAAATCAGCTATCAAAATATCCATTTTACTAAAGGATATACAATCAACACAATCAATATAATAGATAATAAATTTAGCCAGAAACCTACTTTCACCATTTGCCAGATTTTAACCTGCCCGCTCGCAAACACGATTGCATTGGGGGGGGTGGACATTGGCAACATAAAACCCGCGCTCGCCGCCAGCGTTACGGGTATGCACACCTCAAACGGATTCATTTGCATTCCTTGCGCCATAGCGCCCACAACAGGCAGAAAGACAGTCACTTGTGCAACATTCGACATGATTTCCGTCAAAAAAACGGATACCGCCACCAAGCCCGCTACCACGAGCCATTCATTGTTTTCGACTCCAGCAAACTGATCGCCAATCAATTTGATAATGCCGGTTTCTGCCAAAGCATCCGCCAAGCTCAAGCCACCGCCAAACAGCAGCAAAATACCCCAGGGTAGTTTTTCGGTATCTTTCCATTCCAGCACATTCTGTCCGCGTTGAAAATGGATGGGAATGACAAACAACACCAACGCCGCCAGCACTGCAATCCCTTCATCCGAAAGTTTTAAACCTGGAATCAAATTGTTAATCGGTACACGCAACATCCACAACAGCGCAGTTGCAATAAAAACAATCAGCGTACGCTGCTCGCCAGGATTCATTTTTCCTAACGCATGCAATTCTCGTTGAATCAATTGTTCAGCACCTTCAAATCGCCCCAGCTTATTTGGATAAAACACTTTGACAATCAGGAAGTAAGATAAAAACAACATTACTAATGAGAATGGAAATGCTACCAACATCCATTGAGCAAAGCTCACTTCATAATCAAACGTCTCGCGCAGATAGCCCGCCGCTACTACGTTTGGAGGTGTGCCGATCACCGTGCCCATTCCACCAATACTGGAGGCATAAGTAATAGCCAACATAATACCCAGCCCAAAATGTTGCTTGCGCATATCCTCGCCCCCATTTTCCTCCTGCGTCAGCAAATTGATAACAGAAAGTGCAATTGGCAGTATCATAACGGTCGTTGCGGTATTGCTGATCCACATACTGAGGAAAAACGTTGCGAGAAAAAAACCAAAGATGATGCCGTTGGCATTTGTCCCAACGAGTTTTACAATATTCAAAGCGATGCGTCGGTGCAAATGCCATTTTTCCATTGCCAGAGCAATCATAAAACCACCAAAAAACAAATAAACCACTGGATTGGCGTAGGGTGCGGTAGCAGTTTTCAAATCACTTACTCCCAGCAGCGGCAGGAAAATAATAGGCAGCAGCGCCGTCACCGGCAAAGGCATGGCTTCTGTAATCCACCACACAATCATAAATGCCGCTAGCGCCACTACTTTCCAGCCTGCCGCACTTAGCCCATCCGGCGCCGGAATGAATAACAACAAAATAAACAGGAAAGGACCTAAAAAAAGTCCGATTTTCTTTTCAATTGTCATATCAGGTTTAGGTGTGTTTTGGGTGTTTGGATGTTGGGTGTTAGATTTTAGATATTGGAAATTAGATATTAAAATAATGTGATATTATATTTTATAAAAATAAAAATTTCCCTATCCGACTATCCAACTATTTTACTATCCAACTTCTAATTTTATTTATTCGTTAATTGCTGCATGTCTTTTTTATAAAAATGCACTTTCTTTACTACCCAGTTTCCTACCTCCCGACCTTGTGTCATGCCATTTTCAATTGCTGGGCGATAGTGAATACCACCATACATACGGCTGATGGCTGCCTCTTCTGAAGCGGCAATGAATGACTTGAAGGTGCGGGCTGGCAAGCCAAATTCTTCCTCCACATCATCGGAAAATTCAAAATTATCTCCAAAGACAGCAGTCAACGCTACCGCTGCCGCTGCGGAGATAACACTGTGCCCACTGGTGTATTCTGGGAATGGCGGAGTTTGAAGCAAAGGACGCCAATCAGGGTCAATATTTTCATTAATCACAGTTTCTGGGCGCACCAATTGACTGCGATATTTCTCATCCCAACAACTAATGAATCCATCAATCAAAGCCAAAGATGTTAAAGTGTACGCTTCCGAAGTTTTCAAAAAATCCGCTTTCGCTTTTTTACAAGCAATGCTGGTAATGCCCATCCAGTGCCCACCGGGAGTGATTTTTTTTGTAGCAAACATTACATGCCCTGCATGATGCGACACATAAGGATTACAATCCCAAAAGCTGGCAATCGCTTTACATTCCTCTTGATTTGGCACATTCAAAGCATGATATACTTCCATTACTTCTTTATAAAATTGGCTGTTCTTATCCATGCTGTACGGCGTAGGCGGCGCTGGTTTGAATTGACCGGAGGAATCCATTACAAACGGACGAATTCTATTCCAACTTGGCTCAATGCCATCCATGTAGTCGGGCGGCGTTGGGCGCCACTTGCTCGGATCATCTGAAATTGTATATTTTGGATAAGATCGCGTTTCTTTATATTTGTCCTTTGCCGCCCAGGCTAAAATGTGCTGCGCCACGGCATTGCCATACGCCGAAGAGCGCCTTACCACCTGCTCAGGAACGCCAAGCTGCACCATTTCTGTGCCCAATTGCTGGCGGAAAATTTCCATTTCTTCTTCCGAAAAAAGCATGGCTTTCCCTACTGCCATCATCGCTTCGATGCTCGCCAAAGGGTAGCAATACTCCTGCCCTGCCTCTGGCTGTGGCAATGGTTCTAAGCCATTCAACTGCCCTGCCAGGCTCACATGCTCCGGCGAACTCGGCACCAGGGCTTCATATGCAGCAATATTGGCGTAAGCATAAATTCGACTGGCTACTGGCGGCGAGAAAATATCATGGATGATAACATCTGTAATTTGTTTGATGCCTCGATGATAAAATTCAGGATTAGACACAGCTACTTGATAATCAACAGCTTGCTCGCGAGGATTGCAGGATATTAACGTTGCAAATAGCAACAAAAAATATAATTTTGTTTTCATAATACACCAACTTTAGTGGGATTGTATGAATAATTTTAATCGCTGATTTGTACAATTGCGCTTTTTCCAAATTTCACGCCGAAGCTAGTAAAAATGTTTGAGTTTGAAAAATTGTATCCAAAAGATAAAGCAAGATGGCAAACTAAAGTCGTAGTTAGACTGTTTTAATAGTAAAACTATCAAAATAAAAAGCTATGCTACGAATAATCATTTCAACACTTATATGGAGTTACGCCTGGCACCTCCAGGCGCAACCTCAAGCCTTGCCGTCAAAGCATTTTAACGATTTTACAGTGGCGCTTAGCCCCTCTGCAAAAGATGCTCTGTTGAATGTTTTTCCTAATCCCATGACTGACGTGCTGAATATTTACTTAGCTGCGCTGCACCCCGATACCGTGCACCATGCTTATATCATGGGCATAAGCGGCGAACAGGTGCTGCAAACGCGCCTGCATAGTACGCTGACCAGCCTTGATTTATCGCACTTGCCAGAAGGATGGTATGTAGTGTATTTGCAAGTCGGCACGCAACGCATATCGAAGCGCATTTTTAAAATGACAGGTCCTTA
>CAZFBN010000107.1:0-19442 GCA_964517145.1 uncultured Saprospiraceae bacterium
TACTTCATCTGCCATTACAATAAATATTTAGCATTACTTATTTAGGACTACCAATATTTTTTTTATTTGGATACCATAATTGCCTATAATTTTTTTAATCCCGTCTCCACTCACGCCGGACTATCCCTATTTTTTACAAACTATAAAATGAATACGCTGCCGCCGGATTGCATCCGGTGGTTTCTATTCACTAGTCCGCGCTCATCGGAACTTGCCCATCCCCCAAAACTGTTGTACCTTTGAAAAAAAGCCAAATCATATGATGCGCAGTGTAAAAGCAATTTATGACGGGCAAACCTGGAAGCTGCTGGAAGAAGTGGAGGTGACGCCGCCGCAGGAGGTGATTGTGGTGTTCCTGCACGATGAAAGGGAATTTATAACTAAAAAACCATGACCTGTGTCGTTTGTAAAATCAGTGCATCAAGTTACGGCAGTTCTTTCAGTTTCTCCGGGTCTTGTTTGGTATGAAAGAGTTCAATCACTACCACATCGTCCTTGTCTTCGCGGATGGTAAAGATTATTTTATACGACCATTGCAGCAGATAGCGGTAAGTGATGTTCTTTTTGGAAACCTGCAAAACAGGATGGCTGTGCGGGAAAGTGGTCAGTTTTTCGATGGCTTCCAGTAAGCCGGCTTCTACATGAAGCGCTTTTTCAGCTGAATCGTGTTGGGTGATGTATCGCAAAATGCTTTTAAAACTACGATTTGCCCGACCAGAGAGAATGACTTGATAGGTTTTCACTGCGCGTTGGACTGGGCTTTGAGGTCTTCTAAAGTAATAAAATCGCCTTGCCCTACTTCTTCCAAAATGGTATCCAACTCATCGGCATAGACCGGCTCGCCCGTCTCGATTCGATAACCGACCACTTCGCCTTGCTGCTCCAAATAGGTATTCAGCATAGAGTGTACCACTTTCAAGAAGCGTTCATCTACTTGATTGAGGTATTTATCAATATCCGACCGAAGCTCTACTGCGCTCATCATTTTACGCTGGTTGTTTGAACAAATATAGGGATTTTAAAAGAGAAAATCAAGAAATTTTTGCTGCTGAATAACATGAAATTTAGGAGGTTGCTTTTCGCATCGGAACTTGCCCATCCTCCAAAACTGTTGTATCTTTATACTAAAATCAACAAAAATGAATCCTGCACAAGAAATAGCTGAAATTCGTGCCATTCTGCGAGAAGTGGCGGAAAATCAAAAAAAGACGGAAGCGCAAATGAAACGTACCGACCGCAAGTTGGAATCGCTCATCAGCAATTGGGGACAGTTGATAGAAAGTTTGTCGGAAATTGGTTTGATGGAAGAATTGGCAAAATATGGCGTGACCGGCTTGCGCGAATCGCTGCACAACTTGGAAATTAAGGATTCCAATAATCAAATCATCAAAGAATTTGACCGCATCTTGATTGATTCGGATGTGTTGGTAGTCGTAGAAGCGAAAAGCACGTTGCGCACTCAGGATGTGGACAAACATATCGAAGATTTACCCGCCATTTTTCAATCGCGCTTATCAAAAGGCATGACTAAGATTTATAGCACTTTGGTTTTCCTGAATGCACACGACCAAACCGTGAGATACGCTGAACGCAAAGGACTTTTCGTTGTAAAAATCAGTGGTGATGGAATGTTGAAAGCTTGGAACAGTGAGGGTTTTGTGCCGCATAATTTTGTTGTCGTGTGACATCAAGCAGCACTTTCATACTGTTGCAATACTTGAATCATCAGATTGGAAGCCCATTCTATCGCGGTTTCTGCCTGCTCGCGGCTTACGGATGGGTAGCCTTCTAAAAAATCATCCAAAGAACTTACCTCCAGATAATCAAACAAGGTTTTCACTGCCACCCGCGTGCCGGTGAAGACGGGCGTACCCGCAAGGACATCCGCATCTATATTAATCGCTTCTTTGATCGTCATAAAAACCCCTTTTATTATATTGCAAAAATACAGAAAAAATATTCAGTTATCAAGTTTGAAGGCGTGGAAGGTTATAAAAACTGGAACTTGCCCGCCACCCAAAACTGTTGTACCTTTGAAAAAAGCCAAATAGCATTATTCATTATGGAAGCTGTCAAACAACCACTCACCAATTTGCAATTGGAATTATTAAAGGTATTCGCGCGGGAAGTACCGGAGCAGGATTTGCTGGAAATCCGGCAATTGCTGGCGCAGTATTTTGCAGAGAAAGCCATGGATTTGGCAGATGAAGCCTGGGAAGCACAAGGCTATACGAAGGAAGACGAAGACCGCTTTCTGGAAGGACACGAACGCACCCCTTATAAATCCTAAGCCGCATGAAAGTTGTGCTTGATACCAATATTTTCTGGGTGTCCGTACCCCGCCGTGCCAAGACCAATTGGGTGTTCCGCGAAATACTGAAAGGGGGTTTTGACCTGTATGTGTCGAGCGATATTTTGCAGGAGTACGAAGAAATCATTGGCAATCGCCTGAGTAAAGCCACTGCGGACGCAGTGCTGGAAACGCTCGAAAATCTTCGCAATGTCTTCTTTATCAATATTTACTACCACTGGCAATTGATAAGCGCCGACCCGGATGACGACAAATTTGTGGATTGTGCGGTGGCTGGCGCGTGTGATTATATCGTGACGAACGACCGGCATTTTAATGTACTGAAAACGATTGATTTTCCGCCGGTGAAAGTGATTAATCTGGAGGAATTTAAGGTATTATTGAAGGTTTGACTTTATACATTTCCGATATTTAGGGCGATTGCTTTGAACTTGCCCATCCTCCAAAACTGTTGTACCTTTGAAAAAAGTAAGATTATGACACAAGTCAAAACGATTATTGAGGAAATTCATCAATTGGAAGTGGCAGATTTGGAATTGGTATTGCGGGAGGTGCTGCAACGCCTGGATGCCTATAAAAAAGCAGAAACGATTTTGGATGATTACATCGGCAGTGGTAAAGGTATTTGGGATACCGATGCACAAGAATATGTCAATGCATTGAGAAGTGAAGAATAATAAGATGCTATGAAAATCTTTATTGATACTGCCCCTTTCATTTACCTTGCAGAAGAACACCCTATCTATGCCAAACGAACCAAAAAGTTTCTGGCAAATGCTTTTGCCAATCCTGACAAATTGCTGACCAGTGTAATTACGCTGATGGAATTTAGTGTAAAGCCAGAACGAGAGGGGCAAACGATAGCTATTCAAAAATTACATAATACTTGGAATCGGTTGAATATTGAACTACTAGTAATTGACGAAGCTATTGCGCAAGAAGCCGCCAGGCTACGCGCTAAATACCTTTCTTTGAAAGGCTTAGATGCCTTACAACTCAGCGCTGCCCTGCTACATGGTTGTCAACAGTTTTTTACTAATGACCTACCTTTGAAAAATATAACGGAAATGAAGGTAATTTTAGTAAAGGATTTATAATGGAATGGAATTGCTTTTGCCTATTCTTATACTGCCCTATTTTTCCTTTCTATAAATGATATTATTCAATTTGCATTGAAAAAAAATAACCAAATGCTCATTTTAAGCTAATATCGGATTAACATAGCTCGCTTACTTTCCCTCTTGATTGGGGCAGTGCGGCTACGCGCTCAAGTACTGCTCACAGAATCGCCTTTTAAAACTCATCTTTATCAAAGCATTTACTTTATGAAAAAAAGTCTTTATCTATTGGTAAGTCTGCTGTTGGGGACGGCTCTGATGGCACAAAATGAACCCTGGATTATCGGAGCTCCTGCCGGAAAGCGTCCTACCCAAATTGTGCGGGGCGGCGAGACCGTTATCCCGAATGGACGCATCGTAACGCCGCTCGGCAAATCTATTGTGACGGCACCGCACCCCTACGGGTTGGTGCTGAGCCAGGATGGTACGTTGGCAGCGACTGCGAATACCGGTATTCGTCCGTTTTCAGTGACGATGATTCGCAATGTAACAGAAAGCAATCCCTCAGTGACGCAAATACCCGAAGGGGTGGAAACGGATAAAGGGGTGTTGGCGGCGGTGTACATGGGCGTTGCCATTGCGCCGGATAATGCTAAATTGTACGTAGCCGGTGGGCAGGAGGGTAAAATTTATATCTTCGAACCGCGCACCAAAGCCAAATTGGGTGAAATTGATTGCAATACTACCATCAACGACCGCGCTTACTCCAGCAGCTACATCGGCGAGATGGTGCTGAGTAAAGACGGTCGCTTGTTGTATGCTTTGGATCAGGTCAATTTCCGCCTGCTCATCGTTGACACCGAACTTAAACAAATCAGCCGCAGCATCGGCGTGGGACGCTATCCGTTTGGCTTGGCGCTTTCGCCCGATGAAAGTCGCGCGTACGTGGTGAATGTGGGTGTTTTCGCTTATCAAGATGCTTTTACCTTCACACCAGGCAACCCGGCGGGCAATACGCTCAATGGTCGTCCGCAATTGACTTACGGCTCAACCGAGGCAATGACCGGCAAAAAAATTGGCGATCAGATGATTCCGCCCGTGGGCGATCCACTTGCGCCGGAAGCACTCTCAGTATTTGCGATTGATTTAAAAACGGATGCAGTAATTGCCAAAATCAAAACGGGAATTCAAATTGGACAAAAATTGGACGATTTTCCAGCGGTGGGCGGCTCCAGTCCTAACTCAGTAGTTGCAACGGATGACTACGTTTTTGTAAGCAATGGACACAGCGATTGTGTGACTGTGATTGATGCCCGCAATTTGACAAAAAAGACCGAAATATTCCTCAATCCAGAGCCACGTTTGAAAAACCTGCGCGGCATGATTCCTTTTGGTTTGGCTTGTTCGCCCGACCAGAAAAGACTTTTTGTTGCGGAGTCCGGCATCAACGCCGTGGGCGTCATTGACATTCCCAGCCTGAAAGTTGTAGGACACATACCAACGGGTTGGTTCCCTTCCAAATTGCAAACCAGCCGCGATGGTCGTAAGCTCATCGTCGCTTGTGCCAAGGGCTTGGGCAGTGGACCCAACGGCGGCTCAACATTCAATGTAGATTTGGAAGGGACTTACATTGGCAATCTGATGAAAGGTATTGTCAATGTATTTGATATTCCAGCGGATGCGGAATTAGCAAAACACACGCAGCAAGTGCTGCGCAACAATTACGAGATTCGCCCAGCCAATGACCCGATTTTCAAAAGCCGCGCAAAAAATCCTATTCCGCTGCATCCCGGCTTGTCTAAAAATTCGCCGATTCAGCACGTGGTGTTTATTATCAAAGAAAATCGGACTTACGACGAAGTATTTGGTCAGTTGCCAAATGGCAATGGAGAACCTCAAATGGCGCGCTTTGGATATGGCGGTGCCACGGTTACCGCTTCCACAGGTGAAAAAATTGCCGGACTTACCCCTGCGCCCAATCACTTGCGTCTGGCGCAGGAGTTTGCAATTTCGGATAACTATTATGTGGATTCAGACGTATCAGCAGACGGGCATCGCTGGTTGATCGGCACTTACCCGAATGAATGGGCGGAAGTCAATGTGATGGCATCCTACGGTGGCGCGCGTGCATACAAACCAGACTCAACGGCAGCAGGTGCCTGGATTCTGACAGGCTCCGGTACCGCTGAGGACATTAATGAAAATGGCACGATTTGGGATCATCTATATCGTTTGAAAAAGCCCTTTTACAATTTTGGCATGACGCTCAACAATGTACCTACCAGCGTAAAAGCTGCGTTTGATGCTGCGCAAGTCAACACCGTCCCAAATATTCCCGTTCCAGAAGGTTTGCAAGCCTTTACCTCTTATAAATTTCCTTCTTACAATACGAATATCCCCGACCAGTTCCGCGTAGATATGTTCATGGAAGAATTCCGCGAAAAATGGATGAGTGGCAACGAAAAAATGCCCGCCTTCATGACCATCCGCTTGGGCAACGACCACGGCGCGGGCATCCGCCCAGAACACGGTTATCCTTATTTCCAAAGCTACATGGCGGATAACGACCTGGCAATCGGTCGCACCATCGAATTCCTGAGCCACACGCCCTACTGGAAAAATATGCTCATCATCATTACCGAAGACGACGCGCAGGGCGGCGTAGATCACGTAGATGCCCACCGCAGTTTACTTCTGGCGATTTCGCCTTACGTCAAGCGCGGCTTCATTGGGCACGACCATAGCAGCTTTGGCAGCATTTTCAAAACTTTTTGGAATTGCATCGGTGTGCCGTATTTGAATCAGTACGACGCCAGTGCCAACGACTTGTCAGAAATGTTTACCGACAAGCCTGATTTCCGCCCTTACGAAGCCTCCCCCGTTGACCCAGAATTGTTTAACCCCACTTTTGCAATGACTCGCTTTGATCGCGATTTTGATTGGACGCAAGTGGAAGACTCTCCTGAAATGGATAATGTACCCCTGATGCAATCCATGAGCGTGGAAGCCACCAAAGCCATGAAGGAAGCGGAGCCTTTTGCGCCCTTCATTGATCCGATTAAAACTACATTTCAAGGGACTTTACAAGTGCAACTGAAAACCTACCTGAAGAACGTAAGCATTCGCTACACCCTTGACGGTAGCGAGCCCAACGCTCAGTCGCCCCTGTACAATCAGCCCCTTACGCTGACAGCCACGACCACTGTACGCGCCCGCGCCTATTATCCCAATGGAAAAGTAAGCCGTGCCGCCGCTCGAAAATATACCTTAGCGAATTAAACAGTCGTTCCCACGTTTACTTCTGTCTTCGCCGAGTCTCCGAAGGGACTCGGCGATTCATATACCCTCCTACCTTTGATACCCGACAGTATTTTGTGGTACCGAGTCCGCTGCGAGAGATTCGGTTATAACGTGTGCCCGATTCACACCGTGATAAGCGATTCCACTGCCGTTACGAATTCCTTTGCAGAATGTAATAAATCAAGCACCGTCGTTTCGTCAAACTCTACAAAATCATCGTAATCGCTGGTTTGGCGCTTGTCGTATAAATCATTATAAAACCTGCCTAAATCTCTGGTAAGCTGATGGGTTTGAATAAAATGAAGTCCTAACATTTGCCGTACACCAGCATGGGTCTGGGTTTTAATATTTTCTTGTAATAACAGCGCACTTACTGCATAATAACAAGCATAATACAAACGATTCACCGCCGTGTTCCAAAACTGCAATTCAATCAGCGCATCCACCTCCTGCAAGGTTTCCTTGGCACGTTCGATGCGGTAGCGGATTAAATCTTCGCGGCTATGCTGCTTCATAAGGCAATCCCCTCCCGCTGAATATTTTCATACAACGGCGTCACCCGATGGCGCTGCTCCCAATCTTCGGCAGTCACCACAAACGGACTAATAATCTGCCCCGTTTCAAACTCCAAATCATACAGCGGGTACTTGATGCGCTTTTCCTCTTCCAGCGTCAGCGAAGGCTTATCCACCACAATCAGCACATCTATATCCGAATCGCTGCGCTGCTCCCCGCGCGCATACGAGCCATACACAATCACCCGTGCCGTCGGCTCCGTCGCCGCCACAATGGTTTTGATTTGGGAGAATAAAACAGAAGATGCATTCATATGCACAAAAATAACTTTTTTCCAACACTTTTGAAAGTGCCTCGCCGCAGCCGGACGCATCCTCCAAGCCGCCCGCGAAGTCGCCACCCGCATCCTCAACGATGACCCCGCCCTCCAACACCCGAAACACCAGCCGCTGAAACGGCACTTGGAAGGGAATAAAAGAGAGGCGAAGGTGTGGAGTAGGATAAGTTAGTACCGACGAGCTTCAGTCGCCGTGCTAGCTTATACTTTTACAGTTTGCAGTTTGAATCTTTTCTTTACAAAAAAAGTTATATTTGCATGGTATTATGTAATGTCCGCAAGTCATCTACCGCGAGCACGCGCTCAAGCGCATGTTTGAACGCAGCATTACTGCTGAGGAAGTGGAAGAT
The DNA here is from genome assembly GCA_964517145.1 of uncultured Saprospiraceae bacterium. Lineage (GTDB taxonomy): Bacteria > Bacteroidota > Bacteroidia > Chitinophagales > Saprospiraceae > JADJNW01. The sequence continues at coordinate 7,873 of CAZFBN010000107.1, forward strand.
ATTTTAGCAAATGGCGAAGTAATCCGTACCTATCCTGATGATAAGCCTTTTGTTTCCTACTTATTGTTGGGCTATATCAATAACCGTCCGATTCATATTGTCGCTTCAAAAGACGATCCGATTTGTTATGTTATAACTGTCTATGAACCTGACCCGACAATTTGGAACGAAGACTTTAAAACAAAAAGACCATGACCTGTGTCGTTTGTAAAATCGGCGAAACGCAACCCGGCGAAACCACCCTCCTTTTAGAGCGCGGCGAATCCATTATCATCATCAAGGATGTACCCGCCCACATTTGTGAAAACTGCGGTGAAAGATATTTTGATGCCGATGTGACCCGAGAAGTGATGGCACGTGCCGATGAAGCAGTGCAAAAAGGCGCGGAGTTGGAAATATTACGGATGGTGGCGTAAGAAATTATGTCACGGTAGTTTTTTAATTTCTCCGGGTCTTTTTTGCCCTATCAGCATTCATTATTTATACAAAAGGATTCTTCACGGTCAGCGTTCCTTCTATTACTTGTCCATCTTGCATATCTTCGGAGTAAAGAATCTGACATTGGCAAGTTAAAGCAGAGGCGATGATAAGACTATCATAAAAGGAGAACTTGTATTGCTCCGCGATATAAGTTGCTCTTTCAATCGTTTCATAGGTATTGATAAATACAATATTGTTGTTGGAGGCATCCTGAAGCACTTCGCGTACTTTTTCCCAGGGATATTTCAGTTTTTTAAAAGCTGTATTGCCTAATTCCTGAATAACTTGGGTGCTAATATGTGTGGGTAAGGTAGCGATGAGTTGTTGTGCAATATTTTGTTTTGTGATATCCACATCTGTATGGGCGTACACCAGGATGTTGGTATCCAGAAAATATCTATCGCTCATTGGCTTCTTCGCGGTTGAATTTGAAGGATTTATCGGCTACATGTAAGACCGTGAAATGTACATCCTTTTTTTCAGGCGAGGGATATTCTTTTACCTCCATTTTATCATCGGAAGCAGCAGTAGGCGTTGCATCTTGAATCTGCACCTGCGCATTTGTTTTTTGTAGCAATTGCAGCAAAGGCTGTAGCAGTTTAAGTTCTTCCTCTGTATGAAGTTGAATCGTAATGGTCATAAAAGCACTTTTACTATTTTACAAAAATACAGAAAAAATAGTTCAGCATCAATATTGAAGTCATGGCAAGTTACAAAAACTGGAACTTGTCCACCTTCCAAATCTGTTGTACCTTTGAAAAAAGCCAAATCATATGATGCGCCGTGTAAATGCAATTTATGACGGGCAGACCTTGAAGCTGCTGGAAGAAGTGAAGGTAACCACACCGCAGGAGGTGATTGTGGTGTTCCTGCACGATGAAAGAACAACGGAGGAAGACATCCAAGCCAGCGAAATTCAGGAGTTGATACAGCACAGCGCTGCTTTTAATTTCCTGCATAACGAGGAAGAAGCTATTTACACCGATGCTGACCTTAAAGTACGCTACGGATGACGCTTCAAAAAATTCTGCCCCAAAGAAACCAGTTTTGCACAGCAGTCGTTATCTTTAAGATTATTCGTAGCAAAAAACAACGCCGATGAGCGCAGCGCAGTTGAAAACCGAGCTTCACAAATACCTGGACGCCGTACAGGACGAAACCTTCCTGCGAGCTGTTCATTCTATGTTGAATACCTATTTACAGCACAGCGAAGCGGTGGTGGGTTATCGCCCGGATAATCAGCTGATTACGCAGCAGCAATTGCTAGCCAATCTGGAAGCCAGCGAAGCGCAAATCGAGCGCGGCGAGTACCTGACTATGGAAGAACTCCTACGAGAAGCAGAACAATGGTAAGTAAGCTTTACAAAATCATCATCTCCCAATTGGCGCGTCAGCGGCTCAAAAATATTTCGGATTACCTCACGGAAAACGCCTCGCCAGAAACTGCTCGAAAGGTGCGCAACGGCTTGCTTGAAACGGCAAAAGACTTAGAAAAAATGCCTGAGCGCCATCCTATTCTGCCTGGTGCCGAAGACAAAGACCCACCTTATCGTTTCGCCAAGAAATGGTCGTACAAAGTCATTTTCCGAATTTTTGAACCTAAAGATGAAGTCCGGGTATTGGATTTTTTTCATTCTAAACAAAATCCGGAGCAGTTGAAAGAATTGGAGTAGTAAATATCATTAGTTATTGTATTCCTTTCCCGTCAAATCTACGCCAAGCCTAGACAATTCATATAAACTTCTGTCTTACCAATTCCACGGCAAAAGACTCGGAGCAGATGCAATCATGCTATAAACTTGATTTACAAACGTTTATATCTTTCCGTAGCCTTCTCCCATCAAAAAATTGCCTTTACACTTTTGCTCGTTGCCGGCAACAGGTCGCTTGTTGCCTGTAACAGGTGCTTTGTTGCCTGTACATTTTTGTCCGTGGAGGGCAACGAGCAGCTCGTTGCCCTCTACTTTTCCGTCGTTGCCTGTACACTTTTGCTCGTTGCCGGCAACGAGGCGTTTGTTACAGACAACATGGTCGCTGTTGCCTGTACATTTTTGCTCGTGGAGGGCAACAAGGCACCTGTTGCCGCTTCTTTTTGTGTTGTTGGTTTTATAAAAGGCTTTGAAAATTTCAAAAATTTGCTGGAAGCCACTTCCTAATAAATATTTAAAAGTTTTTTATCTAAAAGTGGGCTTCCCTTCTTGCATTACATCTATATTTTCTTTTATTTTACAATGATAATAACGGAATATATTTATTCACAAAAACAGTTTTTTACGCATGCCAAGCAGAGATTACATTCCTCGCACAGATGCCGAGTTAGTTACCTGGCTCACCAACTACAAGTTGAAACTTCCTGAAGCTACGACGAAACTGATGTTACCGATGCGACCAGACGACAATTTGCAATACGAGATTGACCAGTACATCCAGTCTATTCACAATGCAACGACTAAAAAGGAGGAATACTCAAAAGCCGTAGCGGATAAGAATGACATGGGTACAAAGGTGCTGGCGAAGATACGTGCGATGGCGAATTTGATGAAAGCCAGCAGTGGCTATACCGAAGGAATTGGACAGGAATTGGGCATTATCAGTACAACGGCTACGATAGATGTCATTACTTACAAGCCGAAAATTAAGGTAGATATACTGGCGAGAGGCATCATTCGTATTACGTTCAAAAAAGGTAGCACAGATGGAGTCAACATCTACCGCCGCCGCAAGGGTTCGCTTACCTGGGAATTTGTGGCGCGGGATACCGTCAGTCCGTACGAAGATCGTATTCAACTGCAAAACCTCGGGCAGCCGGAGCATTGGGAGTATTGCGCCATAGCCGTGCTCAAGGATCAGGAAATCGGGCAGCCCAGCGATGTGGTGGAGGTGGTGATTGGGGGGTAATGGGAAATTTGAAATTTGATATGTGAAATTGGAAAGGAAAAAGGAGAAAGGGGAAAAGAGGGGTTTGAAGCGTAAAATGTGAAAACTTGATTATCATCTTACAGAATTACACTTCTTTTTTTTAAATCCAAACAAATAAACGACTTTCAGAAGCGCTCGATGGTGCAACAGCCTATCGAAATGTAATATTTTTATAAAATTCTAAAATAATAAAATCATGGAATTACCAGAAGACAGATCGCTCACACCAGGGCAAATGCTGCTCATTAAAGAAGCCCTTGAAAAACTGAAAACGATGGTGGAGGAAAAGCACCAGAAAGTAGTGGATGACAACATCAATCGGATGGCGGAAGGGGGCGGCATGACGCTGTCGCGGGAAGCTGCCCTGAACCGGGAACGCGAAAAGGATATTCAGGAGATAATAGAAATGAAAATTATCTTAGACAAATTCGCCCAAAAAATAGAGGATACCATGCTCGTGCTGAATACGCGGCTTTTTGAAAAGGCGAAGCTCGTGCACCAGGCGTTGCGGGAAGCCAGCAAAACGGATCCCTCGCTGCTGGAAGCGGTGCGCGAAATGGATGCGCTGTATGAGGAAGCCTTGCGGGAGCAGGAGGAAGAAGACGAGGAGCAGCAGCGCGCGAAGAAGGATTGAGATTTTCTTTGTACTGAATTCTGGGAGGGAAGCTGCGATAGGCACCTGGTTTAACGTCAATGATGGATTTAGCTGCGTTAAAACGGTATTTTTTACCCCCTTAGAAACATAAGAACACCTTAGGATGCACCTTTTAAGTGCTAAAAGTAATCTATGGTGGCTAAGGTGGTTATTAAAAAATTGTCGTGGGTTGAGCAGTTATTTGAAAAATCGTCTAAAAATATTTTTATTGTTTGACTATCAATGAAGTTGTTTAAAATTAAGGATTTTGTTTAATATGAAAACGAACCAGTATAGTTGATAAAGCACCTAATTTCGCCACCAAGGCACAAAATCACTAAGTCTCACGAAAGCTTTGTGTAAAATTTGTGCCTTTGTGTATTTGTGGCAGATCGTAAAAAACACTCATTTATTGATTAGTATTAAGATTATTTATCAATTTTAAACAAGCTCAATATTATACAATCAACTTTAGCCATCATTCACGTTAGTTTAGAATGTATTTAAACTCGTTTTAGCCCTTTGAATTGAATGAGAATCCGCGTAATTTGTTGTCAAATTCTTATAACAATGCGGCTCAATTGGCGGATTTTCCTTCACATCCACATTTACTTGGGCTTGTTTTCGTTGCCCTACCTGTTGATTTTTGCATTGTCTTCCCTGAATTTTAATCACCATTTTATCAGCGAAAAGCCGCTGTCGGAGTGGCGCGAATGGAAAGCGCAGGTGGATATAGCAGCCTCCGACGATTTGCTGCAGGTCGCCGACCAATTGATGGATGCACTGTCTATATTCGGTTGGTTTATACCGTATGAATCTTATCGTGATGCTGAAAAAACATTTATTGTAATCGTTCAACCTGGAAAAATATATCATATCACTTTACAACCGGATGGCTCGGCGCTGGTGAAAGAACGGCTTCAATCGGGGGCGCATATTTTGAAATCATTACATGGTTTGGGAGAAAATATTCCACATGCCCCCTGGATTGTAAATACCTGGAAATATTATCAAAGTTTGACGGTTTACGCGGTTTTGTTTTGGATTGTTACCGGCGTTTATTTCTGGTCGCGCAATAGAAGACGCCCCGTCCTTGAAAAGAGGCTGATTTGGGTATTTAGTATTTTTTCAGCGCTACTCATTTTATTTATATGGCTAAGAAAATAACGCTGTACCAAATTTTCAAAAGCATTCATTTTTATTCGGCAATTCTTACCGGAGTGTTTTTGTTATTATATTTTATTACCGGTTTTTTACTGGTTGCTTACAATTGGTTTTCCCATGAAACGCCAAAAGCAACTACCGTCACCAAATCGGTCCCGGTTCCCCAGTATGCAGATGCGCAGGCACTCGCCAAATGGACTCAACAGGAATTGAACATCACCGGTAAGCAGGATTGGATGGAGACCAGGCAAGATACCACCCGCATTCTTTTCCTAACGCCGCAACTTCGCCACACGGTGCTGGTTGCAGGCAATGCCCAAACCGTTGTGCACGAAAGCCGCCCTCATAATGTTTACGAATTGGTAAGTGTGCTGCACCGCTACCATCGCTACGGCGGGGGGTTTTGGTACGATGTTTACCTGGTGGCAATGGATTTGACCAGTATTGCCTTGGTACTTTTTGTAATTACAGGCGTTTATTTGTGGCTAACCATTATCAAACCGAAGTGGTTGGGGTGGGTCTTTTTAATTTTAGGCTTATTGTATTTTAGCTTAGTTATAAGCATGTTGAAATTTTAGAAAAGCGAGAATCCGTCCATAAACTTGAGAAAGCATCTCCAAATCTCAAGATTTATGGAAAAGCAATTACCACTCCAAGGATTACGTAAAACCCTACAAAGTTCCAAAGCCTGTATTCTTTGGGCAAATTGCCAAATTATTCTTAAGCGTTTAGATAATATTTGAATTTTAATCTGCGGACGATCTTTCGCTTTTACTTTGGTTCGATAAGTCAATGTAATTTCCGCCACTTGAAAATTTGCCTGTTTCATAATCTCCTGATTTGGTGTGTCTTCCCCGAAGGGGTTACTTCGTTAAAAAAAATCTTCTAATAGGAAACTCCCTTACCCAGAGCGCGGAGGGAAAACTTTAGAGCGCGGCTTTTTGACTGCCGCAAGTATTAAAAAATGCTCTAATGAGGTCTTCCTCCCTTTTTCGGGAACTTTGGTAAATGGCGGCGCAGAAGTGAATGCAAGGGGAAGGCACCTATTATTTTGTCCTGTAAGGCAAAAAAATGTGGGACTTAGCTCCTATAGGACGACCCTTGCAGCAGCTTATGGACGATTTTATTTTTGTGGACGCAAGAAAAGGGGGGAAAGACCGAAAGGAGGATTTTCTTGTGGCGGTCAAAAATTACAACCGCCTGGGCTATGAACTCGGCTTTTACAACTCCACCCGCTACCGCGAACTCGCTGAGCGCCTCAACGAAATCGGACGGATGACCGGTGCCTGGCTCAAAAGTCTGCAGCCCCCCTCTGCCCCCCCGAAGGGAGGCTAAAAAAATCGACCGCCTACGGCGGAAAAGTAAAAAAGGGTAAAAGGGTAAAAGGGTAAAAGAACTAAAGGGTAACTTAGTGCCGGACCAAACGAAAACCGAAATAGTTGTCCCGAAGTGAGGGATTGAGCCTGCTGCGATCCGCAGCGCGGCAGTTATTAGGATTGCTGTTCCAGGACCCGCCACGAACCACGCGATATTGTCCGCTCGTCGGTCCGCGCGGATCGCGGCTATTGCTGCTTTCACCATAATATTTGTCGCCGTACCAATCCCAGCACCATTCCCACACATTGCCGCTCATATCGTGTAAGCCAAGCGCGTTGGGGCTGTTCAGGCTGCCCACCTCCACGGTTTTGCTTCGGTACGTCCCTGTTTCCGAGTAATCCTTTTTGTAAGATGCGGAGGCATCAAAGTTAATCTGCGATGCACGGGCGATGTCCTGTCCATTGCCAAAGCGCACTTTTTTACCGCCGCCTCGTGCCGCGTATTCCCATTCCGCTTCGGTGGGTAGGCGATAGCCATTCGCTGCCCAGTTACAGGTTACGGTCCATTTTACATCATCGGAGCTACTCTTGTTATTCGCATCTTTCCGGCTCTGCTCTATGGTATAAACCTGCTGCAAGCCTTCCTGCTTACTGCGCCAGTTGCAGTATTCCACCGCATCGTACCAGTGCACGTTGATAACCGGGCGCTTATCACGCCCCCAACCGTTATCTGAAGGTTTGGTGCGCCTCGTTGCTACGCAGAAGGCATCGTATTCCTCGAAGGTCACTTCATGGATGCCCATGTAAAAATCACTCATCGTGACGCTATGCACCGGCTTTTCATATACACTACCATCGCCAAATTGATCCCCCATCTGGAAGGTGCCGCCTTTCACGAAGACGAAGTCGGGAAGTTCCAGCTCCCTAGCCCCCGCAGGGGGAACTTGAGTAGTTGAAGTTGGCTGGCTTATTTTCGAGCGCGCTTCGGTAGTGTACTTTCCATTGGGGTACAAGCGCAAGTAGTTTTCATAAGCAGCAGTAGTATTTTTTAATAAAGCAAACTGCCATTCCTGCTCATCCTGCAATTGTAGCAGTTGCGCTGTCACTTCTCCTCGGAAATTCCCTTCCAGGAAATCAGTCAAATACTGCTGGCAAGCAATCACCGTCGGGCTTTGCTGAATTTTCCTAAAAGCTTCAATGTCACGCTGGCGCAGGTCAAAGCGCTGCGGGTCCACTTTCACCTGCTGCGTCGGGAAAAACAAGAAGCTGGAATTCGGGTCATCGCCTTCAAAATGATTCGCACGCGGTGCTGGCTGGGCTTTCTGTACGAAATTGGCAAATAGCTCGGTAGAGGTGATGAAGCTGCCTTTGTATTGGTTTGCCAAGAGTCCTTCCAGCAGCTTGCGCGCAAAGTTGGAGCGACCCGGCACGGTATTTTCTTTGGCGTCGGCGGTGAAAAAAATGCGGTTTTTATAGGCTTTGTGGTTTTCCAGGATGCGCTCACTTTCACTCAACTCACCAATGCGCTGGAATTTAGGATCATTTTTACTTTCCCAGCTTGGGTCAAAGGTCACGCTGTAACAAGCATCCACCGCCACCAGAATATGCTGGCATTGAATTTCGCTGATAATCGGTCGCCAGATGTTGTAAGCCACCGCTGTGCGGAATAAGCGAGCCGGATCGGCATCTGCCGGTAAGAAATAGCCATTTTCATATTCCTTCACCCCATGCCCAGAGAAGAAGATCAGCAGTTGCCCATCCTTTGCCATGCTGCCTTTGGCAAATTTATCGCGGTATTCATTCAGCTTTTGCTCGATGACATCCAGCGTCGGATCCGCAATGACTTCCGTTTTAAAGCCGTAGCTTTTTTCCAGTACCTCGGCGATGGCGCGAGCATCTGGAATGGAGTTGGGTAAGTTGGTCAGGCTGCTGTTTTTGTAATTGGAAACGGCGAAAAAGAGGGCATAGTCTTTGCTGGGGCGGAAAGATGCCATTCTTGAACTAGATAAACAGCAAAGAGCAATTCCTAGCAATAGTATTTTGAATAAATCCATTCTCATTTTGATAAAAAGGTTAGGAGATCGCGATTGATATAGCTGGTTGTCTCTACCTTTTGAAAGTGTACAAACAACCAGCCAAACTTTTAATTACTCACTTTTTATTCATATTGCTCACTTGTTTATCAATGTCCGTAAGGCGTATATTATTACTGGAAGTAAAAATGGGCGTCAGCGTCTGAAAATTTTCCAATTTATAAACTGAATTATAATTGCTTGTAAAATAGAGTGTGGAGGTATTGGCAAAAGTAAAACCTTGAATAGAGCCTTGAAAATCGTATCGCTTGCTAAATACGGCACCGTTAAACTCATAAATAGCGGCAGGCACCTGATTGCCATTACTGATGTATAGTTTTCCATTCGGGTCGAAAGCAAAATTTCCTGCCCAGAAGCCGCCGACTTGCTGTAAGGAAACCGTCACATAGGGCGATGCTGTCTTGGAAGCCAAGTCCAGAGCGTAAATAACGCCATCCCGGCTTGCACCAGTTGATTCGCTAAAATAAATACGCCCCTGCTTATCAATAGCGATGTCTCTAACGTAGGTAGTGTGGGTATAGATTTTAGTTTCACTATTGCCATCGGATTTATAAATGTCATAACGATTAGCACTAAGGTAATAGCTATTCCCTGATTTATCGAAAGTAGCAGCATGAATTTCAGTGGATGGGCTGGAGTAGTACGGTAAAAGGCTGCTTTGTCCTACATTGGTGATATCCTGTAAAGTTAAGATACCTCCGCTGATATTACGCGAATCTGCTACGTAAAAAGTATAATTTATATTGTCAATAGGTGCGGAAACCCTTGAAGAATTGTTTGGATCAAGTCTTTCTTTGGATGTTGCCTTTTTTGAAGCGCCATTTGAATTAGGTACTTCTTTAGCGTTAGAACCTTTGGAAGGGCTATCTGGCTCAGGTCTGGAGAAACTACCCTGAGAAGATTGAGTGCTTGGTAGGTAATGGTCGTAAATAAAAATAAAATCACCCCCAGGTTCATGCGAACCAAAAATACCCATGCGTGGCTCAGGTGCTACGCTTTCCATGGTACCAAACAGTTCACTAGTTGTAATGATCCCATCACCTGCACCTTGCGTACGTAAGGTTTGTAACATTTTTTCTGTAAAAGGAGAATATCTTTCTCCATCTGGCGTTCGTTCGTTTCCACCAGAAGTAAGGTAAAGACGAGCTTTGTAACGTAATTGCCTTTCAATAAAACGGGTTCGTTCGGCTACAGACATTGCACCACTTGAACTTTCGTTGCCCCGATATGCCAATCTTTGATCAAAAGTACCAGAATAGCACGCATCAATAGCTATTAAAATGCGCTTGCAGGGAATGTTGTCAATAATACTCGCCAGACGCGAATGCGGCAAGTAGGAGATTCCATCATCATCATTTGCCTTCCCATCTTTAGGTATAAAAAAGCCTTCTTTGCTTTCTTCCCGATAGGCACCATGACCGCTGAAAAATACAAACAACTGATCGTCAGGAGAGTACATCCTATTTCTGTATTCATTTAACTTTCTGAAAATCTGTAGTTGGGTCGGATTACGTACAATCTCGGTCTGGAATCCGTAATCATCGTGCAAAGTCCCAGCTATGGCTTCAACATCGCTAATAGGATTGCGAAGCGGGTTCCAATGATCATACTCCTGTACCGCAATAAACAGCGCATAATCTTTGCCTGCACGAAATGTATGACGATTTTTGATAGTTATACCACTGCTTAATACCAATAAAAATGGTAAGGTGATAATAAAAAAACTTAATCTGTTCATCTTAATTAATTTAGGGTTTTTGTTTAAATTTCTTCTTTTTTAAACAGTGCCAGTACAATCGTCCCGATATACACGCCCAATCCGCTCTCCACCGTTGCCAGCAACGCCGTCATTTGGCTAAACTGCGGCAGTATCCCGGCACCGCGCAGATTGATAATCATTACAATGACAAAGAAGTAAAGCACCAGCAGAAAATAGGTCATCCATTGGTAGCTGCGCTTCACGAGTAGCCTTTGATCTAAGGCAATCTCAACGTGACGATGCCTGGCAGCATCTTTTAGCATGATGGTTAGGTAAGTAGCAAAGAGTGGCACCAGGAGTCCAATTGTATTCGTAAACTGTTCAGCCGTGAAAGCCCCGGATTCCCAAAGGGTAAATACAAAGCCAACCACCAGGATTTTTTCTATCAGCAATATCCATAGCACGTGGTTTTTTAATGCTTTTTCGCTGATGCCCCGCAGCCGTTTGACCTTACCCGCTCTAGTGCCTTCCGCCTCCGGCAATTGGTCAATGATATTGAGCAGCGCCTGGCTGATTTTGATTCTGGTGCGAATCAGATCGTCATAGTCCTCGGTACCCAGGCGCTGGTCGCGCTCGTACTGCGCATACCTACCGGATTGCAGCACCAGTTCATTGTGCAGTTGCAGTGCACCCATAGCTTCGGTATGTTCCAGTAGTTGCTGTATCACCTTTTCCAGTTCGTCGGCTGCCAGCAGGCGGCGAAGTTCTTGTTTAAAATTGGGGGTCGTTGTCATGGTTTTCCATTGGTGAGCAAACGTCTGATTTCTTCCTTAAACTGGTCGGCATAGCGCTCCAGGTAATCATCAAAATCAATCTCCATACTCAAATAGCCGCCACGTCGTACATTTTCATAAAAACCGGAGCCGTATTTGCCATCAATCTCAAGATGCAGTTGAAAGCCTGTTGGCGTTTCCCGTTGAATGACGGTGAAAATGAGTAATTCTCGTTTCACCCAATTGCAGTCGTAGCCAAAGTTGCGTAGTATTTTACACAGCAAGGGATTTGCTTCATCAGTGAGTACTTCCCGGCACAAGTCCGTGATTTCAAAACGTAAAACGCCCTCGCTCTCCAGCAAACGTAATTTGGGATTACGCTGGTCGCAGGTTTTGCGTTCATATTTTTGCTTGGCATAAGAATGAATTTTCTCATACACTGTTTTTCGATCAAACTTCTGCTGAAATGCCTGCACCGACATTTTCTTCATG
>CAZFBN010000108.1:0-19407 GCA_964517145.1 uncultured Saprospiraceae bacterium
AAATATCGCCTTTTCCTATTCTATGTGCTTACTTTTGGTGCGGAAACCCTATTTGCGGATAAAATAGTTGCCATTGCAAAACCTGGCGACACCATCTGGATTCACGATTATCACCTCATGCTCTTGCCTGCCATGTTGCGAGAGCGAGGATTGCAAAATAAAATTGGGTTTTTCCTGCATATTCCGTTTCCATCTTATGAATTATTTCGTTTGTTGCCAAAGGAGTGGCGCGAAAAAATCATGCAAGGATTGCTTGCTACGGATTTAGCGGGGTTTCACACGGTTGATTATCTGAATCATTTTATAAAAAGTGCGCGCCTGATTTTGGGGGTAGATGATGAAATCGGCGTGGTGAGTCAAAATAGACGGGTTACAGAAGCGAATTTTTTTCCGATCAGCATTGATTTTGACAAATTTTATAATGCGTATGATTTGCCAGAGGCGCAGGCTTATCGCGAAGCCATTCGCATGAACAACCCTGATAAAAAGCTTATTTTTTCAATTGACCGGCTGGATTATACAAAAGGCATCATAAATCGGCTAAATATTTATGAATATTTTTTAAAACAGCATCCTGAATATCATAATCAAGTTGTTTTTATTTTATCTTTAATTCCTTCTCGCGATGAAGTGCCAAAATATTCGGAGGGTAAACGCAAAATAGAGGAGCTTGTAGGCAAAATTAATGGAAAATTCGGAAGCTCCATTTGGCAGCCCATTTTGTACCAATACCGGCAAATGTCGTTCGAAGAATTGTGTGCCCATTATTCGGTTTGCGACCTGGCATTAATTACCCCAATTCGCGACGGGATGAATCTGGTGTCCAAAGAATTTATTGCATCGCGGAAAGATCAGCAAGGCGTTTTGATTTTAAGTGAAATGGCAGGCGCTTCGAATGAACTGTCGGAAAGCTTGTTAATCAATCCAAACGATATTGTAGATTCTTCTAATGCGATTTTGCAAGCGCTCACCATGCCCCTTGAAGAGCAACAAAGTCGAATGCAGCAAATGCAGCAAAAATTGCGAACTTTTACCGTTGTGGACTGGGCGGCTGCTTTTTTGGATGAGTTGGAAAATGTGGAGATTTTTCAAAAAGAAGACCTGCCCGCTCCTGTGCCATTGGATGCCGAGCATCAAAAAAACATGATATCACAGTTTAAAAATGCGAAAAAACGATTAATGATTTTTGATTATGATGGAACCCTACGTGAGTTTGTAAAAAATCCTAAAGATGCGATTCCTTCGCCAGAAGTGTTGAAAATGCTGGATCAACTGGCAGATTCACCTCAAAACGACGTCTATATCGTCAGCGGCAGACGCATTGAAGACTTGATGCAATGGTTTAAAAATAGTAATATTGGATTGATAGCAGAGCATGGTTCTGATATAAAATTACCGGGTCAGGAGGAAATAACTTCGCGTAATATTTCAAAAGATTGGAAAGAATATGTAAAGAATATTCTAAATTTTTATGCAAAACGTTGTTTTGGCTCCTTTGTAGAAGAGAAAAATTATTCTTTGGTGTGGCATTATCGCAATGCACATAAGCTGGAGGGAGAATTTCGGGCGAAAGAGTTGACCCATTTTTTGTATGAAATGGTTGCTGGGCGCGAGCTTCAGGTGCTACCTGGCAACAAAATTGTAGAGGTGCGCGTCAGTGGTATTGATAAAGGTGGCGCGGTTCAATTTGTGCAACTACGTGATAAATACGACTTTACACTTTGTATTGGCGACGATACGACGGATGAAGATATGTTTCGTGTCTTGCAGCAACCACAGGAATACACTATTAAGGTAGGCAATAAAAAAGTGGTGACCCATGCAAAATTTGTAACGCCCTCTCCAGCAACGGTCTTAGGATTTTTACAAGAACTTGCAAAGCAAACAAACAATGAACCTGTTACTTCGTAAATAATATTTTTATTAAAATCTATAAACAATACATCATGTCATAATTGTCAGTGGTTGCTCTTTTGAAAGAACCAACCGACTGGAAGCCTCGTTTTTTGTAGTAATGCAGGGCTTTTTCATTATCAGCTTGCACACCGCCCCAGAGTATAACATATTTTCGCCCTAGTAAATAAACATCTAATAAAATATATTCCAGCAAAAGCGATCCCAGTCCTTGGTTGTGAAAAGCATCGGCTACTGAAGGCGCGTACGTACAGGAGAGTGCCTCATCAAGTGGCTGCCGGTGCAACTGTGCATAGCGGTCGGCATCCTGTTTTAAAATGCCTAATTTTAGCAGCGCATAAGCAATGATTTCATGGGTTTTGGCGTGTTCGGCAATATAATAACGCGTGTCGGAATAACCATCTTTACATATCAAGTGAATAGTGGCTGCATCAAATGGGTGCGGCGCAAAACGCTTTTTGCTTTCGGCAGAAAGTGATTCTGTGTAACGCAGTAAATAAAGCGCATCATCTTCTTGCACCAGGCGCAGAATTACCTCCTCGCTGTTTTTAAGGGATGCCCGCATAATCATGTAATTTAGTAATCATTAAAAAGGACGCAAAGCTAAAGGATTGCTTTGATTTATTTCAGTTTTATAACTTTTAAATCATTCTTTTTAATCCTTCTCGAATGGTGAGTTTGGGTAGGGGAGTGGTGTCAATAAAATGCCGAACCGCTTCTGCATTACGTTTTGAGTATTCGCGCAGTGCCCAGCCGGCTGCTTTTTGTACAAAAAATTCTTTGGAATCTGCGCGGCGCTGAATGTAGCGAAACAGCAAGTCAGGATCGGTTTTATCTTTATAATCGAGTTGAAATAAAATAGCAGCGCGCTGTAGCCAAATATTGTCCGATTCAATCCATCGGTCAGGAAACTGCATAATTTGATCCGGGTAACGTTGTAAAATTTTACCTGCAAATTTAGGCGCTAAAAAATCGACTGTGTCCCACCAAGATTTTTGTAAAATTAAAGATTCAAGGATAGGTAAATAACTTTCATCTAATTTTTTTATTACAATTGTTAATAAGTCCTTTACAAAATATTGCATTTCCCGCATTTCTTCCTGAAAACATAGTTGTATAATGTTTTTTATTACATCATTATTTGGAATGCCATATTGTTGAATGATTTCTTTGGAAAGCATTTCCCGCAAAGGTTTTTTAATACCAAAAAAGGAAAAATGATCTTTCATATAACGTTGCATAAAAGGAGCATCTTTGGGATTCGCGTTTTCAGCGAAAAGCTCTCGCACAAGGTGAACATAATCAGCAGCTTGTATATTCATAGGGCTTTAATATTTATCAATGTTGTGGAAAAACTTCCAAAGCCATTTGTACCGATTCATTAAATTCATTTAGATTCAAGTGAATGGTTTCCTGTTCATGCAGAAAATATTGCACCATATTTTCCGTAGGCATATTTCCGGTAAGATCGTCTTTCGCCATAGGGCAGCCGCCATAACCTCGAATGGCGCCGTCAAATCGCCGACAGCCATTTTTATAAGCGGCTATAATTTTTTCCTGCCAGGTGTTGGGCGTCGTATGAAAATGCGCACCGATTTCCAATGCCGGATAAGCCGGAATCAATTGTTCAAACAAATAACTGATGCTTTCGGGCGTCGCAACGCCAATGGTATCAGACAGTTGAAAGATGGTGATGCCCATTTCTGCGAGCTGATCCACCCAATTTTGAACGATATTTACATTCCAAGGATCGCCGTACGGATTGCCAAATCCCATAGAAATGTACAGCACCAGCGCTTTATTCGATTGTTGGCAGATGGACTGAATTTCTGCAACGCGTTCTAATGATTCCTCAATGGTGGCGTTGGTATTGCGCAGCTGAAACGTTTCAGAAACGGAGAAAGGATAACCCAAATAAGCAATTTCGTCAAAGGCAGCCGCATCCTCCGCGCCACGCTGGTTGGCAACGATGGCGAGCAGCTTGGTGGAACTATTGCCAAGCTCCAGATTTTTTAGAACTTCAGCGGTATCGCGCATTTGCGGAATGGCTTTTGGAGAGACGAAGCTGCCAAAATCGAGCGTATCAAATCCCACTTTAAGCAGTTGGTTGAGGTACGCCACTTTGGTAGCTGTAGGAATAAATTCCTTGAGTCCCTGCATGGCATCACGGGGGCATTCAATTAATTTTACCATGGGAATAGGTTGTATCAACGATTTGAGTTATGGTTATAATAAGCTGTTGCTTTTGCAAATTCAACCATCTATTTACAGCCAAAATAAGGTACTTTTGCGCGAATTTGCGATGAATTTATTCACAAAACAACTTTTCTTTCCTGGAAATGTTGTCACAAAAAATACAACATTATGCTTAAAAACAGAGGATGGGTTACTTTGGTTGGCTTTTTGTTGGCAGGCATCGGTTTTTTGGCGCTTGTTTTGAGCATGGTCGGGTTAAATTTTTCTTTTTTAACTTGGATTGACCAGCCAGGACCTTTGTTCGGTTTTATTATGCGGCTCGTGATGTTCATTGGCGGCGTTATTATTATATATGTGGCACAAACGGACTTTGATGGAGGTGAGTTGGAGGAGTAAATTTTACAATTTGTGAATTGCTTAAAACAGAAGATGCCACCTTTAGAATAAGGCGACATCTTCGCTCACTTTATGTGAAAAAATCTTCCTTTTGTTTTCACCGGTTTTTACAAACTTTCTACAAAATATACGCATTTTTCTGCTTAAAAGCCGACAACATCACTTCACCCTTTTCTAGTGCAGCAGTTAATGGTACACATTTGTAGAAGTAGTAATTTGTATCAAATTTAATAGATTGTCCAATACTATTAAAAATGAATATGAAATTTAAGCAACTGTAAATCAATAATTACTAAAAACTTACGGCTTCGTCTCCATTAAAAATGATAAAATAGCTGGGAGAAATCTGTAAAGAAGATTTTTAATTGCCAAATCATTTATTATACGCTATCGCGCATCATTTTCACACGGTCGTGCGCTTGCTTGATTTCTGCATATTGATTTTGTATCTTATTGATAACTTCCGGTGAATAACCATTGCCGCTATTTAGTTCGTCCAGCGCGTCTTTATAATGTTTAACAGCAACATCTTCACCGTATTCACAAGCAGATAAAATCGCTTTGCGATCTCGACCTGTTATGGCTGATTTAACATCCATGTAAACGCGATAAAGCTTGCCAGTAAGCTTGGTATCATCTATATCCAAGTCTTCTGCGTCTTCCATGTCGAGGTGCTGCTTGAGGTTTTGAGCATAACCCATGCTCTGGGTGCTAAAAGTGGTAAATAAGGATTTTAAATCGGAGTCTTTTGTTTCTTCGGCAGCTCGCTTATAACCATGATAACGGTCGTGGTTAATAATTACCAAATCTTTTACAGTTTCATTTACGGTCGTAGCCATATCACTTTGATTTTTGGGTTAAAAAAATAAGAATGTAATATTTTTTGTGAAATTGAATGAGCTAGCAAAATGTGATAAAATTATGAAAACTAGAAAATAACATGCTTTAGTTAAATCGAATATTATGTCGACTCACCCAATCTTTACTTGTCATCTGATGATTCGTTTTCCTCAGGTACCTTATATCCTTTTTCACGCGCTTCTGAAATGGCTATTGCAATGGCTTGATCCTGACTTTCGACAGGCTTACCATCTCTGCCTTTCAGCTTCCCTTCTTTCCATTTGTGCATTGTTTTCTCAATATGCTCCTGTGCTTTTTTTGAATATTTTGCCATGGTAAATGTGTTTTTTAGGGTTTTTTAAAATCAATATTTTTATAGAACGAGTCAGGAAGTAAAATGTTAGAAAAATTTTTCAAAATCTTTACATTAATGCAATAACATTTTTCGGGTTTCTTTCCAACCGTTTACTTCTAAGGTATAATAATAAACGCCAGCTCCTAGCAATTCGGAATTAGAAATTATTATCTCTTGATAGCCGCTATTACAATTCCGAACCAAATTTTTAATCAAACGCCCTTCTGTGCTGTAAACTTGCAAGCGAGCCGTTGCTGCCTCCTGCATGTAAAAACCAATAATTGTACCTTCACTAAATGGATTCGGTCTGTTTTGATACAACGCGAATGGGGATTGTAAGTTTAACGAGGATGAAAAAGAAAGTTGAATGTTTTTTATATTGCCTTGATTATCATAAGCTTCTGCAAGCGTTGGGCGGTTTTTGACTTCCAAATAATCCTGGAGTGAACCCGCCACTTTACTCGAAAATGTCAAGGTAAACAAGGTCTGTTCGCCTGTGGCTTCCGTTTTTTCAGTGGCGTTCCAACTTGTAGTGATTTGACCCTGCTCCATGTAGCGCCAGCCAAAATGCTCTTGCTTTGCAATGCCATATTCTACATCCAGCAATTCCAATGCTTTTGGCTCAAACTGAAGGGTAAATTGATATCCATCCAGTCCTTTTGTGTCCGCTGCAAAACGCACTTTATACGTTTGATGTGGTTCCAGCCATTGGTCGGCGACCATTAATTTAAGCGGCGAGGCTGGAGCATTCCGAATATTATTTGCTGGCGCAGGATTGACATCTCCTATTTTAATGGCAATAAAATCAGCGTTGCGAATAGCAGGCAGCTCAGCTGCATTCATTTGCATGCTTTCCGGAAACGGCGTCGCCCAGGGCTGCGTAAGCTGCGGAAATTGGAATGCTTTTTCTACAAAACGCCAACTTTTGTTTTTGGTAAATCGCGTATCAATGCCGAGTATCAATTTGCGCAATTGAATAACATCTAACAAGCTGACACTCTCGGAGTTATTAGCGTCTGCCGCAATTATTTTATAGGGAGAGTCCAGCAATTGCGAACCTAAAATATGTTTTGTAATGAGTATAATATCAAAAGTAGAGACGTTTTGAATAGCATGGTCATCAAAATCGGGCATGATGTTAATTACATGATTTCCATTTGCAATATTGGCGGAAGCCGAATAAAGCCCTTGTTCGTTGCTTTGGGTTTGCTGGTTGGCACCGTTTTGCACAGCAATTTTTACGCCTTCCACCGGAACATTATATTCGGTTGTAATTTTGCCGCTTATTGCAATGCGATTGCTATCAGGATTTTCACAATTCAGCAAATTATCTTGTACTAAAACGTAAGTAATGCAATAATCATAATTGGGTCCACCTTCGGTGCCATCAGGCTGCACACTGCGCGGATTGTTGGCATTGTCCCAGGCATAGATGGCAACAGAGAGGGTTTTTCCGGCGTCTTCGCAAGTTAATAGCAAACTGGTTTGATCGCGATTTGGAATTTCGCCCAAGCGACTGATAGAGTAGGTGATCGGCGGAGTGCAATCATCCACCTCACTGGCAATAAAATCGCTTGCCCAAATTAAATTTGCCGCAGCATCTGGAATGCTGTCTCCATTGACATCGCGGATCGGGCGAACCGGCATGAGCTCTGCCGCCAGTCCATTGATACAAATAGGCGAAGGCGCTTTACAATCTTCAAGACGGATTTTGGTGCGCACAGAATTAAAATTGTTACAACCATCTTTGACTCGAATTTCAATCACGTGCTCTCCAATGGGGAAAGAATCTACATAGCGGTATTTCGGGTATTCGCCGCGAATGCGTGGACCTTGAATCACTTCCTGATCGATACTGTCGTTGTAATAATCAATTACTACTTCAAATTTTACATTTTCAAAACTACAATCTTCATCCAGCGTGAAAGGAATGGTAATTTCTGCCTGACAGTCATTGTTTTGAATACAAAAAACATCCGCAGCGCCCAAATAAATCTGGGGTGGCGTATTGTCAGTCACTTTCAAAATCTGCGTGTACTGCCAGAAACCCGTAGCATTGCTGGTGCGCCAATAGCCGGGCGGATTGGTTTTTCCATCGCAGTTTTTCGTTTTGTTGCCTTCGGCAGGAATCCGATCCAACTCATTGTTATTCCGATCAATAAATGCAGGTTTCGCATTGCCAGCTCCGGGGCGGCGCAGCACGTACACCGCTTCATCGCCTGGTTTGCCATCGCAATCTTCATCCCGACTCACTACAATCGCGTCTGAAACACCGTCGTACTCGCACCAATTTATCACTTGAAACGTGCGCTCAATTTTATAACAACCACCGTCATTTACAGTAAAAACCTCATCTTTTACGCTCACTGCGAGTAAATCGCAAGCCAGATTTTGGGTTTCGATGAGGGTATCGCGTACAATTTTACATTCCCCACTCAAATCAGCTGGGAATTTTATTTCATAATTATGCGCTTTTGTAACGGTAATCATTTGCTGACAAGATTCTGAGCGATTGCCGGAAGCGTCTTCTGCGTAATAAATACGAGTAATTTTACCAAAGCCACAATTGTCGCGCTCGTCCAACACATTTTCACAAATCATCACCGCGCCGCAATTATCAGCACCTATAAATTCACCAAATTTTTGATTCAATAAAGTGCTATCTGCGCAAGTAAATGTTGACTCGTAGCGAATCAAACTATCGGTGCAAGCAATTGTCAGGTCAAGCGGGGGCTTACAAGTAGGCTTGGTTTTGTCTTCTACTAAAACATTTAGCCAACAAATATTATAATTATCTTTTATTTCTCTTCCGCAATAATCCACTTTCTCCCATTCCCCAGGAATGCCGTTGCCATCGGCATCATCCCACACCCGCATTTCAACGCGCACGCCTCTGCCCACATCGCAGCAGGTGAGGTAAATATAATCTGCCCAATCGCTGTAATAAATGCTATCTTCTTCCACAGGCATGGGCGGATCGTCATCCTCTTCTCCCGGCAGTGGCGGCTCGTCGATGGGGTTACCACTGCCGGTGTCAGTTGTATCCGATTCGTCGGTATATTCCTCGAGGTAAGACTCATAATCCACAATGCAATCTTCTTCTACAATTCGTCGGATTTGAAGTTTGATATTAGAACAATTGTCAAAACTACCTTCGTCAATATCTGTTGCAAAAATTTTAATAATTGGAGTGGTGCTGCCAAGTGAAATGTGCAGTGAATCGTTGCAAATAGTGATGGGTTCGCTCAAATCCTGCACTTCAAATTCGCAGTCTAACAATCGAGTATTCTGACAATCATCTGTAATTTTATAACGGAAATAATGCAAACCGCGCGGCAGACCAGCTACCATATCACCCGGTTTTTTATTGCTTGCAATTACAATTTCTTCTATTTCATAATCTTCCAAATCACCTTCCGGCGTATAAAGAGGCGTGCGATGCACCACAACAACATCAACGGCTATTTGCCAGTTAGAACAATTGTCGCGTATCGAGTCTGGTGCTGGAATCGTAATGGTGGCGGTGCAAGCAAAAGGTCCGGTTGAAAAAACAATGGGGCAGCCTTCCTCATCCCACTGGCAGCTTGCTTCCGGAGGTGTAAAATCGCCAACTTTTATTAATTGCTTGTAAATCAAAGTGCTACCTGGATTACACCAGTCGTAAATGGTCCATTCACGAATAAACGTATAAGCATTGTCACAAATATCAACGCGAGCAGTGTTTTGGTACGTAGCCGCCAGATTGCAAAAAGGCGCTTTTAAATCTTTTAATCCAAATGCGGTGCGTACAAACGGATAGCCCGTCACAGAAGGATGCGGAAAGCCCGTCGAATCTATTGGGAACGATTCATCACATTCAATATAATCAATATAATTGGGCAGCACAACTGCTTGGATGCTCGGCTTTTTGATCGTAATCATTTGTGTGCAAAGGGTGCCATTACCAGTCAAATCCACCGCTGCAAAAGTGCGTTTTATAACGGTAGAATCGCAAGTGCCGTAGCTCGCCTGAACCTCGTCGCCCACACAAATGGTCACATCGCCACAATTGTCGCTTACCGCGCCGCCACGTGTAAACCACGGATTGCCTTTATGCGGAAAACCTTTGATTTTCAATACATTATGCAAGTCGTTGCTGATCGAAACAATGTTGCCAAGGCGATCCGTGCGGTAGCAAGCGTTACCGGGCAATTTGATTTTGTTGAAATCATCGCAAACCAAATTCGTAATCCACGGCAATTCAACAACAGGCTTACCTTTTAATATTTCAGTATTCGGTTGTTGGGTAATTTCATCTCGGAAAACCAACCAGGCATAATTTCCTGTGTCTTCAGGTTTTAAACTAGTTGTAACCAAATAATACGTTTGATCCTGTTTCAATTCCAATTCCATTCTGATAAATGGCGGAAGATCGCGCGTGAGCCAGGGAATTCGTTGTTGAATGAACGGCAGATCATTCCACCAATCGCCCAATACATTGCCATTGGTAATAGCGTCGCGGCTTTCGGTGAACCCTACGATATTCTGACAAGGTAATTCCGGTACAAAGCTGCCCTGAAAAATAGCGCCTGTAGCAAGATCCGATTTTACAAAATCGTGGAGTAAAACGAAGGTATAAATGCCATCTTTAGCAACTTTAAACTCAATGGTATCATAAAAATATTGCCCTTGTTCTGGTGTTTGTGCGGACAACCAGCAGGTGAAATTGCGACGACTAAAATCAAAATCACTGTTTTCTAATACGCCACTCAACATATTGGCATAGGCAGTATTGACTGCCCAAGTGGTATTGTCTGGACAGGCAAGGCTTGGCGGGGTTTTGTCTTCCACTCGCACGTGCCCCCAGCAGATTTTCCCGCTTTGGGTATTAGTCAATTTATAGCTTAAAACTTTTCCGACGTAGGCAGCAGGAATGATGGTGCCCAGCGACTGATTTTGATAAAAAACTTCCACTTTTAGGTCTGCCAGGCAGGTAGAATCAAGTTCGGGAGCCACCACCATGCTAGGCTGCAAGCTCAATTCGCAATTATCGGCTAACCGCACATTCACGGTGTCAATGCAGGCTTGGTCAGGACATGGCGCAAGCGCGGCTGCTTCTTCAGGACGCGGTTGCATCACCTCCCACCACAAAAGCATGGCTGGGATGATCCAAAGGCTTAGGAATTTCAGGCTTTTCATATTTAGGTCGTCGTTTATTCAAGATATCAGATGCTGCAAGAGCTAGTTACATCCTTGTGAACTGTCTTTTGCACCAAATAATCAATTCAAATTAAAAAGCTTATCATATTTCCAAAGTAATTGAAAAAGTTTGAATATCAGATACATCCGTACCGGAATTTTCCGTTCCACCGTTATCTTTCAAGCGAATGCTG
Organism: uncultured Saprospiraceae bacterium; assembly: GCA_964517145.1. Classification (GTDB taxonomy): domain Bacteria; phylum Bacteroidota; class Bacteroidia; order Chitinophagales; family Saprospiraceae; genus JADJNW01. The sequence goes on from CAZFBN010000108.1 coordinate 11,074, forward strand.
ATATTTGCTACTCCTACGGCATCTGCGATTGGTTTGAAAATCAAAGTACCATCGGCAGTAACATGAGGCACTTCTTCAAATAAAGCCGGATTATCAATAGATTCAATTATAAAAGTCAATGCTTGATCCGATTCATCTGCCGGACCGGCTGTTATGGCTGTTGCCCAATTCAAAAAAGTTTGCACCGTAGGCGCACTTGCGATAACAATATCGTTGCCTTTTTGAAAACTGGGCGCGTCATTCACCGGCAAAACAGTCACTACAAACGCAACTGTTACAGCGGTATCAATGCCTCCATTGTCCGTACCGCCATCGTCTTGTAAATTTACGCTTATACTTGCTGTCCCAGAAACGTTTTCCTTGACGGTAAAAGTGAGTGTGCCATCGGCAGTCAAACTTGGCGCTTGTGAAAAAATTGCTGCATTATTATTTTCTAAAATATGAAATGTCAACGCTTGAGTCACTTCATCGGCTGCGCCTGGATTAATGTTGCTCGCCCAACTGATAAAAACCTGTTCACCTACGTCTTCTAAAACCATAACATCCATGCCTTTCTGAAAACTGGGCGCGTCATTCACCGGCAAAACCGTAATCAAAACGGCAGACGTGTCATAATTTCCGTCATTGTCATGCACAGAAAAGGTAAATTGGTCTGTTCCCGAAAAATCGGCATGTGGTTCATAACTGATTGTAGCAGAGGTATTTGAAATAGAAGCAATTCCACCCAAGATTCCATTTTGAGCAAGTTGTACCATTTCAAAATCCAACACATCACCATCTGGGTCAATGCCATGGAGTTCTAACGCGACAGATTGATCTTCCAAAATACTAGGAAAAGCAGCCGGCACTGCAACAGGCGTGCTTTGAAAGCTGCCGGGAACAAAAGTGGTGTTAGGATCGCCTGCGCGATTGATTTGCAAATTAAAAATAGCGGTATCACTGATGTTGGTGATGGCTGCCTGGTAGCGAATAGTATCCTGCCCCTTCGCGGGTTGCCGACCCGTGTTGGCAGAAAGGGTGATTTTTGTCGTCGGATTTTGAGCAGCGGCAAACAATGCCAGTGTCTGCCCTACCAGCAAGAGTAGAAAACGGAGATGGATAAAAATAAGATGCCATTGGCTTCGCTTCATCATGTACGTGTCTAGTTTTTCTCTTTATTGCAAAAGTAATACCAAACCCAATCCAATCGCTCATGGGTGCAGGGGGAGAATCATACCGGGACAGATTTTTCCCTCATATGAATGAAGGAAAGTTTTCTCAAACGCTCATGACAAGGCTGCGAGGGTTAGAAGCCACACAGAAAGTAATGCTTAACAGTATATTGACCACAAAGATACATAAAAACTTTAATCATTTGTTGTATTTCAACTGTGTCAAATGGAATAAATTTTGGTTAAAAAACGTTGTAGCGGCGGTTAATTGCTAATTTTGTTCGTACAATTCAATCTTTTTTATGAAACACTATTGTTTGCTGCTTTTTTTGAGTGGTTTGTCCTACTTCAGTTTGGCACAAAATGCCCGTAGTTTCCAGGTGGGCTGTATTGGTTTTTACAATTTTGAAAACCTCTTTGACACGCTCGATGCTCCCAACGTTGCAGATGAAGAATTTACCCCACAGGGAGGGTATCGTTACAACACAGACATTTACGTGGATAAATTGGATAAGCTCGCCAGAGTAGTGTCCGAGCTAGGCACTGAAGTCACGCCTGATGGCGTCTCCATTTTGGGCATTGCAGAGTTGGAAACTCGCAAACCTTTGGAAGATTTTGTAAATCATCCAAAAATAAAAAGCCGAAATTATCAAATCGTGCATTATGAGTCGCCCGATGAGCGTGGAATTGACGTGGCATTGATTTACCAACCGAAATATTTCAAAGTCCTTTCGAGCCGTGCGGTGCCTGTTCCTTTGGTAAACAATGATTTTACGCGCGATATTTTATTTGTTTCGGGTTTATATGATGGCGAACCGCTGCATATTTTTGTCAATCACTGGCCCTCGCGTAGCGGCGGCGAAGCTGCTTCCCAGCCTTTGCGCAATTTGGCGGCGACGATCTGTAAAGACATTGTTGACTCCTTGACAAAAGCGGATCCCAATGCTAAAATCGTGATAATGGGGGATTTAAATGATGATCCGACCAGCCCCAGCGTGCGCACCATTCTTGACGCGAAAGGCAAAAAGGAAGATGTAAGACCAAGAGGGCTTTTTAATACCATGTACGATTTTTACAAAAAAGGAATTGGCACCTTGGCGTATCAGGATGCCTGGAGTTTGTTTGATCAGATCATTATTTCTTACGGTTTGGTCAATCCCAAAGTGGGCGGGTACCAATTTTATCAGTCGCAAGTGCACAATAGGGCTTATATGAGCCAGCAAACCGGGCAATACAAAGGCTACCCATTGCGTACTTTTGTGGGCACCAATTACATGGGCGGCTACAGCGATCACTTTCCAACGTATATTTATTTAATTAAGGAAATAAGACCGTAATGATATTGAATGTGTTTTGATTTTAAATTGCTGATTTTCAGTTTTTTAAAATTTAAAACTAAAATCCTTGTCAAATTGTACCAATTTTTGAGGTTTTTTATCAAAATTTCGTGAACTTTCCCTGACGAACTGCTATTTTTGCATCCGCAAAATTTTGACATTCATGGGACGTGCATTTGAATATCGCAAAGAGCGCAAAATGAAGCGCTGGGCGAACATGGCGAAGACCTTTACCAAAATTGGTCGCGAAATTGCTATTGCTGTGCGGGAAGCTGGCGGAGATCCGAATTATAATGCTCGCTTGCGTCTGGCAATTCAAAACGCAAAAGTGGCAAACATGCCCAAAGCCAACGTGGAAAATGCCATTAAAAAAGCGCTTTCCAAAGATGCCGAAAACTATGATGAAGTTGTATATGAAGGCTACGCGCCGCATGGCGTTGCTGTGATGGTCGAAACAGCCACGAATAATACCAACCGCACCGTGGCAAACGTGCGGCACGTGTTCTCTAAATATGGCGGTTCGCTCGGCACATCTGGCTCGGTCGAGTTTATGTTTGTACGAAAAGGTGTTTTTAAAATCAGAGCGGAGGGGCGCAATCCAGGAGAGTTGGAGTTGGAATTGATCGATTTTGGCTTGGATGAAATGCGTCAGGAAGAGGATATGCTGGTGCTTTATACCAATTTTTCGGATTATGGCACTTTGCAAAAAGCCCTCGAAGAACGCGGCATCGAAGTGGAAAACTCAGAATTGCTGCGCATTCCTACGCATACCAAAGAACTTTCTGACGAACAGGTGGAGGATGTTATCAAATTAGTGGAAAAAATGGAAGAAGACGAAGATGTAATTAATATTTTTCATAATATGGACATGGGAGAGTAGGGGATGGGATAAAACTTTCTTAAAAAGGAAGCGCTATGTAAAATCTTTATTACATAGCGCTTTTTTTTATTATAATGTTCTAATTATTTTTGAAGGAACCAAGGTTTGATGGTGTGATAATCTGGATTATTTCCACCGATTTTGCCCAGCGATTCTAAGTTCCAGACGTATTCTGAGTTGTAGCGCGGGCGTACCCGATAAGCCGGCTTACCGCCATTGTCAATGTAATAAGTGGTTGGCAATGTAAATCCTTTATAAATATCATTTCTGTACTCATAACGACGCAGGTCCACCCAAGTTTCTAATGCACCATGCACCCACATTGAAATATATTTTTGTAACATAATATCGCTCAAAGTCAATGCATCCGCCATTTGAGGTACAGCAGCACTTCCCAGGTAAGCATCTCTTTGGTCTGCTGGTACTTTTGCAAAATCCATGTGAGCGATAATGCCTTTGCGGAAAGCATCATAAGCAGTCGCTTTGTCACCTTTGATAAATGCAGCTTCTGCTTTGATAAACTGTATTTCAAAATAAGTGACAATTGGATGATCCGCTTTATTGGTAAAAATATATTTGCCGGGTATCAAAGCGGCGTTTGTCACCGTTGGCGATACGCCCCAAAGCAAGGGGATGCGCGTGGTATTGGTATTGGCAGCTGTATTCGTCAGATCTCCTTTACCAGGCTCAATTCCTCGATAAATGCTATCGGGTGATGGCGTAAGCATAATCGGCTGACGTGGGTCAACTACACCGTTAAAAACTGTGCCATTAAGCAAATTATTAAAGAAAATGGTTGGGCGGAAATTACGCAAATTATTACGCAGCGGACCAAAGAAATTACCATCTGCGGAATTCGTACCAGCGTGAGGTACATTGAAATTGTCAGCATTGCTTGCCAAAGATTTGTCACAATACTCAATCACTTTATCCGGGCTATAGCTGGATTTATTGGAGAGGTGATGCGCATTGTGCGCCAGAATGGAATACACAAATTTAATCCATTTAGTACGATCCCCTTTGTAAACCAAATCACCGCGCCCCAAGGAAGCCACGCTTACTGCACCGTCGGTACGATTTAAATATTCTAACGCTTCATTACACAGGCGCTCTACTTCTTTGTAAATATCTTCCTGTGAATCATAATCAAATACATAACGGTTTGGTTCCCAAGCCTGACGCAAAATCATTTCCCCATGATAATCGGTTGTAGTCTGCCAACTCCAGGCTCGAATGGCAAGTGCCACACCGACATAATCCCACTGTTCTTTGGCGGTTGCTTGTTCAACAATCAAGTCTATATTTTTGCCGATTGACCAGTAATGGCTCCGCCATTTATCGCCCATGTTATCGCTGCCTGGAAAATAGCCATGCAGATCGGGGGCATTATTAGCGGAGGCATGCGCCCAGTTTTGCGTATATTGACCAATAAAACGGGTGTCAAAAGTTTCACCGCGAACCATTTGCGATAGCATCGGCGGCAATATTGCAAATCCTTCGGCAACCTGCGGGTTGCTTGGGTCAAAGTTAACGTCCAGGTAATCCTCGCAGCTGCTAAAAGCAAATAGCAGGACGATAAAGCTGGATATAATTAATTTATTTTTCATGTCTTTTTAATTGAAAATGAACAAACAAATTTTCATTTTTTGAAAAATGCTCCATCAAAATGTAACGGATAAACCTGCGGAGAAAGTCCGCGGCAACGACAATTTTCCAAAATCCATGCCATAACCACCTGCGCCGCCGGTTGCCGGAGAAGTTGTGCTCACTGCTGGATCAGCGCCTGAATAATTCGTGTCGAGGAATAAGTCGGTACCATTCACAAAAATGCTGGCTTGCTTGATCATTTTTATTTTAGAATTCAACCAGCTAGCTGGCAAATTGTAAGTGAGTGTCACGTCGCGCAGGCGCAACCAATTGATGTCTTTTTCGACAAAATCCTCGGGTTGAAGCGCGGTAGTGTAGTACAATTCATTCTGACTTGGAATGATCTGCTTGGTATTCACTGTTGGCGTTTCGCTTTCTTCTTTGCCATCTTTTACGACACCTTTTACAACAATCGGCTCATCCCGATTCAGGGTGCGCTTACTCAAACCTACACGCGTCAGATACAATTCATTGCCGTTGAAAACATCGCCACCGCGACGAATATCCAACAGAAAAGACAAATTAAATTGTTTAAGAATGCGGAAAGAGTTGATCAAACCAATTGTAAAATCAGGATTTCGATCACCGATTGGCAGGAAGTTCGCATTGCGAAGCGGGAATCCAGTTGTCGGATCAACTAAAATATCGCCTTTTGAATTGCGCAAATAACTCCATCCGCCAATGGCAGTTGCAGAACCAGCGCCCCGGCTATATGCTGGCGCATAGTAAAAATTGGTGGGCTGGGTAAAGCGCGTTGCTAAAATATCCGCAGTAGCGAAAGCACTGGCGCGGGCATTGTCATAAGCCCAAGTGTCAGAGTCGTAGTATTCGTTTACATCAGCAGGCAAATTCCGAACCTTGGTTTCGTAAGTTGTAAAGTTTGCATTGATGTCCCATTCAAAATTCTTATTTCTAATAGGAGATAAGCCCAATTGAATCTCAATACCGGTCGTATTCAATTCGCCGCCATTTAACAATCCAAAAATAAAGCCCGTGCCGTAGCTCAAACGTTGTACAACAATTTGATCTTTAATGGTTTTTGAAAACCATGCAAAATCAAGCGAAATGCGTCCTTTGAAAAAACTCAAATCGGTGCCTACTTCAAAACTTTCGACCGTTTCTGGTTTCAAATCTGGATTATCACCATAGAAATCATACAAAAATCCACCGCCGGTGCTTGTCTGAGGCACTAGGCGCGAGCGAATGCGGTAGGGTGGCGCTGGATTGCCCACCTGTGCGTAAGAAGCCCGCAACTTGCCAAAATCCATTATGCCAAGTTTGTCTCTCCACATTGGAAGGTCAGAGAAGACAAAAGTCAAACCCGCAGATGGATAAAAATAAGATTGGTTTTCAACGGGTAAAGTAGAAGACCAGTCATTTCTACCGGTAATATTGGCAATCAGGAAGTTATTCAAATTCAATTCTAACTTACCAAACGCACCTACCAAGCGTGTTCTGGTTAAAATAATTTTGTTACGCTGCGTAGTTGGGTCCGTGTTGTTAACACTGTTAAAATCAGGCAAGTAAAATTTTTCACCATAGTAAGAACTGACCTCGTTTCGCCGATCATCCACGGACATACCTACAATCAAAGACCCTTTGATAAGTCCTTTATTCTTTCTCAACGTTGTAAAAATATTGGAGTTAAGCAAACGTCCCAGGTCTGTGTATTCCTCTACCCAACCCAAACGAGGGTAGCCCAGATTCGATTCTGGATGGAAAAAACGATTGCCCTTGATCGTAGCAATATCTGCCCCAAAACGACCTGTAATGGAAAACCAGGGACGAATCGTTGCATCGAGTGTGACATTGCCGATGGTGCGGTCAGAACGATCTTCGCGGTGGTTTTTATACACAGAAAAATACGGATTGTCGGCATCCGAACCTGGATTTGCCGTTTCTAGTGTCAACTTTCTGGTTCCATCTGGATTCAAATAAATGCTCATATCCTGATCAGAAGGAAAACGCAACGCGCCGATCAAATAGCCCTGTGAACCGCCCGGAGGTATAATATTGGTGCTTTTAGCTATGCTGAATCGCGTTGATGCTTTCAGCCAAGGTAGCAATTGTGCGTCGCTGCTCAATGCTGCATTTATCTGCTCAAAATTATTGGTCGGGATCACCCCTTTGGTATCCAGGTAAGAAGTGGACAAACGATAGGTCATTTTTTCGCTGCCGCCTTCAAATGCCAAATCGTGGCGTTGATTAGAACCTTGTTGGAAGAAATTTTCTACATTATTATAAAACTGGGTACCCGATTCATATTTTGGACCAAAATAATCCGGATCCGTCAATTCCACTGCGCCATTGCGTCCGCGTCCATACACTTGCTGAATTTCTGGGTAGCGATATACTTCCGACATAGCAAAGCGATTGCTATAAGTTACCCTGCCTGCGCCAGCTTGCCCTTTTCGAGTGGTGATGAGAATAACGCCATTTGCACCTTCATTGCCGTACAATGCCGCGGCTTCTGGACCTTTTAATACCGTAATCGACTCAATATCATTCTGATTGATGTCATTCAATCGGCTTCCGATATCGTCGCGGTTGTTATTCACATTCCCGTTGATCGAAGCGCCATCTGAGTACAAATTGTGCTGATTTAGCACACTGGCGTTAATAGGTAAACCATCCAAAACGACGAGCGGCTGGTTGCTGTTACCAATGGAGTTGACCCCGCGCAGTGAAAAATTCACCGAGCCACCCGCCAAACCACTGGTAGGCGTCAACGACAAACCGGCTACCCGACCTTGCAAACTCAAAAATGGATTGTCCCGCTGCGTTACCCTCAATTCAGCACCTTTGATGGATTGCGTGGAGTAACTCAACTTTCTCCGATCTTCCTTGATTCCAAGTGCTGTGACCACCACTTCATCCAGTTGTAGCGCATCGCTCACCATGGTAACATCGATAACGGAGCGTCCATTCACTGGAATTTCTTGAAGCGACATGCCCACCATACTGAATTGTAGCACCCCGTCACTCGGGGCATTGATCGAATACGTTCCATCCAAATCTGTAACGGTGCCTCCCGTGCTTCCTTTTACAACAATGGCTACACCAACTAAAGGCTCCCCGTCTTCTCCAACTACGGTGCCCGTAACTTGCTGTGCCTGAACAAAAGACAAACAGCTTAGTAGTAGCAAAAAAATGCCTACCAACCTGCCAGTAAATAAAACTGTACTAGTGGTGAAAGTTTTAATCATGACATTGTTTGTTTATTTACTTAATATGATGAATTAGGTTAGGTTTCGTTATTTGTTTATAATTAGACTTGCGTCAAATTGATTATCAACAGATTAAGAAATTCCAGAGTCCG
>CAZFBN010000109.1:0-19213 GCA_964517145.1 uncultured Saprospiraceae bacterium
TTGGTTGTTTAATAATCGCATATCAAATTTACCAAAACTGTCAGATTTCATCGTGTCTACTTCAAATAACATATAACCAATAACCGTATTACTTTGCAAATTTCATTTTATATTCCGGCGCAATCTTTCCTTTCCGAATATCTTCGAGTTTCTTGCGCACCATATGTTTTTTCACTGGTTTCAGATGATCTACAAAAAGCACACCATCGATGTGATCGTACTCATGCTGAATGACCCGCGCGTTAATACCGACAAAAGTTTCTTCTTGCTGCACAAAATTTTCATCCATCCAGCGCAGCCGCAGTGTTGGCGGGCGGTCCACGTCACCGCGTATCTTGGGTATGCTCAGGCAACCCTCTTCATACGTCCAGGGCTCGCCGCTTTCTTCCACCTTATGCGCATTGATAAAGGTATGTTTCATTCCTTTTTCTTCTTCGCCTTTCTCCTGAATCTGCGTCGTGTCCACCACAAAAACACGAATAGACAAACCGATCTGCGGCGCTGCCAGACCTACCCCATCTGCATTGTACATCGTCTCCCACATATTGGCAATCAATTCCTGCAACTGCGGGTAATCCGGCGTTATGTCTTTTGCCACTTGCTTCAATACGGGATTTCCGTAAGCATAAATTGGTAAAATCATGTTCTTTACTTCGCTATTTTTGATAACGTGTTTTTTCCAAATATTCCTGCAAAATGAGCACTGCGCTTATTTTATCCACCAGGGATTTATCTTGTCGCTTCTTTTTTTTAGCGCCGCTCTGCAATATAATTTTCTTGGCGTCTTCCGATGTAAAACGCTCATCTTGCATAACAACTGCTATGCCAGGAAAAAGTTCCCCCAAACGCCGCACAAATGCTTGCACTTGTGGCGCAATCTGCGCCGGATTTCCATCCAGGTGCATCGGCTCCCCCACCACAATCGTTTCTACCTCTTCCTCCGCCACATATTTTTTCAAAAAATCCAGCAATTGTTCTGTTGCTACAGTATCCAGTCCATTCGCAATAATTTGCAGCGGGTCGGTCACAGCGACACCGGTGCGTTTTGTACCATAATCAATTGCGAGAATGCGAGCCAATGTTGATTTATCTTGGTTTAGAATGCAAAGATAGCAAAAGTGAGCTAGTTTAATTGTAAATCCCAACAGAAAGGTACGAAGTACGGAGCTGGTAAAAAAAGAGTTGTCAGGTATCCACCTCTAGGTTTAGTTTCCTGACAACCGTTCCCCCTTACTTAAATCTTAGAACGCCTAATTTTTTCTCTACGGCACAAATATAATCGCTCTATTTATAAATTGCTCAACAAAAGTGATAAAATGAAAATTGGGGTTGATGAATGTTCATTTTAAGGTGATGAACGTAAATTTCATGGCTTAAATAATATCCAGTTGCTCCAATAAAATGTCTTTATAAATCCGCCCAATCGGTAAATGATTTCCCAGTGCTATTACAACATTATCCTTCAAATCAATCTTTTCTATGCAATTGATCTTCACCACATATGCTTTATGAATTTGAAGAAAATACTCCATAGGCAGCTTGGAAAGGATCTTTTTTAAAGAACTTTTAACGGCAAAACGTTTGTCGGCAGTAACCAAATTGCAGTAATTGCCTTCTGCATGCACCCAGCAAATGTCGTTCCAGTTTACCCGAATCAACTGAAGGTTATTCCGAATAAAAAAACAATCATTCGTTATCCGTTTTCCATCTTGATCTTCTTCATCATAATTATCCTGAGTCGCTTGCATGTTAATTTGTTTTTGCAGAATGTATCCATTCATTGCACTTTAATTGAGGTTATTTTTTTCATTTTGACGCAACAAAACAACAAAAGTCACTCCAATGGCTTATTTAATTTTGATGTCAGGGTGGATTGGCTTGTAAACTGGTATTCCTCATTGAGTATGCGTAGCAAATAAGGTGCCAAACGGAAGTTTTTTAGGCTTTTTGTCAACTTTTGCAAATCACTTGCAGCGCTCATTTTTACCATTATCTTTGTTGTGGACAATCAACCTTTATCATCCAAATTTGAAAACAATGTCAACTGGAATCCTGCCGTTGCAAGGTGCTATTCAACACTATGATTGGGGCGGATATGAATTTATTGCAAATTTAATTGGTGCAAAAAATATTGAAAATCAGCCTTTTGCAGAATTGTGGATGGGCGCTCATACATTGGCACCGTCCATCGCGAAGGAAACTGCCACGCCGCTCCATCAATTGATTGCACAAGCACCTCAAGCCTTTCTGGGTGAAAAAGTAAGAACGCATTTTGGTACTCAATTGCCATTTCTTTTTAAAGTGTTGGATGTGCGTCAAATGCTTTCCATCCAGGCACACCCTTCCAAAAAGCAAGCGGAGCAAGGTTTTGAGCGGGAGAATAAAGCTGGAATTGCCCTGAATGCTCCCAATCGCACTTATAAAGACGCCAATCATAAACCAGAAGTAATGGTGGCGCTCACGGAATTCTGGTTGTTGCATGGCTTTCGATCTTCGGCGGCGATTGACAAAACGCTGCATGCAGTGTCAGAATTTGCTGCATTGCGACCGAAGTTTGCGACACAAAATATTGCCACTTTGTACCAATATATTATGGAAATGCCTCAAAATGAGGTGAATACACTTTTGCAACCCTTGCAAAAACGCCTGGCGCAAGAAGCTATAAATGATAAAAATTCACCAGATTTTTGGGCACTACGCGCTTTTCAAACTTATGCACGTCCTGACGGGAGTTGCGACCGAGGTATTTTTTCATTCTACTTGTTCAATTTGGTGCGTCTCCAGCCGGGAGAGGGCATTTATCAAGGGGCGGGCATTCCGCATGCTTATCTGGAAGGCGTGAATATGGAACTAATGTCAAATTCGGATAATGTGTTCCGGGGTGGCTTGACTTCCAAACACATTGATGTGCCAGAATTATTAAAAAGTTTAATTTTTGAACCTATTGACCCTCAGATACTTACTGGAGAATCGCTTTCTGAATCAGAAACGGTTTATTTCACTCCAGCGCCCGATTTTGAATTGTCGCGGATTTACGTAGATGCGAAGACGACCCACGAAAATGAGCAAGTGTATGCACCGGAGATTTTGATTGTACTATCTGGTAAAGTCCTTGTAAATGAGTCACTTACTTTTCAAAAGGGGGACATATTTTACATCAAACCTGGAACCAATTATACAATTAGTGCTGAAGAACCCAGCATTTTATATCGCGCTACGGTTCCATAAATTTTTATTTTAAAAAATCATATTTATAAAAATAACTAACAGACTATCGACTAAACAACTATCGACTAACGGACTATTTACTCAACGATAAGAATGGTCGAAATCAATACCTTTCAACAAAATATTATCGCAGCGATGTTTTCGTCCCTCCCGGTAATATTCAATGCTGATGCGGTCACCCGGTCGAAGCAAAGCAACTTGTTCTTGTAGCTCCGGCACCGAACTCACCTTAATTCCATTCACATTCACAATGGCATCCCCAATGCGCAAGCCAGCCTCGTAGGCGCTGCTGCCCAGGTTGACCGATTTTACAAAAACGCCTTCAATAGTTGGCATTTTCAGTTCATTTGCCTTTTGGTCGGTCACATCCTCAATCTCAATGCCTAGCACAGCGCGGCGCACTTTACCAAAATCTCGAAGATCAGTGATGACTTTTTTTACCAAATTGGAAGGAATTGCAAAGGAATACCCTTCGTATCCGCCACTTTCGCTGATAATTGCCGTATTAATGCCAATGAGTTCGCCTTTGGTGTTCACCAGCGCGCCGCCACTATTGCCCGGATTTACGACAGCATCCGTTTGAATAAAGGATTCTACGGAGTAATAATCATTTAAAATGTCAATATTTCGAGCTTTAGCGCTAATGATACCCGCTGTGATGGTTGAGTTCAGATCAAAAGGATTGCCAACTGCCAAGACCCATTCTCCCACTTGCGCTATGTCAGAATTTCCAAAAGGCAAAGGCGAAAGATAATCCGCGTTCACTTTGAGCAACGCCAAGTCAGTATCGGGGTCGTGCCCGATCAATTTTCCATTGAGTGTCCGTTTGTTGGGCAAAATTATTTCAAAACGCTGACCACCTTCAATAACATGATAATTTGTTACAATGTATCCATCCTCAGAAACAATGACGCCAGAACCAGAAGAAAGCCGATAATTGTTGACTCCCAACGCTGAAATAGTGACAACCGCATTGGTTATTTGTCGTGCAACTCCAGTGAAATCAGGCAGCGCATCATAAGACCATTCGCGGGGTTTATTGTTGACTAGCGCAGCATTGCCACCAACCAAATGCCTGATACCTGTTGAAACAACATTTTCATTTTGAACGGTATAAAATTGATGAAATAAATAAAAAGAGCAGAGGGAACTCAGCATCGCAATGAAAAAATACTGCAACAGTGCTCTCATATTGATCCTTTTAGGTATAAAAAAAAGAAGAAATTTGACTTGAATATTTTTTGAGGAAGCAAGTTAAATAATTGTTACATATAATGCTAGTGGGCTGCTTATTAAAAGACAAATTTTCGGAAGCGCTATTTAAAAAAATAAAAAGCCGCCTAATTTGGATAGACGGCTTCGTTATACATGAGAAAACCACTCAGAGAAAAGGAGAGCTCTTTATTAGGAATGCTTGGAGGCATTCACTACTGTTCGTCCAATAAATACAATTGGTATTTTTCAATGATGTCATTTAGTTTTTTATCGTATTGGCGGTCATTGCTATAACCTGCTTCTTTCAAGCCTTTTGTCCATTTTTTATAATCATTGCCATGGTTGAACAAAGTGGCGTACCGCTCTTTCAGTACCTCGCTGTGCATGCGCCAGCTTTCCCAGGCGCTCTCATAATTGCGACCCGCCAAGGGCGTCCCAAAATGATTATTGCTAGACAAAGTGGCAGGCAGCTGACCCGCCGTGCTTTCGAGAATGCCCTGCGCCATTTTCACACTTGCAGGTACGCTGTATTTTTGCATTTCGGCTTGTGCTACTTTTGAAAAACGGCGAACGTAAATGCGTACTTTTTGCTCGTCCAACTTTTCGGGAGCAACCGTAGCACTACCGGCATTGCCTTTGATGCTAAGATTGCCCATACCCAATTCTTCCACTTTAGTTTGCATGGGTTGTGCCGTTTGCTGCGCCGGATGTTGTGCACCAGCCGGGGCTTTCATATTGATAGAGAATTGAATATCTTTTTTTAAAACAATAAAAATAACCAACGCTGCCAGCCCCAATTTGAACCACGACAAGCGTTTGCCGCCCAGCAGCCCAGCCGTGCTTTTGTAGCACTGGTACTTCAATGCAACAATTAGTTTTTGCAAACTCAACCAAAGTTTACGCAAAATCCAGCCGAGTGTAACATCATATAAAACAGTGTAAACGGCTTTCTGCGGCACTTGCCCGCGTCGCTTGGATGGCTGCGTCCCCGACGAAGCGACACCCCATTCTATGGATTGACCAGCTCTCATATTTTGGTTTTTATAAAAACTTTCTGTATCTTTAGCCATTGTTTTGCAAACCTTTGATTGTACAATCAAGCTTGCGGTACAAATTTAAAACAAATAATTGTTTAAAACAATCTTTTTTAAAACATTTTTATTCAAAATGAATAGTTTTTCAGATAATATTGTCAATCAGCGCTTTAGAAATGTGTATGAAGAGTTGGAAAAATTCAACCTCATCAAAGGTAAATCGGACTTAGCTAAAAAACTTGGTACTTATAACCACGTGGTAAACAGTATTTTAAAAGGACAGCGCAATATCACCGTTGACCAATTGTACAAATTGTTTGAAATGTATGGCGTCAATGCCAATTATGTTTTTGGCAATAGCGAAGACATGTTTCTGGAGGGGAGTAGCTTGTACACGATTCCTACGCGCTCCCTGTATGAACGCCAAAAAAGCGGACGTGACAATATTACTCTAGTGCCAGACCGTGCGCTGGCAGGTTACGCTACGGCGCATCAGAACCGCGAATACCTGGATTCTTTGCAAAAATTTTCCATTCCTAATATGGATGGACCTCTAATTGCTTTTGAAATCAGCGGGGACAGCATGTTGCCAACAATTACCAACGGAGATGTGGTGATTTGTGAAGCATTGGAACGCGGTGAGCCCTTGCGCGACAACCAGGTGTACGTCATCGTGACGGATGTGGTGGTGGCAAAACGCATTCAACAGGTGAAAGACGGCAGTGTTGTTCGACAGTTAAGACTCATCTCTGATAATAGTGCAGTTTACAAGCCCTACGAGGTTGATCCTGAGGAGATTCAGCAAATACTGAAAGTGAAATGCAGGCTGACATCCCATGCTATTAGTTGAGAGAACGTCAGCCTTTTAACGAGAGTGAGAGACAAGGAGTGTTCGTAAGAATTACATTTGGATATGGAGGTTAAGAAAACAACCTATGCAAAGCATTGCTGGTTTGCATAAGTTGCTTTTGACAAAAACGGTGTACGTGTTAAAAAAAACCTTCCTATTGAACTATCGAAGCGCGCTTTAAAGAGAGACAGGTCCCGTTATGTCCACCACAATGACTTGTGGCCCACGAACAGATAACTGCTCTGGATGAGACAGATTTGTAAATAGCGCGTTCATAGTTTTGTGTTTAATTGTTTGGGTTAGAGGTTCACTCTAAAAATATAATCAGATTCAAATTTCTTGTGTTGTGTTTGTGCCTGCAAGGTAAAACGATCTGCCCGCTTACTCAAGGACAAAAAAAATGAATTACAGCAAGCAGTTTTATGTGGAATTAGGTTGTTGAAATTAAATAAACTATTGAAAATCAATAATTTAAATTAGTTAAATTCGGCATGTATTTTGCTGGCGATTGCCTATTTTTTCTAATTTCATCAATTAAATTTTATAAAGATTTGAAATTTTAAAAATTCAGTAAATCTGTCACAGAAGGCGCTAAAACATAGCATTGCATCAATATTGGACCCGCATTGCCAACCCTGATCTCTTTTCATGATTGCACTGGTGTGGCGCGAAATTGTTGATAATCGCTTCCAAGTGAGGCAATTACGAAATCCCACAAATCCTCATAAGGAATAATTTCAATGTCATGGGTCTGGCTCGTTACATTCAAAGGGGTATTTTGCAATTTGTCCAGGTACTGTTTGACCTTGCGCATCACTGCCGAAGGATGAAGGCGCGCAGTAGGCACCTGTAACAACATTTTGATAATGCAATTGCTCCTAAAAGTGTCATCCTGACGCAAATAACGCGTACAATATTTTTCTATTGCTTCCATTTTATCCGATAAGGCATTGAACTTCTTTTTATGCAGCAGCAGCAAAACTTGCGCTATCAAAATCGGGATGTTCATACCACGTTTATCCTTGGAGTAAATAGGCGTTTCATTCAGAAAGCGATTGAGTCGAAAACTGGTGAAGCGCTTGTCATTCGCTTTGGGTTTAATTTGTTTTATCAATATAAGATAGTGAATATAAGCCTCGTATATCTTCCACATTTCTGCAATGTTAGCAGATAAAAACTGGAACTGACTTACGCTTACTGCTTCATAAAAAATGGCGTAGGCGCTTTGGTATTCTTTGGCATGTAAAGCCAATAGCAAGTGTAACTCTTGCATTTTGAACCAGTTATAATTACCTTCTTCTACAAAAGCCGCGCAGCGTTCCACGGCAGCTTTTCCTTTTTGATATTCTTTTAATTGGGTATAACAAATGATTTTTTGAAAATAAAAAATTTGCAGAGGCATGTGCGCATCGTAAGCTTTTGATTCAAAAAAATGGATGGCTTCATCGCACATTTCTATCGTTTTGTCGTAGGCATTTACGCTGCTATAAATCATAGTGCGAATGAGATGCCCACACAAATGCAGCCGGTACGCATCATATTGCTGCATCGGTTCTTTCAATTGATTATAATATTCCGTAGCTTTTTCAAAAATATGAGTATTGGCACTTTTTTGATTTACAAAATTGATAATCAAGTCGATATAAAGCGCTTCCGCTTTGTTTTCGATTACCCAGACTTCCTCATAATATTGATACTCTTTATCATATTGTTTAAATTTTTTAATATCGCCGCGCACAATGCCATAATGTTGCCGCAACAAACTGGTAGCCTGTAAAGACAAGTCCGTAAACTCATACTTTTTTGCCTCTTTGAGCACCCTTTTTGCCAATGCAATGGCAGATACTTTAGCACTTTTCCCAAAAAGCAGCTTGGCAGCAGCCCATTCTTTTTGACACTCATAATAAGCCGCCTGGTGAGCCGTGCTGGAAAATTGTTTAAAATCCAGTAAAAAAAGAGCGTTGATGAGCGATTTTCGGAGTTTACTTTTTAATTTTTGATAATTGGAGTCGTTGGGCGTGGTATTAAAAAAATGACGAGCCGCTTCTTCATCATTGTTAAACTGATTCTGCACCAATCCGCCATAGAAGGCTTGGATGGGTTCTTTTTCCAGAAGAATGGGCAATCCTTCGTCTTTGCTTTTTGCAAGTAATAAAGCTATTTCTCGCAATTCACGCATAAAGTTTGCGGAGTTTTAACGGGTTTGTAAAAATTGTAAATAAGGAGTCGGGCAGTTTGATAGTCAATAGCCAAAAAAACTATTGAATTGATAATCAATAAATTTTAATGGAGTTTAAGTTTGTTCGCTTACTGTGATAAAATTTTTCCCTTTTGTAATATGATCCGCATTGTAAAAAAGTACCCCTGGCTTTAGTAACAAAGATATTAAAAATTAAATATTTGCAACTAATGAATTGCAACTTCTCTTTTGGTAAAAAAATGAGGCATTTTTTAAGGAAAATACGAGGGAATGGGAACGGGCAGCAACAAGCCGAAAGTTTTTCTGTTCTTGAATAAAAAGGGCACTCCTTAATCAAAATTACATGAACCGCTTACAGTACGAAACAAGTCCTTATTTACTGCAACACGCTCATAATCCGGTAGATTGGTATGCCTGGAAGCCTGAAGCTTTTGAAACTGCTCGCCGCGAAAACAAACCAATTTTGGTGAGCATTGGGTATTCTACATGCCATTGGTGTCACGTCATGGAGCGCGAATCCTTTGAGAATGAGGATGTTGCAGCGTTTATGAACGAACATTTTGTCAATATAAAAGTGGATCGGGAAGAGCGCCCCGACGTGGACGCGATCCACATGGAAGCTTGTCAGGTGATTTCCGGTTCGGGGGGCTGGCCCCTCAATTGTTTTTTGACACCCGATGGACGCCCGTTTTTCGCAGGCACTTACTATCCGCCTCAACCTGCGTACAATCGGCCTTCGTGGATTCAGGTTTTGCACAGCATGTTGCACCATTTTCGCGATAGGAGAGCGGTGGTGGAGGATCAAGCCAATCGATTGATTGAAATTATCAAAAGTTCGGAAACCGTTTTTTTAGGCGATGCGCTGACCCAGGAAAATCAACGTTTGCTTTTTACGCCGGTGACTTTGCAAAATATTTATTTTCAGTTAGAAAAGCGTTTTGATCGGGAAAATGGCGGTTTTGGCGGTGCGCCCAAATTTCCGGGCAGCATGTCTTTAGAATTTTTATTACAATATCATTATTTTTTACATGAAGCCGAAGCGCTCGATCATGTCGAATTTTCGCTGGAGCAAATGATTCACGGCGGTATTTATGATCAGTTGGGTGGTGGCTTTGCCCGTTATGCGACGGATGCCGAGTGGCTGGTGCCGCATTTTGAAAAAATGTTGTATGATAATGCCTTGTTAGTGAGCTTGTTAAGTGATGTTTATCGCATTGCAAAAAAAGAAATATATCGAGAAACCATAGAGGAAACCCTCACCTTTATTGAACGGGAAATGACCAGTGCAGACGGCGGTTTTTATTCTGCCTTGGATGCAGATAGCGAGGGCGTTGAAGGAAAATATTATGTTTGGAGTAAAGCGGAAGTTGATGCAGTGTTGGGAGAAGCGGCAGCATTGTTCAGCGATTTTTATGATGTGACGGAAGGCGGAAATTGGGAGGAGACCAATATTTTGTGGCGAGCGCAAAGCTATGAGGCATATGCAGCGGCAAATGGAATGAATGTTGCGGATTTAAAAAATCAGTTAAAAACCCAACGCGAACAATTATTTGCCATTCGGCAAAAGCGGGTGCGTCCGGGTTTGGATGATAAAATGTTGCTCGATTGGAACGCTTTAATGACAACGGCTTACGCCAAAGCTTACATGGCGCTGGGCAATCCAAGTTATAAGGCAGCAGCGGAAAAAAATCTTTACTTTTTATTAGAAAATTTGCAACAGGCTGATGGTCAGGCATTTTTTCATACCTACAAAGCGGGCAGAGCGCAGTACGACGCTTTTTTGGATGACTACGCGAATTTGATCGAAGCCATGCTGCAGGTTTATACCATCAATTTTGATTTAAAATTATTAGAACGTGCCAAAACCCTGACCGACTTTGTGTTGGCGCATTTTCAGGATGCAGAAAGTGGTTTGTTCTTTTTTACTTCTGAAAATCAGCAAGATATCTTGTTGAGGCGCAAGGAGTTGTATGACAATGCTACGCCTTCCGGCAACTCGACGATGATTCGAAATTTGTTAAAACTAGCCATTTTAGTCAATCGCCCCGACTACAAAGAAACCGCTGTGACGATGCTCAAAGCCATGCGTGATGCGGTAGAGCGCTATCCTGCCTCGTTTGCGCGTTGGGCTACGGCTATGGTGCCCCTGGTATTTCCGCCGCCCGAAATTGCCATTGTGGGCGAACAAGCACTGCAATTGGCAAATGACATGAATCAACATTATATTCCGAATAAAATTATGATGGCGGCATCACAAGCATTGGCAGCATACCCGCTTTTGGCGGATCGAAATGCAAGCGGCGAGACAAACATTTATATTTGTAGAGACTATGCCTGTCAATTACCCGTTAAAACTGTTGAAGAAGCGACAAAATTGTTAGATATTGTAGTATAATATTGTGATAATGGGAAATGCTACAATCATATTAAATTACAATCGCATATGAGGCAATTTTCTACTTTTTTCTTTTTGATAATAACTTTTCATTTCTTGCATGCGCAGCAGCCCGCGCAGTATAGCCTTTATATGTTGAATCCGATGGCTTGGAATCCGGCATATGTGGGGTTGGATAACTCCTTGATTATCACCGGTGTATTTCGTAAGCAGTGGACCAATCTGGCGGGTAGTCCTACCACTCAAAACCTCAGTGCGCACATGCCTTTGTATCTGTTGGGCGGTGGAGTAGGGGTGAACGTGGAAAATGATGCCCTGGGTGCTCAACGTTTGACATCGGCTTCGCTGGCGTATGCTTTTCACAAAGAGTTGGGCAGCGGCACGCTTTCTATCGGCGCGAGCGGCGGCATCGTGCAGCGGCTGCTGGATGGCTCCAAAATTCGGACGCCTGATGGGCAATACATTGAACCGGGTAATTACAATCATGAAGATATTTTGCTGCCCTTGGCGAGTGAAACTGCGAATGTACCTACTTTTCACGCTGGCGTTTATTTTGCAAATGACTGGTTGGATGTTGGTTTTTCGGTAAGAAACATCACCGAGCCAGCAACGGATTTTAGCACCGTCAGCTTACAACTCAATCGAAGCCTGAATTTCAATCTCGGCCTTCATTTGGATGTATTTGAAAATTTTACCCTGCATCCATTTGCGCTGGTGCGTTCTGACCTGACCCAAACCCAAACAGATTTTTCTGTTATCATGCGTTACAACGACAATATCTTCGGAGGGGCATCGTTAAGAGGGTATAATTCTAACAGCCTGGATGCGGTGGCGCTCCTGGCGGGCTTCAAGCTGAACGAGAACTGGACCCTGGCTTATGGGTACGATTTGACGATGTCCGATCTAAGTACTGTGAGCAACGGCTCGCATGAGATTAGTTTGAATTATAATTTGAACAAAATCATCGGCAAGGGGCGTCCGCCAAAAATTATTTATAACCCTCGCTCGCTCTAAGCATTATAAAAAAAAATGGCGAAAAAGCGTAAAGTATTTAGGATAAATAATCGGTTTTAACTTATTTTTTCGCTGTTAAAGAAATACTAAACCCGTGTACAATGGCGTTCAAATTTTGCTTTAAAAAAAGCCAAGTGCCCCATTGAAAGTTAAATTAATCGATGCGTTTTTAAAATATTAATAAACCAGCTATATTTACGTCGCTTTGGCAAATTTTTACTTAATCTGAAGGAAAACTCTGGTGTTCATATGAAAAATGTAGTTAGACTCTCACTGGCTCTCCTAGTGTTAGCCCTCTATTCATGCGGCAGCCGCGAAACCGGACAATTGACCGGCGCGATGGATCGCCCAAGTTGGAAAGGTATCAATCCTTTCGGTATGGTATATGTTCCCTCCGGAACCCTGCACATTGGTCCGAGCGACCAGGACGTGAGCAATACGTTTGTGCAGCGCCAGAAAGCCATTTCTATTCAAGGCTTTTACATGGATGATACCGAAATTACAAACAATGAGTATCGTCAATTCGTAGAATGGGTACGCGACTCGTTGGCACTGACGTATCTGGGACTTTTTGACCCGGAGTATGAAGACGAAGAACGTGTGGACTGGGATTCGAGAAGAGACATTGAATGGGAAAGCGAAGAATTGCAAGACCTTTTCTATCAAGGGGACGATAAGTTCGCCGGTAAAACAGAACTGGACGTCAGCAAAATGGTCTATGAGTACCAGTGGAAAGACTGGCAAAAGGCAGCGCATGACCGTGGCAATGGTCCACGTACTGCCTTGATTAAAAAGAAAAAAGTCAATATCTATCCAGATACTTTGTGCTGGATTCGTGACTTTGCTTATTCTTACAATGAGCCAATGACCCGAAATTATTTCTGGCACCCGGCATTTGATGATTATCCTGTGGTGGGTGTGGACTGGAATATGGCGAGTGCCTTCTGCTACTGGCGCACCAATCTTTGGAATGAGTACCAAAACAGCCGCGGTGATGGGGTTAATACGGAAGACTTCCGTTTGCCAACAGAATTTGAGTGGGAGTACGCTGCTCGCGGCGGTCACGACCTGGCGCCTTATCCTTGGGGTGGCTACTACGTGCGCAATGCAAAAGGCTGTTTGTTGGCAAACTTCAAACCTGGACGCGGTAACTATCCAGAAGACGGTGGTCAATACACGGTGAAAGCAGATGCTTACTTCCCCAATGATTATGGTCTTTATAATATGGCAGGTAACGTATCAGAATGGACGGTAACGGCTTATTATGAAAATGCCTACTCTTTCATGCACGATCTGAACCCGGATATTCGTTATGATGCCGAAGATGATGATCCAGAAGCTTATAAGCGCAAAGTGGTGCGAGGTGGCTCTTGGAAGGACATCATGCACTTCATCCAAACGGGTACGCGTGCGTATGAGTATCAGGATACCACCAAATCTTATGTTGGTTTCCGTTGCGTACTTACATTCTTGGGTCGTTCTATTAATGACTTTTAATCATTCCTTATCATAAAACACAATATGGATATTGCACCCGACGTTGCAGTATCCATATTTTCTTTTTCCACCCTTTTTAAAAAGTGGCGCAGCGAAAGCGACACAGCAGTGTGAGGAAACAGAATGTTAATTGCTTAAAATTTTTTTTGACAAGGTGTAACTTTTAAAATATACCGCATTATAAAAGTGGTTTTTGAATCCAATCGTTGTTTTCATCAAACTAATTATTAAACGTAAAAAGATTATCACAATGAGTTTCTTAAAAAGCAAAGGTTTCAAGTACATTAAAAACTTTATCATCGGTGTAGGTGCAGCGTTAGTATTGGCAGGAGCGCTTTTCAAAATTCAGTCTTGGGAAGGTGCAGAATTGATGCTGACAGTGGGGATGTTGACGGAGGCATTTATCTTCTTGTTCTTAGGCTTGATTGGTCCAGACCCTGATTATTACTGGAATAAACTTTATCCAGGTTTGGATGATTATAATGCACAAATTGCACCGGTTACAGCTGGTCCTACTACCTTGAGCAGCCCAATGCAACAATTGCCACAGCTGAATGGCGAAATCGTAGAACGTCAATTGGGTGGTATGTTGGTAGAATTGCAAAACATGTCTCGCAGCTTGTCTTCGCTTAAAGCATTACAAGAAGTAGATTTTAGCGGTACGAGCGACCAAATTAAGTCAATGAGCAATTTTTATGCAAAACTGAACGAAGCAATGGCTGACCTGAGCGATTCGCTGGAAGATACCAAAGTTTACAAAGATCAGTTGGGTGCTTTGAATCGCAACCTGGGCAACCTGAACAACACATACAGCGCGCTGAACTCTGTATATGGCAATGTCATCTCTGCAATGGCTGGTGTAAGCAGATACCAACAGCAATAATTGATGGATTTTATTTTTCACTGCTAATTGTTTCTTTAATCTTTAAAAGCAGAATATTATGTCTATTCCAAAGGAACCTCGGCAGTTGATGATTAACATTATGTATCTGGTACTGACCGCCATGTTGGCTTTGAACGTATCAGCTGAAATCATCAACGCTTTCTTCATGATTGATAGAGGTATTGCCGGTTCAAATAAAATTTTTGACCAATCCAACGCTTTTGCCATGGCAACCCTGGATAAAAGCGTAGCACAAGATGCTGCAAGATATGGTAAGCTGAAAGAGGCGGCTTCACAAATCCAAACCATTTCAAAAGAATTCAATACTTATATTGATGGTATCCGTGAAGAAATCGTACAAGGTTCAGGCGGTTACTATCCAGAAACAGATGAAAAGCATCCAGGTCAGCCAAAAGGTTATAAAAACAAGGATGTCACTACTCGTTTGTTGGTTCAGCAAGGGAAAGGTTCAGAATTGGAAAAAAGGATTCTGGATACCAGAGAAAAAATTCTCAACATTGTGAATGGTTTGAAAGGCATGGAAGGTACCAATATTAACGAGCAAACCATTGCTGATCTTGAAAAGAGTATCACCCTGAGTGTAAGCGATGATTGGAAAAATGCGCATCCAAAGCGTCCAAGCTGGGCACATTTTACCTTCAATCAAATGCCGGTAGCTTCCGTTTTTCCGATCTTCCGTAAGTTTCAGAATGATATGAAAAGCTCGGAAGCAGCAGTATTGAATTACCTAGTAAGCCAGGTAGGTGCTCAGTCTTTCAAAGTGGATAACTTTATTCCAATTGCTTCTGCACCAAAGAGTTATATCATTGCAGGTGATGAATATACCGCTGAGATTACAGCAGGTGCATCCAGTACTTCGGTGTATGAAAACATGAGCATTCGGGTTAATGGCAGTCCACTGAAAGTAGAAAACGGTATAGCAAAATTCACAGCTCGCCCCAACACACCGGGTCTTCAGAAGTACAAAGTGGACATCACTTTGACTAATCCGACTACTGGCAAAACCGATACTTACTCTAAAGAATTTGAATATGAAGTAGGTCGTCGCTCTGTAGCAGTTGCTGCTGATAAGATGAACGTGTTCTATATTGGCGTGTCTAACCCTGTATCTGTCTCAGCAGCAGGTGTTTCTTCTAACGACCTGAAAGTGAGCGCAAGTGGCGGTGGTATTCGTATGAATAAAGAAAGAGAAGGTAAATACACCGTTACCGTTTCTGAACCAGGTGAAGCACGGGTTACAGTATCTGGTGGTGGTTTAACGCCAACCAATTTCAACTTCCGCGTAAAGCGTATTCCTGATCCAGTTGCCTTCTTGGGTAGAAGCAAGGGCGGCAGCATGGGTAACGGTGAATTCAAAGCACAGGATGGTCTCATCGCTCGCTTGGATAACTTTGATTTCGATGCGCGCTGCGATATTCAAGGTTTTGAATTGGTTTACATTGCTAAACGCGAAGACCCAGTGGATTCTTCTAACCCTGGTGGTCGTTACAACGAAAAGTCTCAGCGCTTGGTAGCCAGAGCAAAACCGGGGGATACTTACTACTTCAACAATATCAAGGCAAAATGCCCTGGCGACAAAGCAGGACGCGACATTGGTACGATGGCATTTACGATTCGATAATTCTGTAAATAATTTCTGTTAAGGTGTAATAGCGCATGGGGTTTATCCGTTAACTTTATGCGCTATTTTTTTAGATTTTAGATGTTGGATACTTGATATTTTAATAGTTTATTTTTGCCTTGTTTTAATCCAATATCTAAAATCCAATATCCAAAATCTTTAAAAATGAAGGGAATCATGAAACTTTTAACACTAGTTGTGTTGGTGCTGTGCTTGGTGAGCCCGGCGCTTGCACAAAGACCAGATGAGGTCATTATGACAGAATCTGGCGATACAATCGTAAAAAACACCCCGGTGGATGACATCGTGGAAAAACGTACCACTTTTGAAAAACGCGTGTTGCCGTATGATCCGGTTCGCGAAGCAGACATTTTCTGGGAAAAGCGCATCTGGCGCGTGCTGGATGTGCGGGAAAAAGTAAACCTGCCATTTATGTATCCAGAGCGTCCGTTCTTCACAATTCTCATGGATGCTGCAAAATCTGGAGAGATTACTGTGTACAGTGTAGAAGATGACAAATTCAAGCAGCCGCTCACGGCAGAAGAAGTCTCTGCAAAAGGTGCTTCCACCGATACCATCACTACGTTTGACCCAGAAACGTATGAAGAAAAAATTAAGGTGGTTGTCAATGAAATTAACCCGGAAGACGTAAAACGCTTCCGTATCAAGGAAGTATGGTTCTTTGACAAAGAAGCTTCTTCTTTGCAGGTTCGCATCCTCGGCATCGCGCCATTGCTGGATGTAAAGGATGACAACGGTAACTTCCTCTACGAACAACCAATGTTCTGGGTTTACTATCCTGATGCAAGAAAAGTATTGGCAAAAGAACGCGTATTCAACATCACTGGCAATGATTCCAGCCCATTATCCTGGGAAGATTTGATGGAAATGCGTTTCTTCTCCAGCTATATTATCAAAGAGTCGAACGTATTTGATCGCAGATTGGATACTTATTTGACTGGGGTGGATATGTTGTTAGAAGGTGAAAAGATCAAACAAGCGATCTTCAACTTCGAGCAAGACCTCTGGTCTTACTAGTCGATCCTTTAATTCTATTTGATTCCCAAAAAGCTCAAATTCCCCAGAATTTGAGCTTTTTGCATTCTCCATCTCCCCATCCTCCTATCTCCCTATCCCCCAATTCTCCCCTTACCTAAAATATTCCCACGCCGACTGATACGTCCCCTTCGTCTCTGCATAATTTAAAAACGCTTCATAAAACCGATGCCCGCCAATTGTCGCACTATCTCCTATCACAATCAGTTGTTTCCGCGCCCGCGTCAGCGCCACATTCATGCGTCGATAATCACTCAGGAAACCAATCTCACTTTTCGTATTGGAACGCACCAGTGAAAGATACACCACGTCCCGTTCCTGCCCCTGAAAGGCATCAATCGTATTCACGCTAATGGCAGCCTCCGCCAATCGAGCATCATCCGCAACGTTGCTTTGCATCAGCGCCACCTGTTCGCGATATGGCGAAATGATGGCAATCGAAGGCAACTCTTTTTCTACAAATTGATCGAGCAAGAGGTACAAATGCTCCCGCACGATAAAGAATTCATCCGGGTTATACCGACTTTGATAAAGCGCTTGCACTTTTTCTTCAAATCCACAGCCGGCTGTATCAATAAAAACGAACGGCTGATTCTCCGCAATTGGCAACCGATGATCCCTTACGCTTTCATCTGCCCGAAGTGCATTATTGTAAAACTGCTGATTGGAAAAACCCATAATCACTTCATTCATCCGATACTGTACATTCAGCAAACTCGTGCGTGCAAGGCGCTGCAAAGCTTTTTCAATCATCGTCACCGCCAGTCCTTTGCGCTGTGCTTCCATTGATTTCACCGTTGGTGGTAGTTGAAAGGGATCACCCGTTAAAATAACTTTGGATGCTTTTAAAATAGGAATCCAGGTAGCAGGTTCCAACGCCTGTGCTGCTTCATCAATGACAACTGTTCTAAAATGACGACGCTCTAACAAAGGGTGCGCCGCCCCAACCAGCGTGCTCGTGATGATCTGAGCGCCCTCAATCAGCTGTTCAACAAGCCGATCTTCCAATTGATTCGCCCACGCTGCCAATTCATTTGCCTCTTTGAACAATTTTCGGCGTTCCGTATGTTCCCAACCGCTGCGTTTAAACTTTCGAGCTTGTCGTCGCATCTCGGCAGCTTGTACCTTCACTTTCTTAATATGTTTACTTTCCGGATGCTGCGCCAATTGTACCTCAAGGGTATGTTGCAACAAACTTTCATCTACGCGAGAGATATTTCCAATACGAAGCACCCGCAAATCTTGCGCTGCCAATCGCTCCGTCAACAAATCAGCAGCAGCATTGCTCGGCGCGCAAACCAAAACCGCTGGCTCAGTTTCGCACAACAACCGCACCGCTTGAATCAATGTCGTCGTTTTACCCGTCCCCGGCGGACCATGTATTACTGCCACATCTCTTGCGGCGAGGATTTCATTCACAGCTGCATTTTGAGAAGGATTCAGTGTTGAAATGTGCACCGGATTGTCAATTGTTCCAAATGTAGCTTCTTTTTCACCCAATAACACTGCACGAAGTTCTGCCAATCGTCCTTTTTCTGCACTCATCACTTTATTCATCGCTTTCTCCATTTCTACATAAGTGCGCTCGTCAAACAACAAATCCACCCCGATCTGCCCCATACCCATCCAGTCTGGCAAATCCTTAGAATTCAAAATGATTTTCATCTTGTTTTTATCCACAAAATGAATCGTACCGCTGTATTCAGGGCGATTAACGTCGGGTTGTTTGGTAAAAAGGCTTACAATCTTACCAGAACGAAAGCCCCCTTGCCCTCCAAACGCAATATTTTCCTGGTCTTGTTGCCCAATTGAAGGAGCGGCGCGTTCCACCACCACAAAAGCACGATCCCCAATGCTATAACCTTTGCCCACTACCTGCACCGGATACCAGGTAAAGCCCTTGCGACGGCGCTCCTCCAGCGGCAGACTTTGCACCATCTGGCGGTACTGCTCAAAATCCTCCTGCTTTTCTATTTTCAGCAATTCCAGCAGTTCCTGTAACGCTTTAATACTTTGATCTGTCAAATTCATGGAAGCCAGGTTCCTCTACAATTTTTTTATCATAAAAAACAGCCTCCTTATTAATGAGAACGAGCGCTAAAAGGTTGCAATGCACTCACAATTAAAAATCGGGTGTTAGCAAACTTATGCCGTGCAGTCGCTCATTATCTCCGTGCAATCGCTCATTATCTCCGTGCA
>CAZFBN010000110.1:0-19205 GCA_964517145.1 uncultured Saprospiraceae bacterium
GGCTTTTCAATACAATCTAAGCCTTATCAGTTAATTTTTAACACTACCAATTATTGCTTTGATAAATGCTGCTTTATTTCATTCCAATTATATAATTTCCCGCCTTTTTCTTGTAATAATTGCTGTGCTTCTTCCGCCTTTTCAAAAGCGGATAAATTCGCGCCCATTGGGCTGGGAATATTTGGACTTACTAAATAAGTACACGTCGTTACATTTACTAAATTGCCAGGATTATTAAAATCATTTACTAAAATCATGCTGTATTCTGACTCCTTATTACCAACAAAGCGAATCATGCACTCCCCGGAATCGAATTTGTAGGCTTTGCCTTTGGTCGTGACCACTTCGGCGGCGTGCGCTTTATCGACAATGGTCATGCGGCAAAAATGGCACTGATCGCTGCCGTAGTGAATCGGTTGCGCCTCAGGCGAGCACGCGGCTGCGAGGAGCAGGACGAGTATTCCCAACACTGGCTGTTTCATTTTTTGCGTTTTTAGATTTGAGCCACCAGGCGGCGAAGCCCAGTAAAATGGACAATCCGACGAAATAACCGGCGATGTGCGGCAGGGAAACCGCCACAAAATTTAAAATAACTTTACTGCCAATTAAAGGCGGTTGAAAGGATGCACCCGGAATTTTAATCGGTGCGGTGTCGCTCAAATTATGTCCGTAATCATATTCCCATAAATAAAAATCGTACATACCTAATGTACAGAGTGTCACGAGCAATATCGTCCAGATCAGAAATAAACTTTTTTTATTTACCAATCCTATAATAAAACCCAATGCAACCATGCCCATTATTACATATTGAAAGTATTGCAATTCTTTTATCGAATCAGGTTCAATCATTTGCATGCCTACATAATGATTCAGAATATTTACATTTTGTAAAGTGCCGGGGCTGATACCCCCGATTTTATTAATCCAGATGTGCATTTCCACCCCGTCGGGATATTGCGGTGCATACAAAACGACTTTCCACATCGGGAAAACAAATAATGCGAGTAAACTCACGGCTGCCAGCATCATTAATATGCGAGGTAATTGTTTCATTTTGAATGGATTAAGATGTCTGAATCAGGATTCTTCGGATTTTAGAATTTTCAGGATTATGAAAATTTTATAATTCTAAAAAATTCTGATCCAGACATTCATTTTATTTATTGAACCGGTTTATCGCTCGATTCATCGCCCAGGCTCCACCTGAGTGGTACGTTGCTATTAGCAGGTGATACGCGAATGTAACCTTGCATTTCCTGGTGCAGCGCCGAGCAAAAGTCGGTGCAATAGAATGGGAAAACGCCGGTTTGCTTGGGTTCCCAGAGCAAAGTTTCAGTTTGACCTGGCATAATCAGCAGTTCGGCATTGTTGGCACCCAACACCGCGAATCCGTGAGGGGTATCCCAGTCTTGTTCCAGGTTAGTAACGTGGAAATACACTTTATCACCAGTTTTAATACCTTCGATATTATCTGGCGCGAAGTGACTGCGAATCATCGTCATCCATACGTGTACCTCGTTGCCTTTGCGTTCTACTTTCGCTTGTTTTTCGCCTTTGGCAGCGTAAGGGTGCTGATTTTCTTCGATCGGATAAATCTTCTTCGATTTGGTTACAATTTTAGAAGCGGCGATGCCCTGCGCATAGTGCGGTTCCCCAATGGTTGGAAAGTCGAGTAATAATTTCATTTTATCACCGGAAATATCATATAATTGTGCAGATTGTGTCAACTCCGGACCCGTTGGTAAATAGCGATCTTTCGTAATTTTATTTAGTGCCACTAAATATTTACCATCCGGTTTTTTACTATCACCGCCGGGAATCATTAAGTGCCCGACTGAATAATAACAAGGCGCACGGTCAACGACTTCCCAGGTGCCCACTTTCCACTTTACCACTTCGGAAGAAATGAAGAACGTCGTGTAAGCATTGCCTTTACCATCAAATTCGGTGTGCAGTGGACCCAATCCTGGTTTTTGTACAACACCTGCCAGAATGTTATCATATTTTAAAACCGGAACGCCTTCGATGGTCGTTTCAAATGCTTGATCTTCAATGGCTTGCAACATTTTGGTAAAACTATGCACCGACATATCAGCAGATAATTTACCATTGCCTACGATGTATTCACCCGTTGGATCCACGTCCACGCCGTGCGGCGATTTGGGTGTTGGCAAAAAATAAACCAAGCCCGGGCATTCGGCTGGAATTAAAACTTTAACTTTGTCTTTAATAACCGAAGTAGCGGAGTGCGTTTTTTCATTATATACATTATGCGCGTAGCGCGCCGGTATTTCCTTGAATTTGCCCTGCTGAATGTATTCTTCGGCTTTTTTCCAGTTAATAGCGGCTATAAAATCTTTATCATTTTGAGAAGCATTTACTTCCAGCAGCGTATTTTTTAATTCGGTATTATATGTTGTAAAGAAAGTCCAGCCATGCGATTTGCCTTTGCCGGAGTGCGCGAGGTCGTAATTAAAGGCAGGTAGCAAGACCTGGAACGCCACATCCATGGCACCGGAATTTTTGTCAACAGAAATATAGGTCAAAGCGCCTTTGAAATTTTCTGCGTAACTATTAATTTCCACGTCTTTTTGCGGATAAGGCACGCCAAAACGCGTACCAGCTACCACATATTCCGTATTTTCGGTCGTGAAAGGCGAAGAGTGGTTGCCGCCAGAGTTCGGAATTTCAATGATTTCAGCCGTTTCAAAGGTCGTTAGGTCGATGCGTGCGATACGAGGCGTGTTATTCCCGTTGATGAAGCACCAGCGCCCGTCGGTTTCGCCATCGGTTTGCGAAAGTTCCGGGTGGTGCGCGTCGTCCCAGGGCACAAAACCGTGCGAGGTATTGAGCATGGGTTTCGTTTCTTCGTTGTAGCCGTAGCCTTTTTCCGGGTCTTGTGAGAACACCGGAATGACTTTGAGCAAGCGACCCGAAGGGAGTCCGTAAGCACTCAATTGTCCACTAAATCCGCCAGATATGAATGCGTAAAATTCATCATATTCGCCGGGTTTTACGTACACGCGCGAGGCTTCGTCGCCGCTGAGGGCACCTGCTGTGGCTTTGCCGGGACCGCTTTGGCAACTGCTGTACCAAATGCCCACCGAGGCTAAGAGTGCTACACCGATCAGGATTTTTAAATGGTTTTTCATAATCAGCACCTTTTGTAAAATGAGGTAATGTTTTTTGTTTGTAATAGTGGATTAAAAGACTTTTTTATCTGAAAACAAAATTCAATCTAAAACCAATCTGCGCCGATGACAAAAATCATCTGCTTGATTTTTGACTTTTAAATAATTGATTTACAATATTTTATTTCAAAATAATTTTTTGAAAAATTTCGGAATAAAAGATTTTTTTGTCTTTTAATAAATTCCAATATACATTTGTAGCACCGTTAAAAAAATAATAAAATGTTTTCCAAAGCGTGTAAGTATGGAATGCGTGCTGTGCTGTATCTCGCCGTGCATTCCAATGAAGAGCAAAAGCTGGGTGTGAAGGAAATCGCAGAAGCCCTGAATGTACCCGGACCCTTTTTGGCGAAAATCATGCAGCAACTGTCGCGTGCCCATTTGATTTCGTCGAGCAAAGGACCAACCGGTGGTTTTTACCTCAGTGAAAAAAATGCCCAAACGCCGCTGCGCGAAGTGGTGGATTGCATTGATGGAAACGAAATTTTTTCTGCCTGCATCATGGGATTGCCGGTTTGTGGCGCAGAGCACCCCTGCCCCTTGCATGCAAAAGCTTATACTTATCGGGAAGGATTGGCTAAAATGTTGGGGGAACACAGCATCGCCGATTTTGCCAGAAGGATTGACCGAATGAAGCTTACGATTTGATAAACAAAAAGATTATAGGTATAATAAACATTTGATACGTCTTTTCTTTCTATAAACAACAAAAAACATTCGTATATGAAACCAGTAGTAATTGCTCTACTTTTGGTGTGGTTTGCCTATGCCTGTGGCGGCAGTGACAACCAAGCTACCAATGAAAATCCTTCCTCGGCTGCCAACGAGCCGACAACTACCGAAACCGCAGCGCCCAATGATGGCAAGGGTGTTGGCGAAATCAAGGAAGTTACATTGAACAATCCGCTCAAACCAGAAATGATCGAAAAAGGCAAAGCGATTTACGAGATGAAATGCAGTGCCTGTCACAAACTGACCGACCAACGCGTGGTGGGTCCAGGCTGGGCGGGCGTTACCGAACGGCGCAAACCAGAATGGATTATGAATATGATAACAAATGTGGATATGATGCTTGCCGAAGACCCAGAAGCGCAGAAAATGCTGGAAGAATGCTTAACGCGTATGCCGAATCAAAACGTGAGTGTGGGCGATGCCCGTGATATTCTGGAGTTTATGTATGCAAATGATGCTGGATCTGTTGGAAAATAAATTTTAATCAAGTCGGATACCAGATGCGAGCGGTCTGGCTTCTGGTATCTGACATCTGACTTCTAAACAATGAAAAAGTCGTGGCTGGTGGTGGCGCTGTTGAATTTACTGATCGCGGTGAGCATGGGCGCGGTGTTGCGGTTTGCATTTGTAAGTGAAATTCCGGGGCTGCCGTATAAAAATTTTCTGCATGCGCACTCGCACGTGGCGATGCTCGGATGGATTTATTTAGCATTGTATAACTTACTGATACATCAATTTTTATCAAAAGAAAAGCAAAAAGCGCCCGCGTACAATTGGCTGTTTTGGATCACCCAGATCAGCGTTGTGGGTATGCTCGTCAGCTTTCCGATACAAGGATACGGACCAATTTCGATTGCGTTTTCGGTGATGCATATTTTATGCTCGTATGTTTTTGTTGGTTGGTTTTGGGCAGATTTGGAGCAGCCGCGCAGCGCCTCGCGTACCTTGCTGCTCACGGCATTGATTTTTATGCTGATTTCCACCATTGGCGTGTGGGCAATGGGACCTATCATGGCAACGAAATTAAAAGGATCGGCATTTTATTACATGGCGGTGCAGTTTTATTTACATTTCCAGTTTAATGGCTGGTTCATTTTTGGCGTTTTGAGTCTGTTTTTCAAGCAATTAGAAAATAATCAGATTGTAATTTCTGCCGTTCAATTCCGTCGATTTTATTACATTTTATTATTGTCCTGTCCGCTCACGTATGCGCTGGCGGTCGCGTGGTCGAATCCCATTTTACCCGTTTTTGTAGTGAATAGCATCGGCGTTTTATTACAATTAATCGCTGCTTTGTTTTTTGTACAAATCATTCATAATCAGAAAAATACAATTCTAAAAATTTGGAATAAATGGGGGCGTACGCTGGTAATTGTTGCTTTTTATTCCTTTATTTTTAAAATGTTGGTGCAGGCGCTCGTCGCCATTCCATTCATCGCAGAAGCGGCATATACCATTCGCAATTATGTAATTGGATTCATTCATTTAGTTTTATTGGGCGCTATTAGCAGTTATTTAATCAGTTATGCAGCAGCAAGTGGCTTAGTTTCCTTCAAAAACCGCATGGTGCGAGCAGGCATCGGCTGTTTTATTGCCGGATTTTTATTAAGCGAAGCATTATTATTTTTACAAGGAACAATGCTCTGGGGTGCGAAAGGATTTTTGCCATTTTACTACGAAATGCTTTTCGGGGCAAGTGTTTTGATACCGATAGGCGTTTTATTATTCATTATAATTGCACTGAAGCAGGGAAACAAGGTTAGTACCTTACCTATAAAGAAAAGCAAATCTTCTTTATACGGTTTAAAGTCTTTGTAATGTTTTGAAAGAAATTGTTATGCTAGTGTAATATTTTTATCCAAATACACGTTCTGAATCGTCTGCAACAATTTTGCCCCTTCTTCAAACGGACGTTGGAATGCCTTGCGACCAGAAATCAACCCTGCTCCGCCCGCGCGCTTGTTGATAACGGCTGTTTTGACCGCTTCTTTCAAATCGCTTTCGCCCGCCGAAGCCCCCCCGGAATTAATCAGTGGAATTTTGCCCATGTAACAATTCGCCACCTGGTAGCGGCACAAATCAATCGGATGATCGGAGGTCAATTGCGAATAAATCCGCTTGTCGAGTTTGCCATAAGACGATCCCCCCGTATTCAAAGTTGTAAAGCCCCCATTGGTTTCCGGCAGTTTTTGCTTGATAATATCCGCTTGCAAGGTCACGCCAAGGTGATTCGCCTGCCCGGTCAGGTCAGCAGCAAGGTGATAATCTTTGTCTTTTTTAAAAGCATCGTTGCGCAGGTAGCACCACAAAATCGTCGCCAAACCTAGGCTGTGCGCTTCTTCAAAGGCTGCCGCCACTTCTTCAATTTGCCGACCCGACTCCTCCGAGCCAAAATAAATGGTTGCTCCCACTGCTACGGCGCCCAGATTCCAAGCCTCAGAGACCGAACCGAACATTTTTTGATCAAATTTATTAGGATAGGTCAGCAGTTCATTGTGGTTGATTTTGACAATAAACGGAATGCGATGCGCATATTTTCGAGCATACAAAGCCAGCCCGCCAAATGTAGTTGCCACAGCATTGCAACCGCCTTCTATTGCCAGTTTTAAAATATTTTCAGGATCAAAATAAATCGGATTAGCCGCGAAGGAAGCGCCAGCGCTGTGTTCGATGCCCTGGTCCACCGGCAAAATGGAAAGATAACCCGTGCCCGCCAGGCGACCCGTGTTGAACAATTGCCCTAAACTACGCAAGGTTTGAGGATTACGGTTGGAATGTGCGTACACATCGCGCACAGGATCGGGCGTAGGTGCATGTAGTTGCGCTTTAGAGATGGTTTGGCTGGTGTGTTCCAACAGGTAAGCAGCCTCTTCGCCCAGAATATGTTCCACGGAGGTTTTTGCGGTAGTCATTGTCGTTTTGGTTTTGTGAACAGGTTGCTTGCAAGATACGAAAATTTACAAAAAGTCCATTCTTTGCTGAAAAGTCAGAAAATAAATGCATAAAATTGTTTTAATTTGAACGGCAAATCCAATTGATACCATTTTAAAAATGATTTGGTGAGCAGTGGGCGGCAATCTGTGTTGACAATCAAGCTATTGTAAGAAAGTGAATACATCTTATTTTTTGAGAATGGTATAAAATTTCATTCAATGTTGATATTTAATTTAGTAATAATTGGTTGGCGATTCGTGCCCATTTTTATGGTACTATTGGCAGTGCCATTGTTTATCATTTTTCTAATGGTGAAAAAGTGGCTGAGAAAAGATTTCCATATGAGGCGACAAATGGAGCATTTGCAAAAAGAATTGGATCAGTTTAAAAATTAAATAGAAACTTTTTTGTTGTAAAATGTTGTAAAACAATCTATTATGCGACACGGTTTTCTCATTGATATGGATGGCGTCATTTATGGGGGCAATCACCTCATACCGGGTGCGGATAAATTCATCAGCGAATTGCAAAAGCGCGACGTTCCATTTTTATTTCTAACCAACAATAGCCAACGAACGCCACGCGATGTGGTCAATAAACTCGCCGGACTTGGCATCAAGGCTTCGGAGGAGAATGTGTTTACGAGTGCCATGGCGACGGGCTGGTTTTTGGCAAGGCAAAAGCCGCACGGAACGGCGTATGTGCTGGGGGAAGGCGGTTTGTTGAATAGTTTGCATGAAAATGGCTATTCATTAGTGATGCAAAACCCTGATTTTGTGGTAGTTGGCGAAGGACGCAATTTTACATTGGAAATGGTGAACCTTGCGGTGGATATGATTTTGGAGGGTGCAAAGCTGGTTGCCACCAATTTGGATCCTTCCCCTAAAAAGAAAGGCTGGACAAATCTTGGCATCAAAGCCGTTATTGCTATGATTGAAGAGGCTACGGGCATCAAGGCATTTTCAGTGGGAAAGCCCAGCCCAGTGATGATGCGGGTTGCGCGCAAGAAAATTGGCTTGGAAACGGCAGATACGACCATGATAGGCGATACCCTCGATACCGATATTTTGGGGGGCATTCAGGTGGGCTACCGCACCATTCTTACCTTATCCGGCGTTTCTAAAAAGGAAGACCTCAATCGCTATCCTTTCAGCCCGGATATTGTAGTGAATTCCATCGCCGATTTGAATCTGGAAGAGTTGCTTTCCGAGCCTTCGCCAGAGAAAGTGGAGCCTGAATTAAAAAATTATAGCTAGTGATGCTCAACGAATAGTACCATTTTGACAAAATAGAATAGTGCTCATTTTTTTTGCAATAGCTTGATTATCAATGCTAATTGTCGCTCAATGCTCGCCAGATTATTTTTTAAATGGCATAAATTTTCAATTTACGTTTACGGAACGTTGGCTGTAATGCAAAAAAATCACAAAACAGTGTACTATGGAAAAAAAGGACCTTTACAAATTGACTGACGAAGAACTATTGGTCGAGAAAAAAAAGCTGAAGCAATCTAAACTCTTTCATGCAACAGCTATTGGGTTTCTTGCAGGAATACTCATTTTCGGAGTTGTTTCTTGGAGCCTATCTTCGGAGAAGCATTTTGGATTCCTGATTCCCATGTTAATTCCCGTTGTTTTTATTTACAGACTGCTTAAAAACCCAGATAAGAACAAGGACTTAGAAGAGGTCTTAAAAGAACGCGGCTTGAATTGAAGGATTAAGGAAAATCAATATTGGGATAAAACCATATCGAATTGAACAATGCCTCGAATTTATGGACAGGAACAGAAAAATATGGTGTAGAAAAAACAAGGGTTGAGAAAATAAGCACTAAAGTCAACAACCCATTAAAGATTATAACCGTTAAGAAGTGTTAAAAACTACCTAAATCTAAGGCATTCGGCTATTTTTGGCTTTAAAAGCGACAAAATGCAGTCACCTTCAGCCCAACCAACACCAACCGACGACGCAAAACCACCTATTTTCCGCACTTGGAATCAGGTTTATGCCTTTGTGTTAATCCTGCACGTCTTTATTATAATTCTTTTTTATCTCTTTAAAATCCTGTACGCTTGAATAGGCGCAAGCATTGAATTGCTTTAGAATCAATTATCAACTGTCAATTTTAATAATATGAACACCCTTGATTGGATTGTAATGCTGGGCACTTTGTCGGCAATCGTTTCCTATGGTATTTGGAAAACTCGTAATGTAAATACGGTAAAAAGTTATTTACGAGGCGACGATGACATGAAGTGGTGGGCAATTGGGCTTTCCATCATGGCAACGCAGGCGAGCGCCATCACTTTTCTTTCCACGCCTGGGCAGGCTTATGACGATGGTATGCGGTTTGTGCAGTTTTATTTTGGTATGCCGCTGGCAATGGTTATTTTATGTATTGTGGTAATTCCTATTTATTACCGATTAAAAGTTTATACTGCCTACGAATACCTCGAAAGCCGTTTTGATCTGAAAACGCGCACGCTCACCGCTTTGCTATTTTTGACACAGCGTGGGCTGGCGGCAGGCTTGACCATTTACGCGCCGAGCATTGTTTTGTCCACCTTGCTGGGCTGGTCACTCAATTATACAATTTTCTTTATGGGTATCTTCGTGATAATGTACACCGTAGCCGGTGGTACGAAAGCGGTGAGTGTAACCCAACAACAACAGGTGTTGGTCATTTGGACTGGCTTGGTCGTAGCGGCTGTAATGATTTTTTCTAAATTGCCCGCCGACATTAGCTTTGGTGATACGCTGAATATTGCCGGCAAAATGGATAAATTGAATACCGTAAATTTTGGTTTTGATTGGAATGATCGCTACAATTTCTGGACGGGCATGTTCGCCAGCGTGTTTTTATTTATGTCTTATTTTGGAACGGATCAATCGCAGGTGCAGCGTTATTTGTCTGGTAAGTCTTTGACAGAGAGTCGATTAGGTTTGTTATTTAATGGCATATTTAAAGTGCCGATGCAGTTTATTATATTATTTATCGGTATTTTAGTATTTGTCTTTTTCCAATTTAATAAACCGCCCGTTCATTTTATTCAAGCCAATCTGGATCAATTAAAAAACACGCCCGTGGAGGCTCGCTTTCTTGAACTCGAACAACAGCATGCCAGCGTTTTTAATCAACAACAACTCGAATTACGCCAACTTTTAAATCATATTGAAAAAAAGGATAAAGCGGCTATTGACGCAAGTCAAACCCGCATCCGCGATTTAAAAAAACAAGACAGCCAGATTCGGCAGCAAGTGAAAGACCTCATCCAACAACAAAGCCCCAAAACGCCTACACGCGATACGGATTATGTTTTTCTTACATTCGTAGTAAATTATTTGCCAGTAGGTATCGTCGGATTATTGCTTGCGGTCATATTTTGTGCAGCGTGGTCGGCGAGTGCCTCGGAGTTGAGTGCGTTGGCAACCACAACCGTGGTTGATTTATACCGGCGCTCCTGGGTAAAGCATCAAACCGACAAACATTACTTGCGGGCATCCAAATTATTTACCGTGCTCTGGGGCGCGATTGCATTGGGCTTTGCAGCGGTGGCGCGGCAATTTGAAAATTTGATACAGGCAGTAAATATCATCGGTTCTTTATTTTATGGCGTCATATTAGGCATCTTTTTTGTTGCGTTTTTTCTCAAAAAAATTGGAGGCAATGCAGTATTTATCGCGGCTATCATATCAGAAGCCCTTGTGATATACATTTACTTTTTTGAAAATGTAGCGTTTCTCTGGCTCAATTTTATTGGCTGCGGCTTAGTGATGTTATTATCATTATTACTAGAAATAGTTATAAAGACGCCTAAAAAAATGGATTTTACTATAATAACCGAGTGATTTTTTTAACAAAAAAAGCCCGTTTCCATTTTATTTTTTAAGTACGCTAGTTAAAACTATGCCCTTTAGGGCAAGAATTTATTTGCTACTCACTTTTTTGAATGCAATGAGGGCAATAAAAAAATAGTTGGCGAAGCCGCCGTTTGCACTTTCAGTGCTAATTAAACCTATGGATTTTAAATCCATAGTATTTTATTTTTTAAGTACGCTAGTTAAAACTATGCCCTTTAGGGCAAGAATTTATTTGCTACTCACTTTTTTGAATGCAATGAGGGCAATAAAAAAATAGTTGGCGAAGCCGCCGTTTGCACTTTCAGTGCTAATTAAACCTATGGATTTTAAATCCATAGTATTTTATTTTTAATTAATAACGCAGTTTACACGTTATTGCCATTGAACAAAAGCTGCCAGCGGGCGTTTTTTTCATTGCATCACATAATTTTAACCCATGAAACCAATCTTATCCTATTTTACTAGACCCATTAAAATGGCAGGTATGGGGGCTGTGTCCCATGCCAAAGGTGTGCATTTTCGCGTATGGGCACCCAATGCACGGGAGGTACGTGTGATCGGCTCTTTTAATCAATGGAATGAACGCAAAGCCACCGTATTGCAGCGAGAGGAAAATGGCTATTGGAGTGGCAATATTCGCAAGGCTAAAACAGGCGACGAATATAAATATTTGATTATAACGCAAGACGGCAGACGCTTGCGCCGCAACGACCCGTATGCACGAGCTATGACCAATTCTGCGGGCAATTCCATCATTTACGATCCAAATGCTTTTAACTGGGAAGGTGACCAATTCACGATGCCACCACATAATGAATTGGTAATCTATGAGGTGCACGTAGGTACTTTCAATGCGCCCGGCAACGGCAGAAGGGGCACTTTTTGTAGCGCGGTTGAGCGCTTACCTTATCTTAAAAAGTTGGGAATCAATGTGGTAGAAGTAATGCCAGCGGCAGAGTTTGCCGGCGATTTGTCCTGGGGTTATAATCCTGCTTACCCTTTCGCTATTGAATCTACTTACGGCGGACCCGATGCATTCAAGGATTTTGTAAAAGCGTGCCATCGTTTTGGCATTGGCGTTATCATGGATGTGGTGTATAATCACTTCGGTCCTAGTGATTTAGATTTGTGGCAATTTGATGGCTGGCAAGAAAATAACCTGGGTGGTATTTATTTTTACAACGACTGGCGCGCTCAAACACCCTGGGGACATACTCGCCCGGACTACGGCAGAAGCGAAGTGCGCCAATACATTCGCGACAATGCGATGATGTGGCTTGAAGAGTGCCATTGCGATGGCTTGCGTATGGATATGACGCCGTACATTCGCAATGTGCACGCCGACGAAAATCCATCCAACGATTTGAAAGAAGGATACGACGTGATTCGTTGGATCAACAGTGAAGTGGCACACAAATATCCTGATAAAATCACGATTGCTGAGGATTTGCACGGCTTGGATTTTATCACGGCAAAGGTGGAAGAGGGCGGCTGCGGTTATACTTCGCAATGGGACGCCGATTTTGTGCACCCGGTGCGCGATGTGCTCACGGTGGTATATGATGGCGACCGCGATATGGAAAAAATTCGCCATGCTTTGATGCGCCGTTACAACCATGATGCTTTTCAGCGCGTGGTTTACACCGAATCGCACGACGAAGTTGCTAATGGCAAAGCCCGCCTGCCGGAGGAGATTTCCAATGGCAATGTCAATAATTACTACGCCAAAAAACGAACGGTGCTAGGCGCTGCGCTGATGATGACCGCGCCGGGTATTCCGATGTTGTTTCAAGGACAGCCGCTACTGGAAGACAAGTGGTTTTCGGATACCGACCCGATTGATTGGAATCGGCTGAAAGAATTTCGCGGTATTTTTCAATTATTTCGCGATTTGATTCGCCTGCGCCGCAATTTGGATCGTACAACGGAAGGCTTGACCGGGCAATTCACAAAGTTATTACACCTCGATCATAATGAAAAAATAATCGCTTACAGCCGTTGGAGTAAGGAAGACCAATCCGATCAGGTGTTTATTATCCTGAATTTCCGCGACCGTAGCCATGACGCGCTCCCTATTCCATTTCCTGCACCAGGTCATTGGAAATTATTATTTAACAGCGATGATAAAAAATATGATAAGGAATTCCTGGGACATTGCGTATGGGATGTCCAGCCCAATGAGCAAGGTATTGGTAATGTGTCCATTGCAGCATATGGCGCGTTGATTTATGCAAAAGTGTAACGATAAACATCATTGCGCATCTTTTTTATGCAGCCAAGTAATAAAAATGATTGCCCAGGTGAAGATCAAGTAAATAAGTAATCCAATTTTTAATCCTTGTGGCATTTTTATTTCAAAAATAATATTAAAAAGCATGTGAATCCATGCAGCAGTTATCACGGATTGAGTGGTTTCTGTTATTTTGCCAATGCCTATACTGCCGCCAATGGTTGATCCTAGCAGCATTAGTTTAAAAGGAATGGTTAAAGTATTGGATAAAAAACGTAAGTGCCAAGCTTCCCACATGATACCAATAAGTAAATAACGGTGCATAGGTTTGAGCGGTTGTAACGCATCTTGTAAAAAACCACGCCAACCCATTTCCTCCAGAAAGCAGTAGGCAAAAATGTATAAGCCAACCCAAAGTGATTGACCAATGCCATTGGGAAAGCCAACTGCCGCGAATCCTAGCAGCGGGATAAGGCAAAACAGTAAACTTCTTTTTAAAGAATTGCCAAAAATGGTGTTGATACGAATATGACTTTTGCGAAAGAGCAGTAAACAAATCAATCCTGCCAAACAAGGACCAAAGCCACTTACAAAGTTTTGATAATTCCCTAATGCCGGTACTAAATGCAAGCGCAATGGCGCAGAAATACCCAATGCCAACAAGTAAAAAAGTAAAACTGCTTGCCAATGAACCACTTTCATCGTTATTTAATTGAAATGGATCGAAATAAAGTTGCTAATCCAAAGGCCGGTCCTATTGCCAAAAACAAATACAAGCCCTGCGGCGCTACAAAAGCTGCCAGCCAATTCAGCATTTGCATGCTCACAATTGTAATCGCAAAACCAATTGAGGTCGCAATCGTCAGCGCGGTGCCCGCGTATGCTTTCGGTGCGCGTTGCGCCACTAACGTAGAAAATTGAGGCGAGTCGGCAACCACTGCCAAGCCCCAAATCATCAAAAAAGCTAGAAAAATAGCGCCTGGCAGCTCGAACATGAACGGCGAGCCTATGCAACAAAGCCCGGATATGGATAACGCGATGAACGCGACTTGAGCGCTGCCAATTTTTTGTGACCAGTACCCGCCCAACACACAGCCGAGCCCGCCGATGGCAATGATGAAAAAAGCCCATAAGGATACTGGAATATTATATTCGGGGTGTAATTTATTATAAAATGTAAGCAAACCCGGCACCAGCGCCCAAAACGTGTAAAGTTCCCACATATGTCCAAAATAGCCGAAGGCTGCCGAGCGAAATGCCCCATTTTGAAAAACCCGAAAGAGTGCGGACACGTCAAAACGCGTGCTCGCCCTGCGATATGGACCATCTGGAAGGAGCAACAACACCAGCAACCCGCCCAAGGAGGCAAAAGCAGAAGTAAAAAGAAAGACATACTGCCAGGACAAGCCCGCCGTGAAACTTTTTAATAAATGCGGAAAAGCCGTACCCAGCACCAACGCGCCCACCAAATAACCTAGCGATTTGCCCAAGCCTTTTTGATGATAATCGGCGGCTATCTTCATGCCCACCGGATAAATGCCCGCCAGAAAAAAGCCCGTCAATGCCCGAAAAAGAAGCAAAGAACTCAGATCGCTCACCAAAAACAAAACACCGGCATTCATCAGCGCCCCGGCAATGGCGCAAGTAAAAAAAACTTTGGAAGGGGAAAAACGATCAGCAATGGTCAGTACCGCAAAAATCAAAGTACCAGTGATGAATCCAAATTGCACTGCCGAAGTGACTTGACTCACCACCATATTTTCCAGCTGCAGCGCCTGTTGCAAATCGCTCAAAACGGCATTGCCCGCAAACCATAGCGATGTGCCTGCAAATTGGGAGATTACAATAACCGGGACAATCGGCACTTCATTTTTTACCGGCAGCGGCGCGAGATGATGGGTCATAAGGTTTTCGGTTGCTAGGCTAACTTTGTGGTAAATGTAAGCATTTTAGCAATGAGCTTGTTTAAAATTAATGAAAAATCGTAATATCTTTTCAAACTAAGCTCCTACGTTCTCGTATTTTGGAAGATTCAACAATCTACTCTTGAATAAGAGAATGTAGCGTCGAATTGCCTCTGTCATATTAAATAAAATCGTCAATTTTAAACAAGTTCAATATAAAATTTCAACGCTTCTTTTTTCGCTATTTATAAAAAATGTAACCAGCGTACAACAGCCAACTACCACCGCCGTCGGATCATCCGGCGCACGTTCCGAATCATTTTTCACCACCATCCGATCATAAAAATCACGGTTCAGACAATGAAAGCGGTGATGTGGGAGAAGGAGTATAGGCAGGCGGGATAGGCACAAACTTTTATTTGGTCAAATACACGGATTAGATAAATCTTGTAAATATTTGCCACACTTTGTATTTTACCGATTCAAAATATAATACCCCAATGAGTAGAGCCGGTAGAACGGAGCATTTCCAGCAAGAATCAGACTTCAAAAAAGGCAATAATCATTTACTGGTCATCGGCATCAACCAGTATGCGGATAGCAGCATCCCCAAGCTACGCAACGCCCGCAAGGACGCGGAAGCGGTCGTTAAAGTATTGACCGAGTCTTACGGATTTGAAAATCAGCATTGTACGACGCTTTTTGACGAGGATGCCAAGGCGCGTGAAATCATTCGTGCATTCGGAAAATTAAAACAAGAGGTAAAAAACGATGATAATTTGTTGATTTACATCGCCGGGCATGGACATTATGAAGACGGAGTGGGCTACCTGATTCCTTACGATGGCGATATGTCAGAACCTGCTTATAGCTTTTTGCGCCATTCCACGATCAAAGAAGACCTGTGTCGTATCAAAGCGCAACACATTTTCTTAGTAACTGATACGTGTTTTTCGGGTGCACTATTTAGCGGCACCAGAAATGCCCTGCCGGAGATAAAAGATATTCGGCAATTTGCATTAAATGTTGCCCCTTTTCCTTCCAGAATTATTTTGACAGCAGGTCGAATTGAAGAAGTCTCCGATGGATTGTACAATGACAACAGCCCCTTTGCTAAATCCTTCCTGACCTTTTTGCAAAATAATCCTTACGAAATTTTTCCGGTGTCCTCTTTGATACAACACATTCGGGAAACCGTGCCGAATAATGCCCGACAACAACCGGATTGGGGCAGGCTGCTGGATATGAATGACCAAAAAGGCGAGATGATTTTTTTACGCCTGAGCAGCGAAGCCGCCGACTGGCAGCGCATAGCCGATTCGCAAAATATCAATGACTTCCTCGCTTTTCTTAGAAAGCACAGCTACCAAAGCCGCTACGCCGAGGATGCCCTGGCGCGCATCAAAATGCTGGAAGACCAGCAGGTATGGAACAAAGTGAATAAAAATAGCATCGCTGCACTGCTCGAATTCATACGTAAAAACAATGACAATATCTTCATAACAGAAGCGGAAGAAAGGATTGACAAATTGGAAAAAGGTTTTAGCTATGATGCCAAACCGGAAACGCCGGTAGTGCCAAAGGAAACTAAA
Source organism: uncultured Saprospiraceae bacterium (assembly GCA_964517145.1). Taxonomy (GTDB): domain Bacteria; phylum Bacteroidota; class Bacteroidia; order Chitinophagales; family Saprospiraceae; genus JADJNW01. The sequence continues at coordinate 16,448 of CAZFBN010000110.1, forward strand.
CCTGCGCTTACGAAAACAGCAGAGGATTACTTTAATGAAACGCAAAAAAAATGGGATGAAAAGGATTATAAAGCAGTGATTGAACTGTGTACCAAAGCGATTGAAATTAATCCATATTATGCTGCCGCTTATAGCAGAAGGGCACGAGCGGTTACCATGTTACCAGATTATAATTATGAAAATGTAATTTCCGATATTAATAAAGCGCTGGAAATTGATCCGAAATGTGCCGAAGCTTACCTAGTTCTGGGAAATACAAAATCTGATTTACAAGACTACAACGGCGCCATCGCCGATTATAGCAAAGCCATTGAACTCAATCCGAACTATACAGATGCCTACAACAATCAGGGAAATACAAAATCTGATTTACAAGACTACAACGGTGCCATTGTCGATTATAGTAAAGCTATTGAACTCAATCCCCAATTTGCAATAGCCTACAACAATCGGGGAGTTGCAAAAAAGAATTTACAAGACTACAATGGAGCCATTGCCGATTATACCAAAGCCATTGAACTCAATCCTAAGGATGCAGATGCCTACAACAATCGGGGAAATGCAAAAAGGGCGTTACAAGACTACAACGGCGCCATTGCCGATTATACCAAAGCCATTGAACTCAATCCAAATTATACAAATGCCTACTACAATCGTGCTTTATCTTACCAAAATAACAATAATTTAAAAGCAGCTTGCCACGATTGGCAAAAAGCAAAGGAATTGGGCGACCCTGATGCGGAGGGTATGTTAAAACAATACTGTAAGGGAAAGTGAGACTCCTCGCCTTTTCATTTTCGCTAAACATTTAGCTTGTCCAGTCAAAATTTTAGGTTCCGAGCCTAAACGTTTAGGTTGTCGGGTTAAAATTTTAGGTAGAGCCCCTAAAATTTTAGGTACAGAGGCTAAAACTTTAGGTAGTTGGGTTAAAATTTTAGGTAGAGACCCTAAAATTTTAGGTACAGAGGCTAAAACTTTAGGGTGTTGGGCTAAAATTTTAGGTAGGTATCCTAAAACTTTGGGTTCAAAGGCTAAAATTTTGAGTAAAGCACCTAAAGGTTTAGGTAGGATGGGTAAAAATTAGCACTACATTATTTATGATTGAATTGGAACTGCTCTGCTTTTATAAAATTCATTTCAAGTTTTTGTAAATACCAAAAAGGATGCGATGTTTTGCTACATTTGTGGTGAGGCAGTGCGCCTCTATTTCATTTTAAATCAAAGGGATAAAAGCGCGATGGTTAGGATATGGGCGGAATTCATTTGCGGAGCTACAAACACATACAATATGAAAAAACGCTGTTCTTGTTTTGCGCAATGCTATGCGCTATGGTGAATATGCAGGCGCAAACCTGTGTACGCGATTCCAATCTGTTGAGAACGGGAGACTTATTCTCACCAGCACCCTACACGCCAGATTCCGCTTTTTTCAACCTGAAAACAGCTTGCATCGGTACAGCCTACAATCAATCCGTTTCCATCAGTGTACCTAGGACTATCACCGTTAGCGGTGTTACTGTACCGATCACCAATGTGAGCATTCCAACCAGCAATGCGATAGCAAATCTACCTGTCGGCATCACCTACACTTGCGATCCACCCAATTGCGTATTTAATGCAAACACACTCGGATGTATTCTATTACAGGGTACACCTACCGCCGCCAATCCTGCACCCGATACACTTGATTTAGAAATTAACGCCGCAGTCTCTGCACTGTTTCCTATTTCATTTCCAGGCACGACAACCCCAGACGCGCATTATTATCTCATTCTGAAACCAATGGGCAGTTGTAACGTTTCCTCTACGGAAGAAGCCGGCAGTCTATTCAGCCAGGTGCGCGCGATGCCCAATCCATTTACAACACAAACCACAATAGAAGCAGAGGCGCTTGAGGCAGGCAATTATCGTTTTGAAGTATTTGATCTGTTGGGTAAACGAATGCATAGCCAGCAGGAGCAATTGCAGGCAGGGATGAATCAATTCCGTTTCGACGGCACTGCCCTGCCGAAGGGTCTGTATCTTTATACCATCAGCAATGGGCATCGCCAATCGGTGTATCGTTTTGTGAAGCTGTAAGGGCAATGCGATTGAATGATTTGAGGGCTGTTTTTGAGGGCTGATGCGCGGAAAAGCACAGGTTTATTGCAATTTAAAAAAACTTTGCAAATGAACCTTAGAAATGGTAATTTGTGTTTTAAATGAAACAGACTTTATGAGTGCTACTTTAGAACAAGTAGAAAAACTGCTTCAAGCCTTATCGCCTAGTGAGCGCGCCATCGTTGCGCGTTGGGTGCAGGATGATGCTTCGTACCGATTTCCAGGCATTGAGCAAACGTCTGGCGTGTGTGGCGGCAGCGCCTGCATCGTACGCACACGCATACCCGTGTGGCTGTTGGTGGAAGCACGGCAGGCAGGCGCCTCCGAAGCGGACTTGCTGCAATCCTATCCAACCTTGAGAGCTGAAGACCTCATCAATGCCTGGGCATACTATCGTGCCAATATGGCTGAAATTGAACAGGAAATTCTGGAAAACGAAGCTGTTTAAAACCCATTCAATGCGCTTTTATAGCAATGAAAATTTTGATTATCAAGTAGTTGTGCTACTTCGAGCACTAGGGCATGATGTGCTAACGTCGTATGATGCAGGTAAAGCCAATCAGCGAATTTCTGATGAAGAAGTGCTACAATTTTCCACTTCTGAGAAGCTGTTAAAAATTAAAAAGATTGACATATAAGAGAAGCATCCTCAGGAAAG
>CAZFBN010000111.1:0-19061 GCA_964517145.1 uncultured Saprospiraceae bacterium
ATACTTCATCTGCCATTACAATAAATATTTAGCATTACTTATTTAGGACTACCTTAATATCTTTCGTGAGGCGCAAAATTTCTTCTGCTTCTCGCAATTTTAGAATTATTTTTTCTGACAAACGATTCAACAAAGCGCCATTGCTGAGTTCGCGTGCGCTCATGCCGGAGAGTTTGCTCAAACCCATACGCGGCTGTAATTCAGCGAGTTCGAGTTCCAGATCAGACAATTTTCTACCGGTAATTTCTTCCACAATACTTTTTTCTTCAAAAAAGATATGTTCAATTTCGGGTTTGAACAGAAAAATCCGAAACCGCTCATCCGCTGCGCCCATGCGCATGTAGTCGCGCAGGAAGTAGTAGCGATCCAGCACCTGAATGTCGTCGTTGCTTTCAGCATTCAGCACCAAAACCACGTATTTATCAGGAGACGACAGCAAGGAGCTTGCCAACGACAGCGCCGAAGAATAACTTCCACCCGACACTATTTTCACGTTTTGCAACACATCAGGCGGCAACACTCTTTTCAACAGTTCGACATCAAAATCCCGTTCGGTGATGATATACGTCATAAAAAGTATTTTAAAACATTGAAGTTTGGCTTGCCTTCCTCCACATAAGCCCGGTATTTCCACTCCAATGCCTTACAAAGATCGCCATTTTTTAATAAAAAGTCAATTTCTTGTGCGTTCCAAAGCAAAATCGTCTGTGGCGCTGTAAAACTTGCCAATGTTATCGCCGGATCCGTAAAATCGGTGGTCGAAAACAAACATCCAATCGTTGCCGCCGGTCGCCGCATCAATTGATTGCGCAGCTTGGCGATGGGCTCAAAACTCACGCGCCCACCTTTTTGATAATCTTTACATTCCATCAGGCAATGCAAATTATTCCAATAAATGGCGCCGTCTATCTGCTCCACGATTTCACCGTGCAATTGTACACTATAAGGATAGCGCACTTCCGCCCCTTTAAGTTGGAAAGCCCTGAGTATCAAATACTCAAAAGCTTTTCCAGGTTCCCAACCAGGCGTATTTTTCGACTGAATATTCGACCAAAGCGTTTCTACTTGGTTTTGGTCGTATTGCTCAATGCGCGTTTGGTATTCCAGAGCAGTCGGCATTGTGTTGTTAAGCTTCTTTTTTTGTAATATTTTTCACCAAAGTATTTAATAAAAATAAAATAGTGATAAATAAATTGATGCGGGCTATAATATCTCCCCAACGAATGTAAAAAGTTGGTTCATCATTCAAATAAATGACAGATTTGATTACAGCCGGCTTACCATAAGGCGTCACCTGCAAGCGGTCGCCGCGTTGATTGATAAAAGCGGAATTGCCTGTATTTGCGGCACGCGCAATAAAACGGCGGGTTTCCACGGCTCGCAAAGAGGCAAAATACAAATGCTGCCAATGCCCAGGCGTATCGTCCCACCAGCCATCATTCGTCATAATAAATAACGCTTCAGCGCCGCGCCGCGTGTAATAAGTGACGTATTCTCCAAAAACGGATTCATAACAAATAATCGGTGCGATGCGCGCTTTTGCCGTATTAAATACTTGCGGAACAGCTTCCGTACCAAGCCCTGCGGTCGTTCCGCCCAATTTTTCTATTAGTGGTTCCAGAAAAAACAACCCATTTTTAAATGGAAAGCTTTCGGGTCCGGGCACTAATTTTGATTTTTTATGAATTGGAATATCATTCACAGTAGGACTCAATTGCACGGCAGCATTATATCCTTCATACCGCATGATTTGTCCGTCGCGCCCTTGTGTGGTGCGGGTTGCGTCGGTATCGGCTTCATTCGCTTGTAATATTTTATAAATACTTGCACCTGTTATGATATGCAGATTGGGATAATTTTTAGCAAATTCGCGTAAGCGCTGAAAAGTAGGGTAATTTTCCATTTCATTTACTTCTACGTAGCCAAACGTTGCCTCCGGAAAAATTAAATAATCGGTGGTAGCAGTCACTTGTTGTGCGGCAAGTTTCAGGCAATGATCGAGTTTAATAGCCTCATTCACAGCAGGTTCTGCGTAATGTGGCTCGTAGCCGGGCTGCACGGCAACCACTTCAATTTTTTCTCCGGTTTCCCGAAAAGTAAAATATTGTAATAATGATATAATAACCGGTATAACAATTAGTGCGGACACTTGAATGACTTCCCGACGGTATGAAGCGCCATTTTTTTGAATTTCTATTATTTTAAAAATTAATAAGTTAGCTAACAAAATCCACAAGGATCCGCCAAAAACACCGGTGTAGGAGTACCATTGCACGAGTTCTGGCAATTGCGCAAAACCATTGCCTAGTGTGAGCCAGGGATAATTTAATTCCCATTTAAAATGTAAATATTCAAACGCCAGCCAAAAGGAGAGCAACGGCGCATAGCCCAAACGCGGCATCACCCGGCGGTTGAGTTGAAACGCCAAAAACGGCAAGGTCATTAATAGGCTGTTGGCAAGCAAGGTAAAAATGCCTGCCACCAGTGAGCTATTTGCAATCCAGGACGTGCTTAGTATATTCCATAATAAAAAAGTGTGAAAGCTATATTTGAAAATATTACCAAATGAAGTTTTTTCTGATTGTGTAAATAATTCTTTATCAACTTGTAATAGAGGGACGAACGCTCCAAATAATAAAAATGGCACAGGACCCCAGCCTGGAAATCCCAATCCTAATAAAACGCCGCTTGCAGAGGCTAAGCCCAACCAGCGGTTTTTGGGATAAAAAAGCATTACAAAAAGCGCCCATACCGACAGAAACAATACCTGCGTGCGGCTGCCCCAGAGGTGTGCTTCCTGCGTGCGCACGTACATGGCAAAACTCATCCAGCCGATGACGGCGATTAAAAAAAAGAGTAAAATCGGTTTGGTATTAATTTTCACGTTTCGTTCGTTTAAAGCTCGCAATTTTAGCAAAAATTTACAAAAGACCACCGTTTTTTTTAATTGATCGCGCATTTGTGTATAAATAACATTATGTTTTCTAAGTAAGCGTTTATTTTTTATTTTTTAAAACATAACACCTCATCTGGAAGTTATTGTAAAAAGTCATCTTTCTTCCATTTCAAAACAAAGACGATTGCCAATATATGCGTTACAAAAATGTACTATATTACCTTGCAGTGGTAGGTGGCTTGCTTACCAGCATTTGGTTTTTGATTCAATATGGCAGTGTACTCGAAGTTGGTAAAGTAACCAAAAACATGCTTCAAACAGAGGACAACCATAGTTTCTCTGCTACGCTTTGGCACAATGTGTTGCATCCGCTTAGTATTTTAATTTTGCAAATTGTAACCATTATTGCAGTAGCGCGGCTATTTAGCGTTTTGTTGAAGCGCATTGGTCAACCAACGGTAATTGGAGAAATTTTAGCAGGCATTCTGCTTGGTCCCTCCTTATTGGGGTGGCTCTCCCCGGAAATATCGGCATTTTTGTTTCCTTCGGAATCCTTGGGCAATTTGCAATTTTTAAGTCAGTTTGGTTTAATTTTATTTATGTTTGTCATTGGTTTAGAATTAGATAGCCGTAGTTTGCGCGGTCAAACGCACGTGGCAATCATGATAAGTCATACCGGTATTGTATTGTTATTTACCTTGGGTGTAATATTGGCGTTGAATATTTATAAAGATTTTGCACCGGATAACATTCCATTCATGCCCTTTGCGTTGTTTATGGGTATTGCCTTGAGTATCACGGCGTTTCCGGTGCTGGCGCGCATCGTGCAAGAGCGAGGTTTATCACAAAAACCCATTGGTGCTTTGGTCATCGCGTGTGCCGCATCAGATGATGTAACGGCTTGGTGTCTGTTGGCGGTGGTGATTGCCATCGTAAAAGCAGGGGCGATTGGCGGCGCATTGGTCAGTGTAGGGCTGGCGCTGGCTTATGGATTATTTATGTTTTATGTGGTCAAGCCAATCATGGCGCGGATTGGCGCGTACTACTCCAATCGGGAAATGGTGGGCAGACCACAGGTTGCATTGGTTTTTATTATCATGCTTATTTCTGCGTGGATGACCGAAATAATTGGAATTCATGCCCTTTTTGGCGCTTTTATTGCTGGTATTGTAATACCCGATGAAGGTAATTTTAAGCGCATTATTACAGAAAAAATTGAAGATTTAGCGCTGGTATTATTATTACCTTTATTTTTTGTATTTACAGGATTAAGAACGCAAATCGGTTTGCTCAACGAACCGCATTTGTGGCTGGTGGCATTGGTGATTATTGGCACAGCAATTGCCGGTAAATTGATCGGAAACTCAGGCGCGGCGCGGTTTCTGGGTATGAGTTGGAAAGATTCTGTGACCATCGGGGTGTTGATGAATGCGCGAGGATTAATGGAATTAGTCATATTAAATATTGCTTATGATTTGGGTGTGCTGAGTGATGAAATATTTGCCATGTTAGTAATAATGGCACTAGCGACGACATTTATGACGGGTCCTGCATTGAATTTAATTGAATATTTATTCCCTGAAAAAACAGTTGCAGCCGTCAAACAAGCCATTCCGCGCATTTTGATGTCCTTTGGTCGCCCGGAAATGGGCACGAGTATATTAAAATTATCCTATTTATTAACAGCTCCCGTAAAAGAAAAAATCGAATACACGTCCATGCACATTTCTCCGCAATATGATATATCGCCAGAGGAAGCGCTGGAATTTGAAAAAGTAAGCTTTGCACCAATTTTAGCCACTGCTGAAGAGTTGAGCATTCCTCTTAAAACGTATTACACTGCTACTGAGAATATTACAGAAGAAATTGTGGATTATACGCAAACGTATGATCCGGATGTGCTCATCGTTGGTGCGGCGCAATCTTTATTTGATTCGGATTTATTGGGAGGTAAAATTTCAAAAATATTAAATCATACGCATTGTGATACCTTGGTTTTTAGCGATCGTGGACTCCATAAAGTGCAGCAAATTTTAATATTATATTATGATCTTTCTGATAAAATTGCTTTGGATTATAGTTTGTTGATTGCTAAGAATCAAAATGCAAAAGTGCAGGTGCTGAATTTATCAGGCAAGAGTTGTCGCGATATTTTGCCGCCCTCCAGCGCAGGCGTGTCGGTCAGTGAATTAAAAGAGAAAATTCTTAATCGGGAATTATTAAGTCATTATGATATGTTGATTGTAAATAAAGATAAATGGCACCAATTATTAGATAATCATAGTCAATGGATTCAGCATAGTCCTTCGTTACTCATTGTAAAAAAAGGAGATACGCATAATAAATTATTAAAAATAGAATCAATTTCCGAATCCGTGCATATGTAGTGAATAGAAATGCTGAAATATGATACATTCCAGCATTCCATTTACCCTTGCGCTTAATTCTTTTTTGGAGGTGGCGGACCCTGCTTGCGGCGATCTTCGTGTATTTTTTGCAGCTGCGCATATTGCTCCGCTGTCAAAATAGTTTTCACTGCTTCATCGCGTTCTTTGTGTAGCGTATCCATTTGGGGCTTTATTTCGCCTTGCAATTTTTCAGCTTTAGCAAAAAAATCGTTTTCCGCTTGCTTGAATTTCGCTTTTTGCTCCTCCGTCAAATTCAAATCTTTCGCCAATTTTTCTAAACGCACTGCGCGCTCTTCAGCAGTAGGCGGTGGTGGCGGACCTTGCGGGGGCTGGGCTTGCACTATAAAAGGCAAGGCAATCATAATTGCAACTAACATCCAAAATGCTTTTTTCATATTCGTTTTTTTGTTTAAAAAAGTGTATAATCTATTAGAAGCCTTACAATCAAAAATCTTGCGGCATCCTAAAAAATAATAATCAAGTACCTAAACTTAGGTATCATGCTCCCTAATTCATTGCTCTACAAATTACTTACATCACGGTATTTCCAAAAAAAGAAGGCGCTTTATCTTTGCCTCGTAAATTAGATTTTGTCTAAATAAAATTAATATTCAGTTAACATGCTTACTAATTATACGCACATTCGATTCACATTCAATACTTTAGCGCTGTTTTTAACTTTTGGCATAGCTGCTTCGGGTCAAACGGGTATAATCAAAGGCAGGGTGTTGAGTAGTGACAACGAGCCGATTTCGTTTGTTAATATTACCTTGAAAGAAACGTCAAAAGGTACGACCAGCGCCGAAGACGGCACTTACATGATTGCAAACATTAAAGCCGGTAATTATACGATTATTACATCTTACATGGGATTGCAAACACAAGAGAGAAAGGTGCAAATTACTGATAATGAGATAGTTGAAATTGATTTTCGATTACCAATCAATGCGCAGGAATTGCAGGAAGTCTTGGTTTCAGAGACACGAACGGTGAATGAAAAACCTGTAAATATTGGTAAAATTGCGATTCGACCGATGGATTTACCGCAGAGTTTGTCGGTTGTGAATCGAGAAATTTTGGACAAGCAGCAAGCACAAACGCTCGGCGATGCGCTGTTTAATGCCAATGGCGTGTATGTGATGGGCAATACCGGTGGCACCCAGCAGGAACTGGCAGGACGTGGCTTTAGCTTTGGCAATAGCAATACTTTCAAAAATGGGGTTCGCTTTAACAACAGCATCATGCCAGAAATGAGCAGCATCGAGCGCGTGGAGGTACTCAAAGGCAGTAGCGCTATTTTATTTGGCAATGTGAGCGCGGGTGGCGTCATTAATTTGATTACAAAAAAGCCAACATTTGAATCGGGCGGGCAGCTGAGTATGCGCGTGGGAAGTTATGATTTGTACGAACCAACGCTTGATATTTATGGTACTATTAATAACAGCGATAAAGTGGCGTATCGTATTAATACTGCTTATGAAAAATCGCGCAGTTTCCGCGAATCAGTAAATGGCGAACGTTATTACATCAACCCTTCTTTATTATTTAATCTAGGTAAAAAGACGGAATTGTTATTAGAAGGAGATTATTTGAGTGATCATCGAACGGCTGACTATGGCATTGGCGCTGTGAATTATACCATTCCTGATGTGCCGCGTAGTCGCTTTATTGGTACGTCCTGGGCGTATTTTGATGCCAATCAGCAAAGCACCACAGCTACCTTGACGCATCATTTGAATCCTAATTGGCAGCTAAGAGGTGTAATAGGATATCAAGGATATAATTCAGAATTATTTAGTAATACGCGTCCTAATACGAATAATAATTTTATTCAGCCCAATGGAAATTGGATTCGTGGGGTACAACGTAACAAAACGAATGAAAAATACTACATCGCGCAAGTGGATTTGACTGGTCATTTTAAAACCGCAGGCATCGAGCACACCTTGTTATTTGGCGTAGATGCGGATCGTTATGATACAAAAACGACTGCATTTAACGCCATAACACGTTATGATACCATTAATATTTTTGATTTGGAAAGTAATGTTCAGCGAAGTGACATTCCAAGCATGACGCCCAGAACGCTCACCAAAAGCCCGATTAATCGCTTTGGTGTGTATGTGCAGGATTTGATTAACATTAGTAATCAACTCAAACTTTTGGCTGGCTTGCGCTACACCTATCAGGAAACGGGTAGTAATGTGCTGACCTATGCAGTTAACAAAACGACCAAAACCACACGTTTTAGTGATGCTTTTACGCCGCGTTTTGGAATTGTTTACCAACCATTACATACCACTTCTATTTTTGCAAGTTATGCGAATTCATTTAATTTAAATTCCGGTATTGATACCACCGGCAAAACGCTACCGCCTTCATTCTTAGATCAATACGAAGTAGGCATTAAAAATGATCTATTTAATGGATTATTATCTGCTAACATTACATTATATCAAATTGTAAATAGCAATCTGGCGCAGGCGCTTATTCCTGCGAATCCGAATTATCCTTCCGCACAAGAATTGGCGGGCGAAGTAACGAGCAAAGGTGTAGAAATTGACATTCAAAGCAAGCCAATTCAGGGCTTCACTTTCCTGGCGGGTTATAGTTTTAATGAAACAAAATATACAAAAAGTAATACTTATATCGTAGGTAGTAAATTGCGATATAATCCGGCGCATACGGCGAATTTTAGCGTTTATTATAATTTTGCAGAAAATACGAACTTAAAAGGCTTGAATCTGGGCGCGAGCGTTTTCTACATTGGCGAGCGCGTGGCAGGTCGCTCCACCCGACTCACGGTAGCAAATGATACTTACCGTTTGATCCCCTTGCCAGATTTTGCACAAGTAGATGTATCAGCAGGTTATACTTTAGGAAATATTTCATTGCGACTCAAAGTGTCCAATTTATTCGACGTGTTGAGTTATTATGTACATGATGACAATAGTGTAAATCCGATTGCACCGCGTCAGTTTGTAGGTACGATTTCTTATAAATTTTAAATCATTGTTGAAATTTTAAAATATTCAGGTGTTCGTGTGGCTTATTGCATGAACACCTGAACATATTAATAACATCAAAATAAAGTAAATGAAAGTCTTCTTTCGCACGATCCATTTATACCTGAGCCTTGCTACCGGATTGGTGATTCTGGTCGTTTGTTTCACCGGCGCGGTGTTGGTGTTTGAAAAGGAAATGCAAATGGCGATCTACCCGGAGCGCTATTTTGTAAAGCCTGGCGCTGAAATGGCGAGCTTCAGCCAGTTGGAACGCAATTTGCAACAAAAAGTGCCTAATGCTAAACTAAATGGATTAAAAATTTATAATAATCCGAAGCGCAGCGTTGAACTAAATTATACGGTTGAAAAACCGGGCAAAAAAGCCCAGGGCGGCAGAGGTGAAGGTGGCAATAGCCAGGCGTATATGAATCCTTATGGCGGCGAACTTATTAGCCTTTACAGCTATCGGAAAACATTTTTTTACACGATGTTCGCATTACATCGCTGGCTTTTAGCGGATGATATTGGAAAAATGATCGTTGGGGTGAGCACTTTGATATTTCTGGTCATTTTATTAACTGGAATTATACTCTGGTTGCCCAAAAATGTAAAAATTTTAAAGCAAAGATTAACCTTAAAATTAAATGCCGGTTGGAAACGCATCAATCATGATTTGCATATTGTAATTGGATTTTATACGGCTATTTTCTTGTTTGCCTTTGCATTTACGGGATTGGCGTGGTCATTTAAATGGTTTAATAATGGTATTTATAAAATTACAGGCACACAAAATAAACCGCCCAAACCTTTATTATCAAAAATCGGAATTGATACGACATTTATTACATTGGATGAAGCCTATCAAATTGCTAAAAAAGCCCGCCCGGATGCTAAATTTTATCAACTAAATGTTGCAAAAAGTGACTCGGCTGCCATTGCAGTGACCATTTTATCTAAGAATGCCGTGCACGAGCGCGCGACCGATCAGTTATTTATTGACCAATATTCAGGGGCTATTTTAGGGCAATTAAAATTTAGCGACCGCAATCTAGGACAGCGTGTACGTAGCACGTTCTACCCGATTCACGTGGGCTCCATTGCAGGTTTGCCGGGACGCATTATTGCATTTTTATCCTGTATTGCCGGCGTGACGTTTCCTCTCACGGGGGTTATTATGTGGATCAATCGCTTGAAGAAAAAGAAACAGATGAAAAATAGAAAGCGCAAGCAGCAACATGCTGCGATGAACGTTGCTTGATTTTCATTACGTTTACGAAACTTTTTTAAGGTTTCGTAAACGTAATAAAATGGAAATTACTGCACACTAAATGGCAAAATCACTTTGGTCTGATCCCATGCAAAAGTGATCGCATCCTGACCATTCGGTTTTTCAAAAGCCATGGTAAACATTTCCGTTGCTATGGGCAACTCCGTTGCTGGCGCCTTCACACGCAACACGTCTTTGGTTGCATCATATTGCGTTCCCCAGAATGGAATATCGGAATTAAATACAATCGTCCATTCATTCACTTCAGGAAAAGTAACAATATGATATTTCCCTGCTTTTAATACTTGTCCATTGAAATTCAAGTCCTTAGAAGTGGTAATTGTCGTGGGTTCGTTCGCGCCGGTGCGCCACCATTGCCCGTAAGGCACCAGGCTACCAAAGATAACGCGCCCTTTTTTGGAGGGGCGGCAGTAAAAAATGGAAATGTCGGCACCATTTTCATGGTACGCAATGGTTTGTTCTGGGCTAGCTTTTTTGGTGGTTTTCAACATATTTTGAAAATAGATATAACCGCCAACGCCCAACACTACTAAAACGGCTAAAACAATAAGCAAGGTTCGTCTCATACCGGGAGGTTTTTGCCGGAAAAATAAGGATTATTTCCAATTGTTGGGTTGTTTTGAAGGGATAAGATTAGCAAATTGTTCAGGAAAAAGTTCAGCGTAAATAGTTGCAATAGCGTATATAATTATACAAAAATATTTAGTGAAATCATTTAAAAATATGCTAAAGATATAAATGAAAATAATCAGTATCAGCCATCGAATAAATAAAACAGCAAAATGCCGGTTGATCGGTGATTGAAAGGTAAAAGTGTTTTCACTTGCTACTTCGTTAAAATAAAGGCGGAAGGACAGTGCAAAATTGGTGAGCCCAATGCCAAGCAGTGCTTTTATAAAATCAGGCTGTTCGATTACATCCAGTAAAGCTTTCCATTGCCATTGCATCATAAATAACAAAGGTATTCCCAACGGAATAGCAATAAAAGCTACGATAAATAATGCGCCGAGCGCCGCGGAAAGGGCATTGTAAACTCGATCTCCCAAGCCCGCCGTGTCGATGGGTATCAAAAAATACAAAATAGCTGTCAGCGCCGCCCAGATTCCCGCCAAGGTGTCCGCAAAATAGAGTATTGCCATTCGTTGGGCTGCCCATCCTAAAAACAACACACCTATGATGCTGATGCAATTTCGGATTAGTACCGAAAGCAAGCGCGGCAATTTTGTGGAAGATGTGGGCATGACAGACATGCTGCAATTTATGAAATAAAGTTTTTAAATTCATTTTTGGATTATAAATAAAACATGTTTTTTTATTAAAATGCCGAATTATATTCCAAACGTATGGAATAAATATTATCTTGTCAGCCATTAACTGAACCCAACTATGAGTACCTTTCTAGCAGAGTTCATCGGCACGGCAGTGTTGATTTTATTAGGCAACGGCGTGGTTGCTAATGTTGTATTGAAAGAAACCAAAGGAAATAACAGCGGTTGGATTGTTATTACATTTGGTTGGGCAATAGCCGTTTTTGTACCGGTTTTTATGGTGGGCAATTTTAGCGGCGCGCATCTCAATCCTGCAGTGACCATCGGTTTTTGGGTAAAAGGGGCGATCTCAGCTGCACAAGCGTTGGAATATTTTGGCGGGGAATTTGCCGGAGCAGCCTTGGGTAGTTTTTTTGTGTGGCTTTATTACAAACCGCACATTGAAATCACGAAAGATGAAGGTGCCAAGCTTGCTATTTTTTGCACCAATCCAGCCATTCGCCACCCCTTTCAAAATTTAATTTCTGAAATAATCGGCACTTTTGTGCTCGTTTTTGCAGTGCTATTTATCACCAAAGCCACGATCAATGGGCAAGATGCTTCGCTCGGTGCGCTCGATGCTTTGCCTGTGGCGCTGGTGGTATTGGGCATTGGGTTGTCGCTGGGCGGCACCACTGGATACGCCATCAACCCAGCGCGGGATTTATCTCCTCGCATCCTGCACGCCCTTCTTCCCATTCCTTACAAAGGCACTAGCGATTGGGGCTATGCCTGGATTCCGGTCGTGGGTCCTGCTGCCGGTGGCGCATTGGCAGCATTGGTGCACAGTGCAGTGATGGGTTAAGATTTTTATAAAAAATTGATTTTCATTATCTTCCAATTTCAAACAGAACCCAACCCTCTGGATCTACTACGGGTTTTATATTTGCATTAAAAGGAATGGCCACGCCCTGAGTTGTTACGTCCACGCGTTGGCGTTTTTTACCAAATTCTACCTCCACAGGCATGGGGAAAGCCAGTTCATTCGGCGTTTGCCAACGCAAAGTAATTTGATTGTTTTCAATTTTAGAATACAATTTTGGAAGCGCCGGCTGTCGCAGGTACACTTCAAAAAACCAATCGAGTGCTTTGCCAGATTCTTGTTCGCAAATGTTGAGAAAATCATCCGTTGTCACAAATCGCGTTTGCCTGCCATCTGTCACCTTTTCCAGCGCAGGGTCGGGGTAAGCCATGCGACGCAATGCTCGAAAGAACGCTTCATCGCCCATGACAAAACGCAGGGAATGCAGCACCCAAGCGCCTTTGGAGTAAATAGGTGCCCGATAAATTTCATCCGCTGTTTTGGATTCGCGTGGCGCAACCGCCAAAACATTGCTAAAATTGCGCATAGATCGGATGTATTCAAAATATTTTGCCTTGCCAAATTTTTCTTCCATGTACAGCGGCTGCATGTAGGAGCCAAAACCCTCGTGGATCCACATATCGCGCCAATCGGAATTTGTCACCAGGTTGCCCCACCATTCGTGCGACAACTCGTGCTGGTGCAGCGCGTCGAAGCCCCAATCTTTGCCACCCGTCATCGAACCATTGTTAAAATTAGCACCATAAGCAATGATGCTCTGATGCTCCATGCCGAGGTGCGGCGTTTGTGCCACGCCATATTTGTCTGCCCGAAAAGGATAAGGACCGCAATATTTTTCAAAAAAGCGCAGGTGGTCAAGGATTTCCGGGAAGAGCTTTTGCCCTTTGTCATAATCTTCCGACAGCACGTAGAAAACTACTGGGAATTCATCACCAGCAACGCTTTTCATCTTGCTTTCAATGGTGCGGTACGGCGCAATATTCAAGGCAACATTGTAAATATTGATGGGAGTGGAAATGAACCAGTGGTACGTCGAGGTTTGGTCATTTTGTTTGTCTGTTTTTACCAAGCGACCATTGGATGCCACCACCAGCGGATCAGGTACGCGCACGCGCAGGCGCATAGAATCAGGCTCATCCGAAACATGGTCTTTGCAGGGCCACCACACATCCGCACCTTCTCCTTGGCAAGTAGTAGCAATCCAGTGCGCGCCGCTAGCCGTTTTTGACCAACTAAAACCACCCTGCCAGGGCGCATGAGGCGCAGGGCGAGGTTTGCCATTGTAATCAATGCTGACTTGCAAAGTGCTGCCCGGTTGGCGGGTTTGTTTTAAATCAATCCAAACTCTACCGCCTTTGCGTTGAAAAGAAAGTTTGCTGCCATTTTCCTGAATAGCGCTGATGGTCAGCAGCGTATCCAAGTCCATCACCAACCAATACATTGGCTGCACAATTTTTGCGGTCATTTCCAATGTGCCATCAATGCGCTGCTCCGCTGGAAATACTTGTAAATCAAGGTCATAAAACGTGACATCATATGCCGCTTGCTCCGGCAGGAGCGGACCACCCGAGTCATAAATGCTGATTTGAGCAATATTTTTTGCAACAATAGTTAGGTGTAGCAACACCACTATGAAAATGGAATTTCTCATTGGACAAGGCATGATTCGATTGGTAAAATTTGTAAACTTAAAATTACAATATTTCTAAAAATATTGCACCCGATGCCGCAGCGTTTCGCCGTCTATTTCGATTTCTCGCAACGCTATTTGATAATGATCGATTTTAAATTCGCTCGAATGCGGATCAATTTGAAAATAACAGGATGGCGTAATGTGCATGGTGAGATTGCGCTGTTGCACTGTTTTTTCAATATGATAATGACCGCAAAAAACATTAATCGGGTAGGGGTGTGCGAAGCAAATTTTAGTAAAATCTTCGTGCATTTCAAAAGGATAATGCGCATCCATCCAAGGCATATTTGCCAGCATCGGCGGGTGGTGCATGAAAATAAGCGCATCGTCTTGCATGAGCGACAATTGTCGGCGCAGCCATTCCAACTGTTTTTCTGTCATGCGCGCTGGGGTCGTATCCAAAAACAACACTTGTCGCCCTTCCCAGTCGCGGCTGAAGTACAGTTCTCCTTGTCGGATAAAAGTTTGTAAACCAAATACTTCTGCCATCATCGCCGGATCATCATGATTGCCTGAGATCACTTCATACGGAATCTTCGTTTTATCCAGTTGCATTTTGATCCATTGATAAATGTCTGCAACGCCCGTGTACATACACAAATCCCCCGTAATGACGAGCTGATCAGGTTGTAAAGCTTGTGCTGCTTCCACAATTTTAAAAAAATTTGCGCGCACATCCACCCCATAGCCCAATTCGCCCTCCACGCCTACATGCAAGTCTGTGATTTGTACAATTCTCATAGTATAAAATGTAATCGGTTCGTTTTAATCGGTGAAAGGTATCGATAAATGACGATACGTTGTGGCAAAACGGTCTAGTTTGTAAAATAATTGTAATATAGTGAAGAAAAAAGACATTCCGCGCACCGATGCCCAGAATGTCCGTTCTTTATGTTTAAAACACTGCAATTCTTTCAAAATTAACTAGTTAACAGTTGGATAGTCCAATAGTCGATAGTCCAACGTCAAATATAAAATATAAAATAAATCAATACCTGTACGCAATCGCATTGATGTTCATACCCGCGCCGACGGACGCAAACACAATCAAATCGCCGCTTTCCAACGCGTGCTCATCCATTTCTTTTTTCACAATCAGATCAAACAAGGTCGGAATGGTTGCCACCGAGCTATTGCCTAAAAAATGAATGCTGATGGGCATCACCGACTCATCGAAATGGGACTCGCCGTATAGTTTGAATAAGCGCTTCACAATGGCATGATCCATTTTTTCATTGGCCTGGTGGATGAAGATTTTTTTTACATCGTGCAGGTGCGCATTGGCTTTGTCCAGGCAGGTTTTGATGGCTTCGGGCACGCGCGAGAGTGCAAATTCATAAATTTTTCTGCCCTGCATTTTGATATAAAGCGTGTTGGGGTCCTGTCCGTTGAGGTGATACGTTTTGCCAAAATGCAAATAACTCGCCTCTTCTTTGGAGAAAGATTGGCTCACAACACTGAGAATGCCCGTTTCGCCCTCATTTTCAACAGCTTCTACAATGGTTGCTCCGGCACCATCTGCAAAAATCATGCTGTCGCGATCGTACTTGTCCACCACACGCGAGAGCGTGTCTGCGCCAATGACCAGGCAGCGCTTCGCCATGCCCGCCCGCATAAACGCATACGCCTGAATCATGCCTTCTACCCAACCCGGACAACCGAAAATGACGTCGTAAGCCACGCAGTTAGGATTGTCAATGCCCAATTTTTGCTTGATGCGCGAGGCTAAGCTCGGCAAAAGGTTGGTTTGGATGCTGCCCGCTTGTACATCTCCAAAATTGTTGGCTACAATGATGTAATCCAATGTTTCCGGGTCGATGCCAGCGTCGGCAATGGCACGTTGAGCAGCAATGGCACCAATGTCGGACGTGACCAAATGGTCTTCCACATAGCGGCGCTCTTCAATGCCGGTAATGGATTTGAATTTTTCGATGGTGACTGCATTCGGGCTATCAATAAATGAACCGTCCGGATTATAAAAACTTTGTTGGAGGAAAGCCTCATTTTTGACAACGCGCTCCGAAATGTAGCTGCCGCTGCCGATTATGATAGAAGTGGTTTGTTTCATGATTAAGGCGGATGTATAACGAAATTTATTAAAAAACTGAAAACCAACGCGTTGTTTTAATAACGCTTTATTTTAAAATTCAAAAGTAAAGATTATGGTTGCTTAAAGACGATTCAAAATTTAAATTTATTCCGATCTCCAAAGTAGATCATTTGTAATTTCATTAACATGTGTGCAACCGGCTAAACCCATTGTCAATTCAAAGTCGGCGATGAAATTTTGCAAAACCGCCTCCACCCCCGCCTGCCCGTCAATGGCTAATCCATACACATACGGACGCCCAATGCACACTGCTTTTGCGCCAAGCGCCAGCGCTTTGAACGCATCGGCACCGCCGCGCACACCGCTGTCGAGTAGCACCGGAATCTCATTTTTTACAGCTTCCACCACTCCCGGCAACGCATCCAATGCCCCAATGGCACCATCCACCTGCCTGCCGCCATGATTCGATACAATGATACCATTCATGCCACTATCGAGCGCACGACGCGCGTCGTCAGGATGCAAGATACCTTTTAAAACGATAGGAAGTTTGGTATTTTCACGAAGGAAAGCCAGATTTTCCCAAGTTAAAGAAGGACGCGAATAAATATTCACAAACTGCCGCACTGCTGCCAGGGGCTTTCCCGAACGAAGTTTACTCAAAAAACTGCCTTTCCCAGGATACTTGGCAACTACCGAACGCACATTGCGAAGAGTCTCCCAACTCAATCGAGGTTTTAAAATGGCACTGCCCTCAGGCTCCGGCTCATCGAGCAAGCGCATAAATACTGGATCACTCAGGTACTGCGCAATGCCCAATCCTCTCAAAAAAGGCAAATATGCCAAATCCAGATCGCGCGTGCGCCAGCCGAGCAGCGTCGTATCGAGCGTCAGCACAATGGCGCTGCATCCGCATTTTTCTGCGCGTTGTACAAAACTTTGCACCAGCTCGTCCGACTTGCTCCAGTACAACTGAAACCAGCGCGGGCTGTCGCCCATCACAGCAGCGGCTGTTTCCATGGCAACAGAAGCCTGGCTCGAAAAAATCATGGGTACGCCCAGATTGGCATTGGCTCTGGCTACGGCAAGGTCTGCGTCGGGGTGCGCCATTTCCAATACGCCGATAGGACAAGTGAGAAAAGGAGTTGGCAATTGCTGTCCGAACAATTCAATACTGGTATCGCGCTCCGACACATCATGCAGCATACGCGGCACAATGCGCCAACGCTCGAAGGCACGGCGATTCGCATCCATGGTGCTTTCCAAACCCGCGCCTCCGGCAATGTAAGCAAATCCTTCTTTCGACATTTTTTCTTTGGCAGCTTGCTCCAGGCGAAGCGCATCCACTGGTACTTTAGGCTGCACGCCCATCATTCCACCGGTGTAAACCGTGCGTTGCAACTCAACAGCAGAAAAGGTTTTAGGCATGGATGGTTGGTGTTTGTTATCTGTTAATTGGTTATCTGTTATTGGTTATTAGTTATTGGTTGTTGGGCTTATCACTTATAACACTTCGCAATTTAAAAAAATCATCCAACAGTCCTATCATAAAATACCGTTTGCCGGATGCTAGAAGTCGGATGTCGGATGCCGGATAACCACTAACAAATAACCGATAACAAATAACCAATAACCACTAACAAATAACCAATTACAAATCCCCCTCTTCCTCATCCGCCGCACTGCTATTCCAAAACTTGAACGTCACACCAAGCTGCGGCATTAATAAATAGGTTGGCGAATGCTTCTTTTCAAACGCATCCAGCGGATCATCATAATCAAAACCCCCAATCGGATCAGGCGAGCGCACCAGGTACGATGCGTTATTGCCCGGCAGATACGCGCAGCGCAAATCGAGCGACCACGTATGCGAACGGTTGAAATGAATTTGTAAACCCACCGCGCCACCGTAACTAAAAGCCCAATCACTTTCGTTGATATCGCTTTCCACCGTTTCGGAAAAATCTAAGTCCGTCAAACTCGAACTGGTAAACAAATTTTTAAAACCCACCATACCATCCAGATAAGGTGTCACGAAGCCCGTACCAAAAGGTTGGATGCGCACCACCGCATGCCCCAGAAAAATGTTGCTCGACGTTGTCAGTTCATAATCTTTAAAAAAGCCACCTACCCGCACGGTATAGTCCGCCGTTTCGCTGTCGTAGCTCATCAAAGAAAGTTCCAAACCAGCAGAAATAGGGCTCTTGCCCAAATTGCCCATCAGCAGTACGCCACCGCCCAATCCGATTTCATCCAATTGATCGCGGAACGCATCCAGTGGAATACCCACCTGAAAATTGCCATTCACAGAAAACGCAGGCATTCGGCGGGCAGCCATCGCAGGCATCGCCTCGTCGGCTTCTTGCGCAAGCAATAAACAAAAACTCGCCATCCAAAAAAGGAGTGTTAAAATAGGTTTCATAGTTTGTGATTGTTTTTGATTTGGTGAATTATACGATAACCTGGCAAGAAAGTTTAGGAAAAAATGAAATACTTTTACGCAATTGTAATACTATATGTCACTAATATTTCCTAATTTTATCCGTTTTACAACATTTTTCGACCAAAACACTCATTAGAACAAAAAACGAGCTTTAAAAAATAACATATACGGCATTCCTTTCACGAGGATCACGCCTGTTGAATACAAGTTGGCAACGGCTGACACAAGATGTTAACCAAACCCTTTTTTAACTATGAAATTTGAAATGTATAAAGACAAAGGTGGCAAATTTCGGTTTCGACTGAAGGCTACCAATGGTCAAGTTATTCTGGGCAGCGAAGCTTACGAAAGCAAAGCAGGCTGCAAAAACGGCGTTGAATCGGTGATGGCTAATGCTACCGATCACAGCAACTTTGACAGCCGCGAAACCGAAAGCGGTAAGTTTTACTTTGTACTGAAGGCTAAAAATCACCAGATCATCGGGCAGAGCGAATATTACGAAAGCAAGCAGGGCAGAGACAACGGCATCGAATCCGTGATGAAAAACGCTCCTGGCGCCTCCATCGAAGATTTGACGCTGGTAGAAGCGTAATCGCTGATTTTGGTAAACTCAAAACGGCTTCAATGCGTGGTAGCAATTGAAGCCATTTTTTTTACAACAAATTGCATGAAAGATTATTTCGACGTAATAACAAGCTGTATAGCTAAATAAAATGCCATTTTCGTCTTAAAAATATCATGCAGCGTTGTCAAAATATCAGGTGTTGAATAAAAAATATCAGGTGTTGGCATTGGAATATCAAGTTGCAGCTTATCGAAGGGTGGTACTGGCGTAAAAAATGCCCGTGACGGGGTCAATGCGTCCAGTTTCAAGGTCAAAAAGAGGGGTATTGCAGTACAACTTTAAGGTATTTACAACGTAACATGATATTTCAATGGCGTAACATGATATTTCAATGACGTGACATGATATTTCAATGACGTGACATCAAATCTTTGAGCCAATATCGAAAATTTAAAAGCCGTCATGTCTTGTTTTAACCTCATCACCAGCAATTTTAAAGCGGTAAGTTTACGTTTGAATCTCAATACTTCCTTTTTTTAAGCCAACACCAAAAATTTTAATGTTGCTACCAAAGATTTTAATG
>CAZFBN010000112.1:0-18935 GCA_964517145.1 uncultured Saprospiraceae bacterium
ATCACTTTTTCTTCATATTAAACTTTTTTATTAATTTTAAACAAGTTCATTATAACCCTTTACCTTAATCTTACAAAACGGTGTAAAAAAAAAGCCGTAACGCCGGGTGGCGATACGACTCACTAGCAATGATTATAATTCCACGAATATGAATAAAGCAATAAAATTCAGTCTGTTGGAAACGTTTTCCGCTTCTGAAATAGTATATTTTTTCTTAATTACTTTTGGGTTTGTGATGCCTTCTCTCCCTTTTGGGAAAGTTGGAAGGGCAATGCCCACAAATCAATTTATCAACGCAATACCTCAAATTTCTTATTCAATACACCTTTAGCACTGTGCACGCTCAAGATGTACATACCATTCTGCAAGTTGTTGGTATTCAGTTGTACCCGATTCGTCAGCAAATTGCCAGAGTTATACACCATCTGCCCGGTCATGCTGTAAATCACCACTCTTTCAAATTCCTGACCGCCATTCAGGTGTACATTCAACAAATCACGCGTCGGATTTGGATATACTTTCAATAAGTCTTCTGTCAATGGCGTATTGTTGATTTCATCCTCGCTCTTGCGGACAATGTGCAGTTGTACAGGCTTTACATTTACACCAATTGATTGACCTGCGCTATTCGTCGAAATCGCTTTAGCTCCACCTACTTCTAATATGGTTTCATCTTCCCCTATACGGAAATCAAGATTGTCAATAACTACAAACCTCACCTTACCAACCTCTCCAAATCCTTTTCCCGATACTCCACTCGTCCGGGTAATTGCACCTTCTACTAATCCTTTACCATTGTTTTTAGTCATGTAAAGCGTAGGTGAGTTGTAATTGAACCAGCTATCACCTGAAAAATCAATTTCCACGCTTTCCGGCTTAAAAACAATCGGATTGTATTCAAACGGGAATGTAAATCCGTAGAGGTCTGCAATTGGCTGTTCTTCATTGCCAAGCACCAGATCCAATTCTACTACATCACCAGGATTAATGAATACATCTCCTTGTAATTCCAACACATATTTATAGAAGACTGGCTTAGAGGCTTTTAAGCCATGCACTTTTCCATAATAAGAACCTATCGCCGCTGTATCAAGCGCTGTTACAATACTGTCGCCGTTGGTATCAATATGCTTAAAATTGACATTAGAGGCGTTATTCCAATCATTCCCTTGCTGACCAAACCATTGTGTAAAGCCATTTTGTGCGCGCGGAACACCCACAGAGCCCATTCCAACTCCAATTGGCAGCAAATCTTCAATATTCACCACACCATCCAGATTGGTATCACCGGGCCAAACGCAATCATCAAGGCAACTTGGCGCATTGCTGATGTTCAGAATCTCTACCTCTACCTTGACCGATTTTTCGTAAGCGCAGCCATTTGAACCATCTAATACACAATAAGTCAATTCAAATTCATCTGTACCTGAAGGCACACCGGTATTGGGTATATAGAGGATTAAGTTATTTCCGGCAATTGTCTGCCCCTGAATGGTTGTATCCTGAGTACCTTCCAAAATCACCACTCGCCCAAGGTCTCCTTGTGCTTTCACTTTATACATAAAATTAGCAATCGGCACATCATTGCCAATCACCAAAGGCGTATTTTGTGGGGTATAAACGCGGAATTTTGTATATGCTGGTTCAAAATTGCTCACATAAACGTAGGCGGTAGCGATCTCTGCCTTGCCGCCACAACCCGGAGCCTGGATAGAATAAGTAAACCAATCTACCCCAGTAAACCCAGCAGATGGGAAATAGGTCACCAAGCCACTCTCCTCAAATTCAATGCTACCAGCCTGTGGTTGGCTGACAATAGTAAAACATCCAGATGCTTCCTTGTGCAAGTCATTCGCCACAACATTGATTTCAATCGGCTCTGCCGGTGTAGTATAAACTTCGTCATCAAATGCCAGGGTGTTCGACTCTGCATTCAACACTACCATTTCTACCCATTTCGTCACATTGCCACTCTGAAAGCGAATATAGTCCGTGCCTGTAAAACCTGTATTTGGTGTATAGATCGGAGCATCTCCGGCAGCATTGTAAGTACCATTAGCCGGATTAGCTGCAATGGTGAAGCTATTTGGTATCAGGATGACTTGCGACTGATTCTTTTTAGTAAATACGCGCAACGTATCGCTCTTTGTTACATTCTCTCCAAGCACCTGCACTGTAACAGTACCATTATCGCACAAACCGCTACCATTGCAAACGACATAATTAAAATAAGCAACACCCTCAAAATCAGGTGCCGGTGTAAATTGGATGGAATTGCCATTGATCGTAGCAGTACCGTTATTAGTGAGCGGAATCGCTGTAAGCTTAAATATACCGTTGCTACTAACATCGTTGTTTAATACATCTACCGAAATAGAAGTATTTTTAGCACCAAAAGTATAATCATGATTAGCAGCTAACTGGGCAGGGTTGATTTGAATTGAATAGTCAAAATACTGAAGACAAAAAGAGCAGAAATTATCCTGAACAATCAAAGTATCTTTACCAGAATAGTTAGCCTTTGGCGTATAAGTCAATTCAAATTTGGTAGGAGAAATTTTACGTATTTGAGCCAACCCATTAAGAGGTGGCGTACTAATGAACATGTCGTAAGCGGATGGATCCACTCTTGATAAAGTATCTTTGATAGTTTCCCCTTCATCAATTATCAAAGTGCGCTTTATTCTATTGGCTTGTCCAAATAAAGCAAAAGACGTCAACATTAACAAACAACACAGTAACAATTGCTTTCGTAGAAATACATTCATGGTTCGTGGATTTTGTCATTGCTATAAAAATACAAAAAATCGTGGATATATCTAACGCTAATCTGTTAGTTTTCCTCCCATTTTCACATTTGTGATTTTTTTCTAACTTGCTTTATTCGTGGTTTTTCCCCTAAAAAGTGCTTTTCCAGTAAAATTAGGGGGTACAAATGTGAAAAATTTCTTTTTATCTTTGGGCTTAGTACGCCCTTTCACGCCGCTAAGTTAAGAAAAAGGTTTGGTATGCGCAACACAAAAATATATTCAATTTTAAAAGAATTTGACAAATACGAGCAAAATCGTTGCAGGAAGTTTTTGCAATCGCCGTACTTCAATCGGGATCAGACGCTTGTAGCGCTATTCAACTTTTTGATAGATCAGGTCAATACACAATCTGAGTTAGAAATTTCAAAAGAGGAAATATGGCAAGCATTGAAACTAGAAGAATGTTATGATGATGTCCGATTTCGAAAGTACACGTCTGATTTGCTAAAACTGGTAGAAGACTATTTGATACAATCACATTTTGAGTCCTCTCCTCTCAATCGTTCTACTTTCTTGTTGGGAGCCATATCAAAAAGAAAAATAACGCCGCTCTATAATAGTGCTTTAAGGAATGCTCAAATATTATTAGAAAAAGAAGCTTTTCGTTCGGCTCATTTTTTTTATCATCAGTATATTAAAGAAAAACATTATTATGAAATGTTAGAATTTGATATTAAACGTTCTTTGAGGAGTAATATCGAAGACATATCTGATAATCTGGATTTTTTTTATCTATCCGAAAAATTAAAGTATTATTGTGAAATTCTCAGTCGACAAAGAGTTGCTTCCTACGATTATAAAATTTCACTCATAAATGAAATTGTAGGCTTTTTAAATTCTAATTCTCTTGAGCATATACCTCCAATTGCTATTTATTATCAAATATATCTAACATTAAGCGATGCAGATGCAGAAGAAAATTATTTTAAATTAAAAAATTATATTTTAAAGTATATCAATCAGTTCGAAAAATCGGAAGCACAACAAATCTACGCATTTGCTCAAAATTATTGTATTAGTAAATGTAATAGAGGGAATAGTCATTTCTGGAAAGAGTTATTCGATATCTATGTAAACTCTCTTGAAAACAATGTGATTGATGCTGATGGTGAATTAGCGCCTTGGCATTTTAAAAATATAGTTGGCATAGCTTTACGTTTAAAAGAATTTGACTGGACAGAAAATTTTATTAATAGCTATCAACATAAATTGCCAAGTTCTTTTAAGAACAATGCAGTAACTTATAATTTAGCACATGTCTATTATTATCAAAAAAAGTACAACAAAGTGTTAGAATTGTTACAAGCTGTAGAATATGAAGATATTTTTTATACATTAGATTCAAAATCTATGCTTTTGACCACATATTATGAATTGGGTGAAATTGAACCATTATACTTTTTATTTGAAAGTTTTAGTGCTCTATTAAATAGGAATAAACAGATTCCAGAATCTAGAAGAAAAAATTATAAAAATTTAATTCGATTTACAAAAAAGCTATCAAAAATTACTCCTGGCGATCAAAAAACTATCCAGAAAATAAAAGAAGAGCTGGAAACTACCAAAAATGTAACTCATCACGCTTGGCTCATGGAAAAAATCGCCGAGCTTGAATCCTAACGCAATCTTACCTCCATCCACACCGGCTGGTGGTCGGAAAACTGAAAATCCTGGTTCATGCCTTTGACGCTGGTGACCTGCACATTGGGCGAAATCAAGAAAAAGTCAATTAAAGTAACGAAAGTTTCTCCTTTTTGATAAGGGTCGGCGGCTTTGCGGTTGGTGGGCACAGTGGGGTCGTATATCCATTGCCAGTCTTCGGGTAAAAACTCGGCTTCGATATTAAATTGATGATAATCGGCGCCTCTACCGGGCATAAAAGTATCAAATTGAAAGTACGGCGGGCATTCGTTCCAGTCGCCACCGGCTATTACATAATTACCTTTATTATATTCATTTAGTACTAAATCTTTTATAAAATCCATTTCCTGACGTTTCAGGCTGCCGTCTTTGTCATGCGCGGAGTTGTGAATATTTAATAAAACCAGTTGCTTGTTATTTTGAACATTATATCGTTGCAATAAAACACAGCGATCCAGCTGTAAAATGCGCGTGGGCCAGCCAAAACTGCCCGGCAGTTGATAACGCATAGCTTCCACCGGCTGATATTTACTAAATGTGGCAATGCCACTATTTACTTTACCATAAAAATGCCAAGGTTCGAGCAGCGGCACCGTAACACTGGGTAAATGATAATTGGGTGCAAAATGAGCAGCATAAGCGGGTAATGATTTACTAAATTTTTCAAATTGATTAATAAAATAGCTTCTTTTAGAATCAAAATCCACTTCTTGTAACATAAAAAAGTCAGACTGGATACTTTGCACAAAATTTGCGGCACCATTCACATATTTTTCCGTCAGTTCTTTGGGCGGGCGCACCATACTACCACCGCTGTACAGCATGCCTTCGTCATCAAAAAAGAAATCTGCCTCCGCACCCAAGCCGCCGTACCCAACGTTCCAGATAGTAAAGGTTAACATACTATCCTGTATAATATTTTCCTTTACATTTTGTGCCGCTTCAAGCGGAATAACTGCCTCTGGCTGATAATCATTTAACGTGCCGTAAATAAGCACTCCAGCGACGTAAATAACAAAGACTGCCAAAATAATAAAAAGACTTCTAATGTAAAAATTGCGCATAAAATTTATAATGAATAGTAAATTATTTAAAATCCCAACACATCCTGCATTGTAAAAAAGCCTTTTTTCCCTACAATCCACTCGGTAGCAGTGAGCGCACCCAAGGCAAAGCCTTCGCGAGAATGTGCTTCATGACTGATTTTAATTGTATCAATATCAGAATGATAGGTCACTTCATGCGTACCCAGTGCAGGATCAATTCGCTTGGAAATAATGGATAATTCGGTCTTTACATCCGTATCATGATTGACCCAATTTGTTTTACGTTCCACTTCCTGAAGAATGTCTTTTGCCAGCGAAATCGCTGTACCGCTCGGTGCATCCAGCTTTTGTGTATGGTGAATTTCTTCCATATGAACATCATATTGCGGCTGGGCATTCATCATTTTCGCTAAAAATCGATTGAGCGCAAAAAACAAATTGACCCCAATGCTGAAATTTGTCGCTTGAATCATCGCTCCATCTGATTGCTCACATATTATCTTGATTTCCAAGATTTTATCCAGCCATCCAGTTGTTCCAACAATGACGGGCACACCCGCTTCCAAGCATTTTTTAGCATTATCAAATGCACTCTCCGGCTGCGAAAATTCGATGGCTACGTCGGCTTGGCGCAAATTGTCTAGGGTAAAATCCTGTGGATTGTCTTTGTCAATAATCAAAACGATGTCGTGTCCTTTTGCCAATGCCAACCGTTCAATGGTTTTACCCATTTTACCGTAACCAATCAATGCAATTTTCATATTTTTTTTAAACTTTTGTACTTTAAGCATTTATACCTTCGAGCTTCCAACCGATGTGAACTCCAGGTCTTTCATAAGTCGCAGCGCTTCATAGTTGGTCAAATCGTGCATCGAAGGTACAACCGACAAATACCCATTTTCTAACGCCCACAAATCAGTTTCCGCGCTTAAATCGTCATTTTCAAACCGCCCCGTCAACCAATAATACTTTTGCCCGCGCGGGTCAATGGCTTCCACAAATTCCTCCACCCAACGCGCATCCGCCTGCCGACACATTTTTATACCCTTAATCGCTTCTCCTGGCAGATTTGGAATATTTACATTGAGTAAACTTCCATGCGGCATTCCATTTAGTAAAACATATTCCATGATTTGCCGAACAAAAGGCTTACTTGGCTCAAAATTTGCATTTGGAGAATAATCCAACAGCGAAAATCCAATAGAGGGAATGCCCTCCAGCGAAGCTTCCATGGCTGCCGATAAAGTTCCAGAGTAAATAATGTTAATGGAAGCATTGGAACCATGATTAATGCCCGAAACGCACAAATCCACTTTGCGGTCGCGCAGCAACACATTTTTTGCCAGTTTTACACAATCTACCGGTGTTCCTGAGCTATCATAAGACGCCAGCACCCCTTCAAACAACCCATTCATCGGTCGCAAGCGGATCGGTTTATCAATCGTAATCGCATGCCCCATGCCACTTTGCGGCGCATCGGGCGCTACCACCAGCACATCGCCCAGGCTCAGCGCCACTTCCACCAACGCCTTGATCCCTCTTGCCGTAATGCCATCATCATTTGTTACCAGTATCAATGGTCTTTGCATAACGCTAGATTTTTAGAAGTCAGAACACCGAAGCGAGCAAATTATTGTTGGGCGCATCCAATGTCCGACTTCCCACTTCTGACTTCCAGGAAAACAAAGGTATGTCCCTTATTTCGATTATGACAGTTATTTTACCGTTAAATTAAACTGTTAAAATCTTCCAATGTTGTAGTTTCGCTTGTAAAGCAAATGCTTAATTTCAAATTTTTAATGCTGAATGTCCTCCTTTTCAATCATTCAACAACATTAAAAACTAAACATTCAAAATTCAATCGTGCAGTATGACTGCTAAAAAAGGTATTCTACTCGTCAATCTCGGCACTCCCGACGAACCCACGCGCCCGGCGGTCTATCGTTATTTAAAACAATTTTTGCTCGATCCGCGCGTCATTGATTATCCTTGGCTCGCCCGGAATTTGTTGGTGCGCGGCATCATTGTGCCGTTTCGTTCGGGCAAATCGGCGAAATTATACCAGGAATTGTGGACGGAGAATGGCTCGCCATTGAAATATTATGGTGAAAGAGTGACCAAAGAACTTAGCAATTTGATGGGCGACGCGTACGAAATCGAACTCGGCATGCGCTATCAGAATCCTTCGATTGAATCGGCGCTGAATAAATTGATGCAAAAACAGGTCTCCGAAATCATCGTCTTTCCGATGTTTCCGCAGTATGCGTCAGCGACGACCGGCTCCGTGCACGATGAAGTAATGCGTTTGCTGCGCAAAAGAGACACTATTCCGACCGTAAAATTCATTAATTCGTATTATGATTACGAACCGATGATTGACATTTTTGTCGAAAACGCCCGCCAATTCGACCTCGACGGTTACGATCATATCCTATTCAGCTATCATGGCTTGCCGCAACGCCAATTGCGCAAAGCCGACGAATTCAATCATTGTTTGCAAAAAGAAAATTGCTGTCAAAATATTACCAGCGTCAATCAATTTTGCTATTCCGCGCAATGCTACGCCACGACCCGCGCCATTGCTGCAAAGTTGAATCTGAACAAAGACCGTTACACCACTTCCTTCCAAAGTCGTCTTGGCAAAGAAGTTTGGGCACAGCCCTACACCAGCGAAGTGCTGGAGCATCAGGCAAAACAAGGCGCGAAAAGATTACTCGTTTTCAGCCCTGCTTTTGTTGCCGATTGTTTGGAAACTTTAATCGAAATCAGCGTGGAATACCAGGAAGAATTTGAACACCTGGGCGGCGAAAAGGTAGATTTGGTGCCAAGTTTGAACGACCATCCGAAGTGGATTGCGGCGGTAAGGGACTTGGTGATGAATGCTTAATTACATCGTTTAGATATTATTTTTTACGATTTCAATCATTCTTTTTTTCACTTTACCCCAGGTTACTTTTTTGTCAAAAACGAAAGGTGCATCCGTTGATTCTGCATCTTCAAAATACGTGAGACTTCTAATAACATGAAAACTGGTTGCATGCTGAAACATAGCATTATACCATTCTAATATTTGTTGTAATGAAAATTCTTCTAATAAATAATACATATCATTAAAATCCTTTTTACTGCCACGTTTTGTAACTGCATCTAACTTCATAGGAGCAATATCTCGTTTATCTGCTAATCTGGTTCCTTCTTCTTCAATGATTGGAAAAGCAAAGGGATACCGAAAATAAACAAAATCAACTTTAATTCCTTCAATAACGCTAATAAAAATCGTATTGGTAATAGTAAGTGGTTGCACGTGAAATTGAGATTGAAGAATGGCTAACACAGCTTCAGCATTAAAAGTATGATGTGTAAATAAATCCAAATCAATGGATTTGCGATGTCCTATTTGCAAGGCGAGAGAAGTATCTCTTACTAAAAAATGTTGAGCTAAAGCCGATACTTGCATTAAATCTTTTAATAAACCCAATGTCCGGGGTTCGACTGTGCGTAATTGTAGCATCGAAAATGATTGAGGGGTTCATCAAAGTAAGCCGCGCAAAAATGCAATGCGTATTTATCTAAATACCGTAATTGAAGTACCACTTCTTTAATAACCTCTTTTCCATATAATTTTTTTATTAAAAACCAGTCTGCAAGCATACCATGGGACAAAACCCGTTCAATGATGTAGGGCTTACTACACTCCAAATCCAGCTTGGTTCGATCTATATCCCAAAACAAATAATCGCTAAAATCTTGTGATGTGATATGGTTTCGCTGTTCTTTTTGCATTAATTGTCTTTTAAAGTATAATTCAAAACTAAAACTTTTTACCGAATCTTCAAAATAAGTAGGCGCATCACAACGCCCCCTCCGGTACCTTTCCTGTTTGAATTGCCCTCACCTGCTCCTCCGAAAACGGCGCTTCCAACAATTCTTTATTTTCCTGATGACAGCGAAACAAATCCACAATATAATGCAAGCGCTCCTCCAAATTCGCCCAATCCAAAGCCCCCGTTTCCTTCACACTATCCAGCGTTGGGTCCACCTGCTGCAACATCGCCTGCAAATCAGGATTCGCCAAATGCTGCAAAGACGCAGGAAACGCTGCGGTCAAATCTTCCCCCAGTTTTAAATACTTGCCATGCGGCAATCCCAACATCATTAAGTTTTTGGTCAATAACCAATGGACTTCTGAATAGGCAGAACTAATGATCTTATTCACCTCCTCTTCCAATTGCTGCGGACGCCCCAGCAATCGCATCACCACAAAACCTAAGAACACCAACCAGCCCCGCCGTGGGAACAACCCATTCAGCAATCGAATCGTCAATTTCAATAAATTATCAATCGAGCTGTACATCGCCTCCTTTATTTCCGGCTGCAAGCGGGTTTGTTCATGAAAACCAATTTTAATATTCGCCAATAAAATCAATTCCGCTCGCTTTTTTACATCCATTTCAAAAAAAGCAGCATAATAATGCCGGAATGCCTGGTGCAAATAAGCTTGACCCTTTGGCGGATTCCCTTCTCTTAATGTTGCACAAAATTGTGTAATATGATCTTCCTGATATTCCAAATCAGAGGCACAGCTTTCTAAAAAACGTGCAAATTCCCGTCCAATTTCCGCGAACACCTTCTGATTGCCCCGCGCTACCGCATCACTTGCCCGCTCCAGCATCTGCTTCGGATTCAGCGCTTTCCACAACAACTGCCGCACTTCCTTCGTAGATTGCTGCGTGTCATGAGCGACCCGCTCCACCGCCTCCTCCGCTGAGACTTTTAAAACGTCTTGCAATAAACTTCGCTGCCCTTGCACCTCCTCCACCGACCGCTCCTCATTGTACAACAAGCGCTGCTCCAACTGCACCCAAATATCCTCCTTCCGAATCGTCTGCCCCGCCTGTTTCGACGCCCAGGTCGCAAACGTACACCAATTCGCACACGCCCCCGTCCGCCCCGTCATCGCCTGCGACAGCTCATAATAGCACTGTGTAATCTGCAGATTGCGCAATACCGGCTCCTGCCAATTAGCAATGGTATCGACTTGATGAATAGTGGGGTAAGCGTTCATAAAAAGATTTAACTCAGGCAACTGCATATTTAGAATATTCCCGCATGTCCGGCGGTAAAAAGCCAATGACAATGTCAGATTTAGGCACTCCTTGTTCTTCCAACATTTCGCCTACTTCCCACTCCGTCATATTCTGTTGAATCCAGATTTTACCATCAATAATATCAAAATGCATCGGTACGTCATGCACAAAATGATCACCCTCCCAACCGATGGTCATCACCAGATACCGATGGTTTTCAGTATCTGCAATCAACTCATTGCCACCCTTTACATTGGCATACTTCAATTTGGTATATTCTTGCAAAATGCTCAAAATAGCCGATTCATATTTTTTTATAGTATCCATTTCGTAATGGTTTTTGAGTATTGATCATAAAGAACGATTTTAAAACCTTCTTCCTGTATCATATTATGTATAACAGATTCCTGAAAAAAACGATTAAATGCAATCTCCGGTACTGCCAAAAACAAAATACGCTCCGGCGCTCTCACTTTTAGCACACTTCTGTAAAGAATATATTTCCCGATTGCTTCATATAGCGCAGTAATAAAGGAAGGATGTGTAAAACTCTTTATTTCAACCGCAATTTTTTCTGTTCCTCTTTCCGCTGCGATCAATTGCTCTGCGCCCAAATCAATTTGAATCTGAATTTTCCCAACTTTAAACAACAGTGGATCATCTGTAATTACCCAACCTTCATTTTCCAGCGCCAATCGTACCTCCTGATGAAATTTATCGCGCGCCATTCCTTTTTTTCACCAAATCTACAAAAAGAAAATAGGCTGTGAAAGACGAATCGCAAACTTTTGGTACAAGCCCCCGTCCGCACCGTTATCGCCTGCGACAGCTCATAATAACACTGCGTAATCTGCAAATTGCGCAACACCGGCTCCTGCCAATTAGCAATGGTATCGACTTGATGAATGGTGGGGAATGGTGACATCTTACTCGTTTTATTTAGGCGAAAGTAGCGAATTTTGCAGATTGATTTTCCAATAGAAATTGGTATATT
This sequence comes from uncultured Saprospiraceae bacterium, assembly GCA_964517145.1. GTDB lineage: Bacteria > Bacteroidota > Bacteroidia > Chitinophagales > Saprospiraceae > JADJNW01. The sequence continues at coordinate 11,579 of CAZFBN010000112.1, forward strand.
TGCTTGCATCACCATTTAAATCCCCCAAACGGTACAATGGCAAGAGACAAATTTCATGAAGCTGCAAAAGCTGCTTTGATAAACGATGGATGGACAATCACGCATGATCCTTATAAAATAATGATTGGCAGAAGGCGTGGTTATATTGATTTAGGCGCAGAACTGATCGCTGCTGAAAAACAAACAGAGAAAATTGCTGTCGAAATCAAAAGCTTTTTAGGCTCTTCCGATTTGTATCAATTTGAAGACGCACTCGGTCAATTTTTGATTTATTTAACTGCATTAAAGAAAAAAGAACCGGATCGGGTGTTGTATTTAGCAGTGCCGGAAAATTTTTATCAAAACTTTTTTGATGATCCTTTTTTTAAAGAAGTAGCGGACATTTATTCTTTGCGATTAATCATTTTTAATGAAATAACTACAACAATAATACAATGGATTTAGCCAATAAACATAAAGCCATCGTTCGGCAATACGTAGAGGAAATCGGTAATCTGGTACCTTCCGATGAGTTTTCGGAAACGCAAATTGTCCTGGACGAACCAAACGGACATTACATCTTGTTAGACATCGGCTGGCAAAACAATCTAAGAACTTACCTTCCCTTCGTACACATTGATGTAAAGCCCGACGGCAAAGTATGGATTCAACACGATGGCACCGATCTCAACATTGCGCAAGTGCTCATTCAGCGCGGCATTCCTGCACACTACATCGTGCTGGGCTTCAAAGCGCCTGCCATTCGACCATTTATTGATGATTTTGCGGTGGCTTAATTTCATTCTTTTTATAGACGCCTCCTCTCTGTCCGCCCCGTCATCGCCTGCGACAGCTCATAATAACACTGCGTAATCTGCAAATTGCGCAATACCGGCTCCTGCCAATTAGCAATGGTATCGACTTGATCAATGGTGGGGAATGGTGGCATGTAGATGGCTTGTATAGGCGAATATATAAAATATTTCAAAAATCAAAATTGAATTGGACATGAGATATTATCAAAGTTTTCAATGACTTTTTGATGTATTTAAATTCTGAATACCTCTAAAATTAACATTGATTTAATAATAAAATTTAGCACATTTTTTTAGCAGAAATTAATTTTACAGAAAATAACTAACCTCCTTGCTATGCCAAAACAAATCTTCATAAGTTACGCTCAGAAAGATATACAGCAAGTAAGAAAGCACCTAGATTTACTGAAAGGAAAATTAGGGGAAATATTTTTTATTGATGATATTGAATTGACAGGTGGTGATTTCATTATCCGAAAAATTGACGAAGGAATTGAGGCTTGTGAAAGAGTTTTATTTTTCTACTCTAAAAATGCTTTATTATCAAGATGGGTGTGGTATGAAATTGGTATGGCAAGAGCAAAAGGAAAACGCATCATTGTAATTGAATTAAATCCTACGCAACCCTTGAAACTTCCAGCCCCAGTAAAAACTATTGCTTCTAATAAAATACTAATCTGCTATTCTGATAAAGATACACAAGCAAAAGAAATTGCAGACTTCTTCATTAAGAATAATACTTTAGAGTTTGAAAAATTTCCTTTATCATTCAAACAAACCAATCGTAACCATCCTTTGACTTTAATTGAAGAAAAAATAGATAATTGTTCTACTCTTATTTTTCTAATTTCGGAAAAGTATCCATCTCAAACTATTATTTTTTATATGGTGGCAAGAGCCAAAGTTTTAGGAAAGAAAATTATACCATTACTAATCGGAAGTGATTGTCGCTTACCTCAAGTTTTAGAAACATATTTAGCAAAACGAATCATATATCAATAAAAGTAAAAAACTATGCCTCTCAGTCCAGACGTTGAAAAACAAGTAGAAAAAGTTATTGAAGATATAAAGGATAAAGAAGTAAGATTAGCTCACTTTGATGAACTCGAATCTTGGAAGAAATATTTTGAGCGTTTTAAAAATGAGTACACAGATGCAATAAAAGAAGTACTCGAACATTGTAAATCAAAAAAACAATATGGTAGAGTTTTCTTTCAATTTGATGAGAATAATCAGAAACCTGATGTGTCAGAAACTCCATATCCTGAAAACTTCAACCATAGATTCGCAGGATTTATTGATTTGATACCTGGGTCAGATAAAGATGTTTGGATAGGATGGGATTTTCAAGATAATAAATTAGTAATAATAAAAGAAGTCGAAAATGAGAAAGTTGATCAAAACCTTAAAGATAGAATTGCTTGGGAGTTAGAAATATTAGATTTCCTTATTAAAACAAAAGATACAAAATATTTTCCCCAAATAATACAAAAATCAGATGGTAGTGATTCAAATTGGTTTGCAATCCCATTTAACAATTGTGGCGATTTGGAGGGTATTCTATTTCCTCCCAGACGCAGAAGTGAAAATAATATTCAAGACGTTATTGAAGGAAAATTAACTGAAAAAAACAGAGAATCGCTTTGTGAAAAAGTAAAATTTTTTGCAACTGAAATCAGTAAAAAAAATTGGAATGACAGCCGTCTCTTTTTTAAAAAATTGATAACAACAGTTGAAGAGTTACATAAAAAAGGCATTGCGCATTTAGACATCCAACCTTCCAATATACATATTAATTATGAAAATGATAGTTATGAGGTAGTGCTTTCAGATTTTGATAGAGCATATTATAAGGAACATAAACACGACGAAAGTTTAAAAATCCAAAAAAAATTAGCAAAAGAATTCCCTGGCAGAAGTGTGTGTGATGCACCTGAACGATTCAAACATGTTGATGAACATTTAAAATCGTTTGAAGATGCTAAAAATGCGGATATTTATTCTTTGGGAGCCACCATTGCCGGCATTCTGTTAAGAAAACCGGAGGTTTTTAAAGAATATACGGAAGATCAGCATGAAAATGTAAAGAAGGAAAGGGAGTCATTTAGAAAAGAAGTAAAACATTCTCCAGAGTTACCTAAGTCTATCAGAAACATATTAGTAAAAGCGATTGATGAAAAGCCTGAAAAAAGAGGTAGTATAGATGAATTTAAACAAAAAATTTGTAGAAAACGCTCTCGTTGGGGCAAGAAATGGCTAAAAGCGCGTGAGCAAAATAATTTTAGAAATTTTATTTTGATAGTATGTTTTCTACTTTTTATTGGTTTTCTATTTTTTGTGAACTATGAGATAAGAACTGGAGAATGGAAAAAGCGGGTGTTCGAGATTATTAACCCAAAAAACGTTGATAAGCATTTGTATTTGAAAGTGAAATCAGGATGGTGGAAAAAACCATATCTATTAGTAGGGCATATTTTCGTAGATGATACTTTAAAAATTGATAGCGGGGTTGTAATTTATGCAGACGAGGGTTCTAGTCTAACAATAACTCAAAAAGGGCAAATACAAGCTATTGGAAATGAGGATAACCCAATAATTTTTACCCCTCGTAGAATATGGAATCAGGAAAGAGATTTAATAGGCTTCTGGGGAGGTATTACTATTTGTGGCAAAGCGCCAATAGCTGACAATAGTGCAAAAACAGCTTTTTTAGAGTTCTTTAATGAAAAGAAGGATAGTTCAAATATAATATTTGGGGGTTCTGACAGCACCCACAACAGTGGTACACTTCAATATGTGCGAATAGAATATGCCGGAGATATCATTCAAAAAGAAGATAAGGGTTTTAATGGTCTATCCTTAGCAGGAGTAGGCACTGGAACTCAGATTGACCATATCTGGGTTTATGAATCGGGAGATGACGCCTTTGAATTTTATGGAGGCACTGTACGTCCGCACCACATTGTAGCTGAAAACACAGTAGATGATGCCTTGGATTTTGAAAATGGTCATACGTTTAAAGGAAAAGTAGAACTTTGCTTGATTAAAGATTCTTTGGCTGTTAATAAAAAACTCTTTAGCGAAGATGCTATTAAAAATTATATCAATAAATTTATATCCGATACTACTGCCTCTACTGGTAAAAAACTCCAAACTCTTATAGATTCGATAGCAGTTGTTGTAGAGGATAAATATGCAATTGAAGGAATGGAGAATTTACCAGAAGTAGATAGAAATTATATAAACCATGTTACAATTTACTTTCCAAACTTAAAGTATAGTCAAAAAATGTTTAGTGAAGAAGCTGCTAACAACAAAAAACTTGTGAATACTTTGATTTTCTTAAACAATAATTTTATGTATAATAGAATCGGAAATGAGCCATTAAACTTAAATAGAAGTAATACCGCAACTTATCAGAAACATGACAGCTTCAGTTATAAATTAAAAGTAAATAATCTAATAGATCCTACTAAATGGATAGGAGCGTTTAAAAACCCACAAGATAGTGATTTCCATTGGGATGAAAAGGAATGGAGTAAACCTTACAAAAATTGACACTGTTTAAACAGAAATTTATTGATAATGGAAAATTTACCAGAAGAAAAATCAACCAGAATAGTAGGAGATGAAAAATTCTTTACACAGCTCAAGATAGAACTATCTGAGGCTGCTATACATAAAGAAATTGATTTAGTTCAAGGAGTAATTACTAGAATGGCGCAAAACTCATTTCAGATAAAAACCTGGTTTTTAGCTGGTATAAGTGCCATAGCTGCTTTTGGAAATGATTCATTGATAGCAAGTGTAGCCAACGATGAACGCATTGCAGTTATTTTGACTATATTTTTGATTATTATAATTTTTACTTTTTGGTATTTAGATTCTTTTTTCTTGAGTACAGAGCGGCACTATCGCGAACTATATAAATGGGTGATAAAGAATAGACCTCATGTGACTAAATATCTATACAATCTCAATACTTTCAAAAGAGAGGATTATGATGAAAAAGGGAATTTGGAAGAAGTCAATTTAATAAAGCCTAATAACAGTATTGTAAAAGTTATGTTTTCGAGAACGTTATGGCCGCTTTATATTCCTACTACACTATTTGCGTTTGGTTTACTGATTTATAATTTTTTAAAATTTACAGGAATTTTAAAATAATTTCAGCCCCAAAATACCTTTACATCCATGAAAAAACTATTAAACTTTCTCTCTCAAGAAGCCCTCAACTTATCCGTCGGTTATCTGGCGGGCTTGATGGCGTCCAATTTGGTGTCGCGTTTTTTTGTTAAAAAGGGCTTGGTCAATCTTTGGGGCATCGCCGCCAAGCGCGAGGCGCTGCGCAAGGATGACTATGAGTGGCTCATGTTTATTTCTTCCTACCTCATCGGGCTGATCGTAATGATGGCAGTACAGTATGGCATGCGGCGTTTGCGTGGGCAACACGTAGAAAGTGATAATGGATAGAATGTTATTATAGTGATAGGAATCAATTATTCCATTCACAAAAAATGATGGCGTATTGAACGCTAAATAACAAACTGTTTCAGCGTTGTTTAAGTTTTTATAGCTACGCCTTTCTATTTAAAGGTTAACATTTTATTCTTTAAAGTCTATTAATTCTATTTCAAAAGCTAATACTTCATTGGCTGGAATGCCCTGCGGAGGATAAGGTCCATAGCACAATGCAGAAGGCATGACAAACGTACCTTTGCCTCCTTTTTGGAGCAAGGGAATGGCTATTTTCCAACCTTCAATCAGATTATTAAGCGGGAACTCGATGGCATTGGTACTTTGATCGAATACCGTTCCATCTAAAAAATATCCTTTGTATTTTACTGTAACCGTAGCATTGGAAGAAGGGGTGGAACCCGTGCCAACAGTGGTGATAATGTAGTGAATACCAGATGAATGTACGGTTGTTTGCAGGTTATTGGCTGCTACATATTGCTCAATTTTTTCACGGTCTATTTCCCATTGGTCTTTGTCTTCTTTGCAAGCACTTATTCCGATTACACACAGCGCCAGCAACAAAATTGTAAATTTCATTTTCAGTATTTTGACTGCAAATTTAAAAACGCTTTCGGCAATTGCAACTGTTATAAAGTAATTGCAATTGTTAAAAAATAATTTAGCCTATACTTTGTTAGAACCCCTCTCCTACTCGCCCACTCTATCAACATTACTTTTTTTATTACAAATTAGAAACAGTTTTAAGTCAGCATTTTTTATTTTTTAAACAACTGCACTGAGTGTTACAACGACTACATTGAGTGTTACGACAACTGCGTTGAATAAAATGACGACTGCGCTGAATGTTACGCCGACTGCACTGAATAAAATTATAACTGCGATGAGTGTTACAGCGACTGCATTGAATGAATTAGTAACTGCGTTGAATGTTACGCCGACTACACTGAATGAAATGATAACTGCAAGGAGTGTTACAACAACTGCACTGAATGAAATGATAACTGCGATGAATATTACGTCGTCTGCGCTGAATAAATTGGTAACTGCGCTGAATGTTACGGCGACTGCAAGAAGTATTACAATAACTGCGTTTTACATATTGCTAACTGTTTATAATAAAATAAAAACTTTGCTTTATTTAAAACAAAATCAAATATAAGTAAGCAAAATTTTCAGTTAAATATGCTTGGTTATTTATCTCCTATCTCAATGATATTTTTATAAAAAATCGTTATACGAATCCATTTCGCTATCGTTATCAAGGTTTGTTTGATTGTTTTTTTATGGGTCATTTTTAAATTTTAAAATTTACAAATATATCATATAATTAGAAGTGGTATATTTCAAAGTATTTTGTAATTTGGAACCTGTTTTTGGCATTGTTTTTCTAAACCCTTTATTTGTAACAACATGAGCAAATTAATTGAAATTGAAACTGCGGAAGACACCGTCACCTATGAATTAGCTAACTTTGGTGAGCGCCTCGGTGCCCGCTTGATTGATGTACTTATCATCTTTATTCCAAATTCTATTATACCGATTGTACCAGGTTGGTTGTACTGGGCTTTGCAGCAAAGCGGGAATCAGCAGGCTACAGTAGGTCAAAAGGCATTGGGCATTCGTGTGATCAGTGTAAACGGAAATTCTGTTAATTTTGGTCAGGCAACCGGACGGTTTTTTGGAAATTTTTTAAATGTTTTTACCTTTTTTGTCGGGTATTTTATGTTCTTTTTTAATAACAAGAATCAGTGTTTGCACGACTATTTATCGGGTTGCTTGGTGGTAAAAGCGCAAGAAGTAGCCAGAAGTAGTGATGTGTCCCGACATTTAGTGGAGTAAGGTCATCAGCAACAATTTTTACATCCTTTTATACTGTTTTTCAACTTCCTTTTCAGATAGCGCTTTTTTATAAAGCGGTATTCTTGTTTACTACAACAGAACCGATACCTGTTGTGCATGTAGAAGTATTGAAAAAATTATTAGCATAAGTCTTTGAGAAGGTATAATTTTGCGCCTCACGTAGTGCATCCTTTAGGATGCCTATCGTACAACAACCTTCAGGTTGTTAAAAAATTCCAATATTA
>CAZFBN010000113.1:0-18521 GCA_964517145.1 uncultured Saprospiraceae bacterium
AGGGCGGATTCTCTATTTTCAAACCACTTTGCTAAAATTTAAACATGCTCTTAGAATGCGAGAAACAAAATTTATTAAAACCTATAAAATCTCGCTTCTGCTAATTTAACTTTGCTGTTTAAAAAAAGGCGGATGCAGTTGCAAACTATACCAGAATTCAATCCAGCATTGCTGGGGTACGAAGATTTGTACGGGCTGATCGGGTATCCACTATCGCATTCTTTTTCAAAAGGTTATTTTACACAAAAATTTGAAAAAGAAGGCATTACGAATTGTTTTTATGAAGCTTTTCCATTAGAAAAAATTGAATTACTCTTATCTATTTTAAAATCGTATCCGAACTTGAAGGGTTTGAATGTTACCATTCCTTACAAAGAAGCGGTGATCGGTTATTTGAATCAGCTTGATGAGGGCGCGCGTGCCATTGGTGCGGTAAATTGCATCAAAATTGAAAAGGGATTTTTATTGGGTTATAATACCGACGCGTACGGATTTGAGCGTGCGTTGCAAGAATTTTTACAAGCGAATCAGGCGCAGCCCAAACAAGCACTGGTATTGGGCACTGGCGGAGCTGCCAAAGCGGTGTTTTTTGTACTAAGCAAACTCAATATACGTTATACCGTTGTGTCGCGGGAGCTGGGCAAAGCAGATTTGACATATAAGATGCTGCACTCGCTCGACGAGTTTCCTTTGATTATTAACACCACTCCATTAGGCATGGCGCCTAATATTGAAACTTTCCCCAATATTCCGTATCATTGCCTCAGCAGTCAACATTTGTTGTACGATTTGGTCTATAACCCCGAACAAACGCTGTTTTTGCAAAAAGGCATGCAGCAAGGTGCAGCAACCCAAAATGGATTGTCTATGTTATATTATCAGGCAGAAAAAGCCTGGGAAATTTGGAATACGCTCCCTAATTTGCACCATTTTTAGGTTGAATTAACTTCAATTGCATCATGGAAGATACAAACTTTATCGCAAGCCAAAACCCTGAGACGAACCACAACACCGATGTCAGCCAGTCATTACCTGATTTTAGCAATACTGAAGCGGCGTTTTCGGTAAAATCGGACGATGAATTGCGTAAATCGGCACGTTTGTTTGGATTGATGAACAATCATTGGTTGGTAGGCGTAGGCTCTACGCTCGGTGTGGCTGCCATTAAAATGCACTTGCCTTTTATTGAAACCATTGTAAAAAATACCATTTTTGAACAATTTTGTGGAGGTACTACACTACTGGAAAGCTCCAAAGTCATTCAAAAAATGTACAAGCAGGGTGTTTTTACCATCCTTGATTACGGAGTGGAAGCCAAAGAAGAGGAAGAGGAATTTAACCGTACGATGAATGAAATCATCCGTGCCATTGACTTTGCATCGCAAACACCTGGTGTTTCTATGGTGAGTACCAAACTGACCGGTATGGCGCGTTTTGAGTTGTTGGAAGCTATCCAAAACGGGGAAACGCTCACGCGCGACATGCGGGTAGAATATAAAAATGTGCTAAAACGCATTGACGCTATTTGTTACACCGCTAGCCAGCGCGGCATGCGGGTGTTGGTGGATGCCGAGGAAAGCTGGATTCAGGATTCCATTGACCATTTGGTCAACCTTATGATGAAACGCTACAACCAGGAAAAAGTCGTCGTTTATAATACATTTCAATTGTATCGAAAAGATCGCCTACAGTACCTGTTCGATTCTTTCAACCGGGCGCAGAAAGAAGGCTTCTTCTTGGGTGCAAAGTTGGTGCGCGGTGCTTATATGACCAAAGAGCGCGAACGCGCGGCGGAAAAAGGATACCCCTCTCCTATTCATCCAAATAAGGCGGCTACTGACGATGCTTACAATACGGCGGTTCGTTTTTGTGTGGACAATTATGAAAAAATGGCATCCTGCAATGCCTCTCACAACGCAGAAAGCAATTTTCTTCAGGCAGAACTCATTGCGCAGCGCAACATTCCGCACAATCATCCCCACTTGTTTTTCAGCCAGTTGTATGGCATGAGCGATAATTTAACGTATAACCTGGCAAAAATGGGCTTCAACGCCGCCAAATACTTGCCTTACGGACCCGTGCGCGAGGTGGTTCCCTACTTGATCCGGAGGGCGCAGGAAAATTCTTCCGTAACTGGAGATATGAGTCGCGAATACCAATTGGTACACCAGGAAATGCTCAGACGAGGACTGTCTTAAACTACGATTATAAAAAAACGCGGGACAAGAACTCGCCACTTTTCTACCTTTACAGCAGTAAGGAGAAACACTTCTGGTTTATTTTTTATTTATAAAAATTATATATTTTCAATTAAACACGTTACAAAAAACATGTTTTCAACAAAATTTATTTACATAAAAATTTAAAAATCAAAACATTGGATAATTATATATAAATTAACCTACTAAAATTTTATATTATCGAAAAGATAAATTATCTTTGTAAAGCATACGTAGAAAACTTACACATTTTGAACAGTCACTACCCACGAACGCTTCTACACAAATTTTAAAAAAAAGAACAACATACCAGATCATCCCTCCATCTCCATGAGCATATGCCTTTAGGATGAATTGCTTTGTTATTGCAAGGCATACAATTTGTTTAACCAAAAACCGATTAAACATGGGTCGTGCGTCTTGGAAATGCTCATTTATTACCATTTTTTGCTTGCTGTCCTTGGTAAAACTCCAAGGGCAAATCACTGACTGTGTAGGTGCGCAGATCATCTGTAGCGATGGGCGGATTAATTTTACGCCAAATGGCAGAGGCGCGGATGATTTTGCAAATCCTAAAAATAGTGCCGGTTGCCTTGAAGCCGGGGAGGCACAGACGGCATGGTATTATTTTGAATTCAGAGAGGACATGCCTCCTAACAGTATTTTGGAGTTTACCATTTCTCCATTTTTGCTACCAGGCAAAAACAATCCCGATTATGATTTTGCCATTTATGGACCCGATTTGAAATGTGATAGTTTAGGTTCTCCGATTCGGTGTTCTTTTGCTTACGATTTATGTGATTTTTGTCCAGAAACCGGCTTAGGCAGAGGCGCACTCGATACCAGTGAAATGGCAAGAGGTACGGATGGTTTTTTGAAACCGATGACCGTGCAGCCTGGCGAAGGTTATTATTTAATGTTAGACAATTTTAAAGGCGATGCAACCGGTTTCACGCTCTCTTGGGGCGGCTCGGCTGCGCCGTTTTTGAATTGTTTAGCGAATCCGCTTTGCCGCAATAAGACGGTAAACGCAGGCAATGATATGGAGCTTTGTCAAAACCCAGGTCCTATTCAACTGAATGCCAGTGTAAAAAATGCAACGCGCCAGGTCAAGTACGAATGGATCGGCACACCCGAAGCGTTGAGTTATTTGAGCGCTACGAATATTTTAAATCCAATTTTGACGATTCCCAAAGATTTTTCTGGTTCCTTAAATTACATTCTGAGCATTTCAGATGGTGATTGCGTCATCGCTGATGACATTAACATTAATGTTTATGCGAATCCGCCTGCCCAGTTGCGCGGCGATACCGACATTTGCCAAGGCGAAACGAGCACCCTTAGTCTGAGCAGTCCGCACCGGTCTTATTTATGGTCAACCGGATCATCCGATCCTACTATCACGGTTGATTCAGGCGGTATTTATTCGGTTACAGTGAACAATGGCGGCACTTGTACCAGCACTGCTTCCATCACCGTCAATCGACATAGCACACCGAAACCAATAATTGATACCAATGCTAAGCTCTGCAGCGGCGAAACGGTCATTCTTCGCACCACCGCGCCTTATTTGACTTATTTTTGGTCGAATGGCGACCGCAATGCGATCACTGCCATTAATCGAGGTGGAAATTACAGCATTACCGTCACGGATGCCAATAATTGTCGTGGAACGGGTTCTTTGAGCATTCCTGAATACACAAAACCGACGCCTGAAATTGTCGGAAATCCTGCTTTTTGTGAAAAACAAACGGCAACACTGCGCACGAGCCAACCCTATACTTCTTATAGCTGGTCTTCTTCGGAGAACACTCCAAGTATCACGGTTAATACCGCTGGAACGATTTTCGTTACGGTGACAGATGCAAATGGTTGCAAAGGCTCCGACGATTTTATGCTGCGGCAAAATCCACTTCCAACGCTTACGTTGCAAGGCAAACCTGTTTTTTGTGAAGGCGATTCTACCCAAATTATAGCGCTGACCAATGCACCGCTCATTCGATGGTCGCAGGGATTGAATACCTCCACTATTTCCGTTGGTACAGCAGGTAGTTATAGCGTTACCGTAACAAGTGCAGAAGGCTGCCAACAAACAGAAAGCATCACCATTTTACAACAAAACCGCCCCAAGCCATTTATAAAAGACAGCGTTTACATTTGTCCGGAGACGGCTGCGACGCTTGAAACGGTGCAGGCTTTTGAATCTTATCGCTGGTCAACTGGTGAAATTACACGTTCGATTCGGGTAACCGAACCTGGAAGCTATACAGTGCAAGTCACTGATTCTGTTGGTTGTATGGCGACCGCCAGCCAAACGGTCGATGTGTTTCCTACGGTGCCTGTGCCAACCATTACAGGGGCTACCTCTTTTTGCCCTGGTATCGGTACAACGCTTACGGCGACGGGTGATTTTGAGCGTTTTGACTGGTCAAACGGAAAAACCGGGGCATCCATTCAAGTTTTTGACTCAGGAATGTTTGTTGTAACCGCAAGTGATCGAAATGGTTGTGTTAACAAAGATTCCATTCAGGTTCAAGCATTTACAGTGACCGCGCCAGCATCTGACACGGTTCACATTTGTACTGGCTCTTCTGCTTTTTTAAGCCCCGGAAGAAGTTACACCGCTTATAATTGGTCGAATGGACGAACCCAACCTACCATTTCTGTTTTTAATGTAGGTACTTACGTTGTCACGGTGACGGATGGAAATGGTTGCAAATCAACTGCAACATACCAGGTGTTAGAAAATAAAATACCGCAAATCGTAATTCAAGGAAAACTTCGTTTTTGCAAAGGCGATTCTACTCAGTTAACTGCACCAGCTGGTTTGAAAAGTTATCGTTGGTCCACACAGGATACAACAGCCAATATTACAGTGCGAACACCAGGCACTTACAGCCTTACGGTTACTGATTTCAACGGATGCACCGCTTCCATGAGTGTTACTGTTACAGAACTGGCGCTACCAAAGCCTCAATTTGCAACAATTACGCCGCTTTGTGATGCGCAAACAACCACTTTAGCTTTAACAACGACTTACCCTGGCTATCTCTGGTCAGATACTTCGAAACAAGCAACCCTGACAATCGGTCAAAGTGGAACTTACAGCGTAACCGTTACAGACGAAAATGGCTGTTCTGATTCGATTTCTACTACGATCCGCACTTTTGCCAGTCCGACTGTCACAATCAACGCACAGTCCACCTTCTGCCAAGGCGAAAGGGCAATGCTGAGTGCGACTGCCGGTTTTCCCGATTATCAATGGTCGAATGGTAGCACCACTGATTCTATTCACATTCAAAGTGGTGGAGCTTATAGCGTCACTGTCACAGATGGTAATGGTTGTAAAGCATCAGCTACCGCAAACATTCTTGCCATTAATGCACCCATTGCAAATGTGGGCGACCATCAAAAATTAACCTGCAAAACCCAATCTGTTCAGTTGGGTGCTGAACTGATGGAACAGGGCGCTTTTCGATTTACATGGACAGGACCAAGCATTGATGCTGCCAACGTTCATTTACAACGACCTTTTGTTTCATTGCCAGGAACTTATACTTTGGTGGTGCTCGATACCCTCAATGGCTGCCAATCTGACGTGGCTACCGTTCAAGTTGCCGATCAAACTTATACTCCCAAAATCGTTTTACAATTACAAGATACTCTTGATTGCAATACACCAAGTGCCACCGTCAGCGCCAATGGCTCGCATCAGGGCGACAGCATTGTTTATCGCTGGTACAATGCCAACCAAGAGGTGCTGCCCAATGAACAAAGTTTGAATTTTACAACCAATCAGGCAGGTTTATATTTTTTTGAAATTATAGACAACAGCACCGGCTGCCGTGCCATTGACAGCATCGAAGTGAAGGCTGAGCCCGATCCGGCTTTTGTAAATGCAGGAAGCGATCAAACCCTCAATTGTTACATTTCAAAAGTGACTTTAACGGGTTCTACTTCTTCTGATAAAGATCAATTGCTTTTCAAATGGATGAACCCAAATGGTCTAAAAATTTCTAACACCACCACGGCAGAAGTAGATCAGCCGGGTTGGTACATCTTTATGGTTACCAATGCTTTAAATGGTTGTTCTAATTTCGATTCGGTTTTGGTTAGCTTGGATCGAACGCCGCCAAGCATTAGTGCAGGACCTGATTTGGAACTGGATTGTAATGCCCCTGCTGTTGATTTGCAAGGTTCTATCGAAGGGAATAGTGCAATAACAACTTTTTCATGGAAAGCCGACAACGATGCGGTCATTCCCAATCCGAATGCGCTCAAGCCAACCGTCACCATGCCCGGACGCTATACGCTCGAAGCACAAAATACGGCAAATGGCTGCACAGCAAGCGATGTCACGCTGGTCACCAATGTTTCCAATCCGCCAACTGGCTTAGTTTTAGATGTGAAAACCCCAACTTGCCAAGGTCAAACCGACGGTTCGATTCAAATCCTTGAGGTCAATGGAGGGGAAGGCCCATATCTGTTCAGTTTGAATGGAAGTGCTTTGCAAAATATTAATCAGTTTACTGATTTACAATCAAATACTTATAAAATTTTAGTCGAAGATGTATCAGGTTGCCATTTTGAAATGGAAGTGCATCTAGCTGATGGTCCAAGTTTTAAAGTGGATTTAGGTAGAGATACTTTTATGCGTTTTGGTTCTCGCATCACGCTGGAAGCCTTTGTAACCGTGCCTACACAGACCATTGTCGATTTAAAATGGGATGGTGAAAATAGAGAAAATTGCAATGATGGCTGCTGGCTACAACCCATTGCGGGTAAACAGTTGGGCACATTCCCTTATTCCGTGACCGTCACGGATGAAAAAGGTTGTATTGCTACGGATGAAATTTTGGTAACAGTAAAACCATCTCGTAACGTATTCATTCCCAACGCTATATCTCCAAATGGCGATGGTTACAACGATCAGTTTGTCATTCATGCAGGCACCGAAGTAGTTAGTATTAAAAAATTAATCATTATGAATCGCTGGGGTGGTCTTATTTTTGAAGCAAAAGATTTTCGCCCCAACGACCCTGGTCGTAGTTGGAACGGCTACTCGAAAAGAGGACACGAATTCAACCCAAGTGTTTTTGTTTATATTGCCGAAATTGAATTCAATGACGGCGCAGTTGAAATATTTAAAGGCGATGTAACGGTTATCAAATAACATAAATCCCGCAGATGATTCTCTGGACTACATCTGCGGGATTTTTCTCACTTTTCCTTCCTTGCAATCCGCGCATTTAGATATATTTGCCCTAACTCAATTTTGAGTCAAATACCCAACTTACAGTATGAAAATTGCTCGCGTTAAATGCTGGCAGGCTAATCTTCAGCTCACCAAGCCTTACACCATTGCGGTTCACACGATTGATTCCGCTGAAAATTGCTTCGTTTACATCGAATTGGAAGATGGCACCTATGGCATCGGCTCCGGCGCTCCTGCTGAATTCGTCACAGGTGAAAGCATCGCAATGACGCTCGAATCGCTCGAAGGGAATGCCGAAGAATTGTTGAAAGGTCGCAATATTGAAGAATATGAAGCGCTCTTACGCACGCTGGAAGAGCTCATGCCGGAAACGCCCGCAGCCCGCGCCGCTATTGACATTGCACTGTACGATACGGTTGCAAAAGTAGCCGGTAAACCGCTGGTAGAAATGTTGGGTCGAAAGCATCAGGGGTTTCCGACCTCCATCACTATTGGAATAAAAAATTTGGAGGAAACTTTGACGGAGGCAAAGGAAAATGTGACTAAGGGCTTTAAAATAATAAAACTCAAGACGGGCTTGGAAGTAGAAAAAGATATAGAGGTATTCCGAAAACTGCGCGAAACGCTTGGAAAAGATATTATAATTCGGGTAGATGCGAATCAAGGCTATTCGGTGCTGGATTTACAAAAATTTGTGCAAGGTACGCACGGTTTTGATGTTGAATTCGTGGAACAGCCTTTCCCACCAGGGCATTTGGATCAAATGATGGAATTATCCGCTCCTATTCGCAAAATGTGCGCTGCCGACGAAGACCTGCACGACTGGCGCGATGCAGCATTATTAACTTCCAGTCATGATTATTATGGCATTTTTAATATTAAGTTAATGAAATCCGGTGGTGTAATGGGCGGTTTGCAAATTGCAGAAATCGCTCAAAGCAATGGCATTGACCTTATGTGGGGCTGCAACGACGAAAGCATCGTAAGCATCACGGCTGCGCTACATGCAGCACTGGCAAGCCCTGCAACACGCTATTTGGATTTGGATGGCAGTTTTGACATCGCTGAAGATTTGGTCAAAGGTGGTTTTATCTTGAAAGACGGCTGGCTTTATGCCAATGATAAACCAGGTCTCGGCGTAGAACTTCTCGAAAAGCCATTCTAACGCTAAATATCTCAATATTATAATATTTCCAATATTATAAAAAATGAATAAAGAAAAAGCCATCGTCCTTACCAACGGTATGCTGGACAGTGTAAATGCCAAAACGGCGCATGGATTGCTGCGTGGCACTGCTCGTTTTGAGGTCTTGGCATTGATTGATTACAAATGCGCCGGACAAGACGCAGGCGAAGTGCTTGATGGCAAGCACCGCAATGTACCGGTGTACGCTTCGGTAGAAGATTATTTTGCTCAAGGCGGCGAGCAACCTGTTTGGTGCGTGATTGGCGTGGCTTTGCCTGGCGGCAAATTACCTGATGATTTTCGGGGTGAATTAAAAAATGCCATACAGCATAAGTGTTCGATTGTCTGTGGATTACACACATTTTTGAGTGAAGACCCGGAATTTGTGCGCCTCGCTGAAGAAGAAGGGGTTCGCCTGCTCGACGTGCGCAAACCCAAGCCGCGCAATGAACTCAAGTTCTGGAATGGAGATATTTACAAAGTAAAAAAGCCCATCATAGCCGTACTAGGCACCGACTGCGCCATCGGCAAACGCACGACCTGCCGTTTTATCATGGAAATGTGCCAACTAAATAATATTCACGCCGAAATGATATACACCGGTCAAACCGGCTGGATGCAAGGTTATAAACATGGCTTTATTTTTGATTCGACGGTCAATGATTTCATAAGCGGCGAGTTGGAAAAAGCCGTAGTCGAATGCGCAGAACAATCCAATCCTGACATCATTTTACTCGAAGGTCAGTCTGCCTTGCGCAATCCCAGCGGTCCTGCGGGTTCTGAATACCTGCTTTCCGCGAATGCCAAGGGCGTCATCCTCCACCACGCACCTGGACGCGAGTGTTACGAAGGCACAGAAGAATTTCATTGTAAAATCTTCCCCATCGAAAGCGAAATAGAATTGATTAAGATGTATGGGTCTGAGGTACTTGCAGTTACGCTGAATGGCGAACATATGACACTGGATGAATTGAAATCTTTTCGGGACAATTTGCAGCAAAAATTAGGCATTCCCGTCGTTTTACCTTTGGAAGAAGGTGTGGAAGGATTGCTGCCGGTTATAAAAAATTATACGAGTCGTTTTAAATAAAAATATGCATTTGCTGTTCTATACAAAAAGCCTTACATTTGAAAACAAAATGAACATTCGCTGATGGCAGAGCCACAATTTTTTAAAAATATTCACATTGAAAATTTTAAATCTATCAAATCCATGGATTTGGATTGTGGTAGAATCAATTTATTCATCGGCAAACCGAATGTAGGAAAATCGAATATTTTAGAGGCGTTGTCGTTATTTTGTGCGCCGTATTCTTCAAAAGATCATTTCCTTTCGGAATTCGTTCGATATAATAATATAAGTAATTTATTTTTTGATCAAAATACGCAACAAAGTGTAAAAGTTGAAACCAATTTAGGGCATGTATATTTGTTACCTGAGCAAAGTAGGGATGATTTTCAGTTCAAAATAAGTCAAAAAAAATTATCTAACAAACTCCATATAATTGAAACATCCGATTTTAATAATGAATCTGTACCTTTTGATATGGGTATTCATCCTTTTAATAAAGCAATTAAAAATTCGGGTGACACTCATGAAGACGCACTCACTTGGTCAAAAAGTACTTACATTTCGCCTGTAAAAAAGTATGTTTTCAAAAGTTTCGACGAAAAAAATCGAACTGAATCATATAATAGTTTTCTTAAACCTCCTTATGGCGAAAATCTGCTTCGTGTAATCGAATCCAATTCTGGTCTTCGCAAGAATATTGCTTCTTTATTTGATGAATATAATCTTAAAGTTTTAGTAGATAGTAGAGAAAATGAAATTATTGTTTTTAAAGAAGTAGATGGTGTCGCATATAAAGTTCCTTACGCGCTAACTGCTGACACCTTTCAACGTCTCATTTTTCATTATGCAGCCATTTTATCAAATAAAAATTCAATTTTAATATTTGAAGAACCTGAACAACATTCATTTCCTCCTTACATCCGGGAATTAACTCAAACAATTTTAGATTCCGAAAACAACCAATTTTTTATTTCTACCCATAGCCCTTATTTATTTAATACAGTCGTTGAGAATTGCCCTGCTGATGAATTGTCTGTATTTATTACTACTATAGAAAATTATGAAACTAAAGTTATTAAATTAACAGATAATGATTTATCAGAGTTACTAAATTATGGCGTCGAAGTGTTTTTTAATTTAAATATGTTTGCGCATGAGTAGTTGTTTACAACTATTACCAGAATGCGAAGGCAACACACTTCTGATTGAAATGCTTGGATATAAAAACCCCAATCATTCTTCCAATATTGGCGCTGTCGCTAATAAAATGCAAAAAGATTTTAAAAACCGAACTGCAATAGGAATAATTGATAAAGATAAAAGCAGTGTTCCTTCTTATTTCAAGGAATTTACAATAATTGATAGCTTCGATTATCTCGAATTAAAAAAACATGCCGAAAGAGAACATTACGCCATTCTATTGATTCCTGCTTTTGAAGATTTTATACTTAAAATCGCTGATGATGTTGGAGTAAGTTTTACAACCTACAAGTTTAATACCGAAAAGTATTTCAGAGAGCAGTGTAAAAAGCAAAATACTCGTTCTAATCAAAATTTAAAAAATTTCTTAGGTACCATTATCAATCAAAAGCAAGCACCTTCTACCGAACAGGTCAAAGCTTGGATTAATGATATTTTACCAGACATTTATTAAGCCATGAAAAATATTATTATAACCTTTTTTCTTTTTCTATATACTGTATTAACAATACACGCTCAGGGAACTTTACCCTGGCATAAATCCAAACCCGCTCCCGGCATTCGCCACTGGTCTATTCATACCGATCAATTATATAATAGCAAACAAAATATTAATATTTTAATTATTAATAAAACCCACGAAATTTTCATTGGATTTGATGCAGATTCATTGAAGCTCACCAGCCAGTTTGCGATAGAAAATAAAGCTTTGGCAGCAGTGAATGCCGGTTTTTTCGATGTAAAGAATGGAGGTTCCGTTGCTTATTTAAAGGTAAATAATAAAGTCATAGATCGTACGCGCAATAAAAAGAGTGAGGTCATGGAAGGGGCTTTTATTATCAAAAAAGATGGAAAAATCATCATAGAACCAGTTCAAGAAGAGCAATTTTATGATACTAATCAAGATTACGCCTCGATTTTAGTCACCGGACCCTTATTATTATTAAATGGAGCAAAGCAACCTTTGGAAGATAATGCTTTCAATAACAATCGTCATCCGCGTACTTGTGCCTGCGTGCAAAAGGGTGGACGTGTGCTCTTACTTACCGTGGATGGTCGGGCGGCGGAGGCACAGGGCATGTCTATACCCGAATTGCAAGATTTAATGATTGCAATGAAATGTAAAGATGCGATTAATATGGACGGTGGTGGCTCAACAACGATGTGGCTATATAATGAACCAGAAAACGGCGTGGTAAATATGCCTTGTGATGATAAAGTATTTGATCGGTATGGTGAGCGCAGAGTTGCCAATGTAATATTAATCAAAAAATAGAAGTATTTATTGAAATCATTTACTTTATATGAACTGAATGAATACATCCGCCGCATTCTGGCGCTCAACCTGCCAGAAGCGCTTTGGATTCGTTGTGAAATTGCGCAGTCGAATGAAGTACGCGGGCATTGCTTTTTAGAATTGGTACAAAAGTCTGACACCGAAGAAAAGATTGTTGCACAAGCGTCTGCGGTTATTTGGCAGAATAATCTTCGGCAATTGCGAAGAAAAATTGGCATCACGCTCGATCAATTGCTCCAGAATGGCATGGAAGTGCTGTTGAAAGTGAAGGTTGATTTCAATGAAAGGTATGGTTTAAAATTATTAATTGAAGACATTGATCCGGCTTATACACTTGGTAAATTAGAATTAAAACGCCGTCAAATTATTGAGCAGTTACAAAAAGAAAATTTATTACATCAACAAAAATTACTTGCTTTACCTATTGTTTTACAACGCATTGCAGTCATAAGTTCTGAACGTGCTGCGGGTTATCAAGATTTTATACAACATTTACAACAGAATCCTTATGGCTATCAATTTCATTTACATTTTTTTCAAAGTGCCATGCAGGGCGAGTTAGTAGAAACGGAAATATTGCGACAACTGAGTGCTATTTCAAAAACCAAAGAAAATTTTGATGTTATTGTTATTATTCGTGGCGGCGGAGCAAGATTGGATTTGAATGCTTTTGATAATTTAAAATTGTGCAAAGCAGTTGCTACGCTGCAAGTACCTGTATTTATTGGTATTGGGCACGATATAGACGAAACAGTGCTTGATTTGGTAGCGCACACTTCACTGAAAACGCCCACCGCAGTTGCCGATTTTTTAATCAATCATAATTTACAATTTGAAAACATTTTAGTAAATATTGGAGCAGCATTAAAATTTAATACTACACAAAAATTAAACAAACAGATATTGTTACTAAATAGTTTGAATCAAAATTTACATTTTTACTCCAAAACACAGCTCGCACAGCAATACCAGAAGTTGGAATTTATCATGCCAACGATTGCTCGTTTATTTAATCACCAAATGCAATTTGCCAAACAAAATTTGGACACTTTAGAAAAAGTAGTAACGCTTTTGAATGTAGAAACAACTTTAAACCGCGGTTTTGCAATTGTCACAAAAAACGATAAAATTGTACGGTCAAAGCAAGACTTAACAAGCGGCGACACAATAACGACGCGACTTACGGACGGAGAATTTAGCAGTAAAGTAGATTAATATGGAAAATTTAAGTTATGAACAAGCCTTCACCGAGCTCCAGCAGATTGTAGCTGCATTGGAAAATGGTGCGATTACAATTGATGAGCTCACTGAAAAAACTGCCCGTGCAGCTGCCTTAATTCAATTTTGCCGGGAAAAATTACGCCAAACGGAAGCACAAGTAAATGATTTATTTAAAGAATAAAAATTAGATCAGCATATATAATAAAATTGCACTTCTAATTGTCCAGCTTATCGTTCGTATCCAATTGGTAATTACTAATCTACGCTGCCATTCTATTTTATATTCGTTTCCTAATTTACCATGTAAAGGTGATTGTATCAAAAAAGTGGAAAGCCATATAATGATTAAAAAAATTACATTCCCCCATAATAATGGATTATAACTTTGTTGCCACAACAACCAAAATCCCGTTGCTAATTCTATAAGCATTTGTAAACCAACGATATAAAAGGTTCGATTTTGATGATGCCGCTCGTATTCTAAAAAAGCTTCTTCACCGATCTTTCCCATGAGTGGATAATGCACAATTTGTACAAACCAAATCACGCCGGTCATATAAACGGTAAAAAACAAGTGAATAATAAATATCCAACTCATAATTTAATATAAGCTTTCATGAAAGTGATAATAAAAACTGAATGGTATCCACGCCATCAGCATAATCTGCAAGCCCCGGCGATTGCGCCTGCCCAAATCGTAACGTATTCATTTTTAAAGATTTATCATTCATGACTACACACTGCACTTCATCCTCATGCGTATGGATGTCCGCTTCTACTTGTTTTATATCCTCATAATATTCATAATGTAAAGTTGCAATACGCGATTGAAAAGAAGGATTTTCCAGGAGTAACATCACGCCGTTGGTAAGATGCGGCTCTTTATTTAAAATATAAAGTGAATAATTATAATCATAATTATTTTTATATTTCCCGTGCATCACTACTTCCCGATACTCATATAATGCTTCCATAATAGGTTGAAAATCATATGCTTTCGGGACATAAATTTTTGATACATTTCGACAGCCCAATCCAAAATATTGCAAAATATCTTCACCAAGTGCTAATAATGCTGCTTTGGTTTCTTCTCCTGTCAATATTGCAACGGCATTCCGGTTTTTGCGTATAATATGTGGAACTTTGCTAAAATAATATTCAAAATACCTCGCTGAGTTATCACTTCCGGTAGCAATAGTGGCATCAAAATCACGCAATGTCTCTACGATTTGAAAATAATTAGCAGTTCTATTATCAAATTTTTGTAATAATTTTAAAAAATAGGGTAATAAATAAGGGTCTTTATCCGATAATTTAATTTGTGCCACATGCCCGCTTACAAACACGCATAATACATCATGGAACCCCACCAGCGGAATATTGCCCGCCAACACAAGCCCGACCACCTTTTGTACTGGCTCATCAGGGATGAAGTAAGGCGCCGTCCAGCGTTGCAATTTTTCCAAATCCAAGTATTCACTTGCGATTGCTTGAATCGCTTTCTGCTGATTTTCAATTGTAAACCATTGATTTTCATACGCTGTGCGATGCATTACCGCCTCTAAATATTCATCTTTTTCTTGTAAATGCGCCCCCAGCTTTACTAACACCTCCAAACGTTCTATCAATTTCATATAATCTGCTCTCAATTCTATAATTTATAAAATAATAAACGTCAAATAAAAATAACAATTTCAATTCGTCTGCTGCCACTGTTTCACATCCTTTTCCAGCGCAGCTTTTCGACTTTCCACGTACTTGCGCCACTCATCCAAGGCATGCTGAAAATCAGTTGGCAACTCTGTTTCAAAGTGCATTTCTTTGCCCGTCGTCGGATGCACAAAACCAAGCGATTTAGCATGTAATCCGTGTCGTGGCATAATATTAAAACAATGTTCTACAAATTCTTTATATTTTGAAAAAATCGTGCCTTTTACAATTCGGTCGCCGCCATAGCGTTCATCGTTAAAGAGCGGATGACCAAGGTGTTGCATATGCACCCTAATTTGATGGGTTCGCCCGGTCTCCAAATTACATTGCACTAAACTTACATAATATAATCGCTCCAAAACTTTATAATGTGTAACCGCCCATTTACCTTGCTCGCCATCAGGAAAGACGGTAAACTGATGCCGGAACCGCGGATGACGCCCAACATTGCCCTTTATGGTACCTTGATTTTCATGCGGCTCGCCCCACACCAGTGCATAATAGGTGCGCTCAATGGTATGATTGAAAAACTGCTTCGCCAAATGGGTCATGGCATAATCCGACTTAGCAATCACTAACAAACCGGAGGTATTTTTATCAATTCGATGCACCAATCCCAAGCGATCCTGGTAATTTCCTTCCATAATCGGCAAGTTCTGCTGCCCGAAGTAGTACGCCAACGCATTCACTAGCGTCCCCCTAGGATGCCCGACACCAGGATGCACCACCAACCCCGCCGGTTTGTACAGTACCAGCAAATCTTCATCTTCGTACCTGATATCCAACGGAATACGCTGTGGAACCACGCCCACACCTTCCCCTGGCGGACGCGGCACCACCGCCGAGATTGTCTGCCCCGGCTTTACCTTGAAATTTGGCTTTATTTCTTTTTCGTCCACTCGGATGGAACCCGAACGAATGGCATTTTGAATTCGATTGCGCGAAGCCCTTTCCAGTCTGTCCATCAAGAACTTATCAATTCGTATCGGCGACTGTTTGGGGTCCACTTTTATTTCGATGTAATCATAAAATTCGTCCGAGTACGCATCATATCGTTTTTCGTCTTGCATACTCTATTGATTTTCACAGCCTTTAAGGGTCGTCTCTTCGACGATTGTTTTAATGTTAACAAAAATACAGCTTCTTTCTAATTCAAACAATTTTACGCACAACAAAGCAAAATCTTCACCTTATATCCTATCTATCAAAAATCAGCATTCACAGGATTTTAGAATTCTCAGGATTTTCCACCTTTCTAAAAAATTTGAGTATGAAGTTGTTTAAAATTAAAGATTTTATTTAATATGACAGAGGCAATTCGACGCTACATTCTCTTGTTCAAGAGTAGATTGTTGAATCTTCCAAAACACGAGAACGTAGGAGCTTAGTTTGAAAAGATATTACGATTTTTCATTAATTTTAAACAAGCTCAAAGCATCTAGTTTCGCCACGAAGGCACCAAAACACTAAATCTCACAAAGTTTTGTGTAAAATTTGTGCCTTAGTGTCTTTGTGGCAGATTGCAAAAACGGTTCATTTATTGACTGATATTAATGTTTTTTATCAATTTTAAACAAGTCCTATCAAAAGCATCACGCTGCAAGCATCAACAGCATCAAAAATTTCCAAATATTATAATTTCTCAATTTCCAATATCTTTGTTCCATTCACTAAATAAATTGCAACAATGAACAAAAAAATAAGTTTCGGCTCTCTGTGCGTACAAGAATTGCCTTTCCGCAAAACCACAGAGCCTCATATTATGCCTTTGTATGCTACATCATCTTTTGAATTTCAATCTATTGACCAAGGTATTGATATTTTTTCTGGCAAGGAAAAAGGACACGTTTATGCCCGTTATGGCAACCCAACTGTTGAAACCGTTGCTGAAAAAATTGCACTTTTAGAAACACATGGTTTGAATATGGAAGCAAAAGCCATTTTATTTAGTTCGGGTATGTCCGCTATTGCAACACTCATCATGGCTACGCTCAGCAGCGGCGACAAAATACTTGCCCAGGGCAATCTTTATGGTGGTACTACCGAACTATTTACCAAAATTTTTCATCCACTGGGTATTGAAACGATTCTGACAGATCTTAAAGATTTAAATAAAGTGGAAGAACTGGTTCAAAACGATCCTCGCATCCGCATGGTTTATTTTGAAACCCCTGCCAATCCGACCCTTGCTTGCGTGGACATCGCCGCTTTAGCCAACATTGCTCAAAGATATCATAGAATCAGCGCTATTGATAACACGTTTTGTACGCCTTATTTACAACAACCTTTTCAGTTTGGAGTTGACTTCATTATTCATTCTACCACGAAATTTCTGAATGGTCATGGTAATTCCATCGCCGGTGCGCTCGTTGGGCGTGATTTGGATTTAATGAATGGCAGAATCTGGCAAACCATGAAGCTCGCCGGTACCAATTGCAGCCCTTGGGAAGCCTGGCTAGTTAATAATGGTTTGAAAACACTCGAACTACGTATGGATCGCCATAGTGCAAATGGAATAGCAATTGCGACCTTTTTAGAACAACATTCTAAAGTTGAAAAAGTCAATTATAATGGACTTCCCTCTCACCCCGATCATGAACTTGCTAAACGTCAAATGCGTGATTTTGGGGGGATGTTGAGCTTTGAATTAAAAGGCGGTTTGCAGGTAGGTATCCGTTTTATGAATAAAATTCAATTTTGCACCCTCGCTCCTACCCTCGGCGATGTGGATACTTTGGTACTACACCCGGCTTCGAGTTCGCACATCAATATTCCCAAAGAAATTCGCCTGCAAAATGGGATTACAGATGGTCTGATAAGAATGTCGATTGGTATTGAAAATGCAGAAGATATTATCGCTGACCTAAAGCAAGCGTTGGAATAATATAAGTTTGAAAAAATCCCAATAAAAAAAGTCTTCTTGCCAAGGCAAGAAGACGTTATCATTAATTATAATCCCATGAACATATCCAATCTAAGTGACGAGTTGCCTACTCTATTCAACTCCTTTGCACTCCGCGTCTAGCCTCATCATCAATAAAGAATGTAAGTTGCCCTGTTTAAATTAGGGCAACTTACCACCAACAAATCTATAATCCCATGAACATAATCAAATTTAGATAACCAGCTCGATTGACCGGTTCTTTTCTTTCCACCACCGTTGCATTACATTCACGATACAAATATTTAACTTTTCTTACCACTTTGCAAAGACAAAAATAACATTTTGTGAAAAAAAAAATAGCCTATAAAAAAATTATAAATCATAAATGACAAACTCAAAAGCTTCAATATTGTGAAAAATAAACAAAATTTCAGTTTAAAAATAAATCCTTCAAACAAGTTAATTGAGCTTGTTTAAAATTAACAATTTTATATAATATGTTTACTGATTTTACGTA
>CAZFBN010000114.1:0-18411 GCA_964517145.1 uncultured Saprospiraceae bacterium
GCTTGAAGTAGCTATTAACGCATATGTTCTTTGCTCCATTCTTCCAGTTTTTCCTCATTTACAACGCCTTGTTCCCAAAGGTCATCGAGTTTTTTTTGAAGGCACTGATAGCGAAATTCAAGTAAAACCTGGCGCAGGTCTTCCATTTCTTCATCCGAAAGATTTTCGGCGAAAAGTTCTAACAAAGCCAATTGCGCGTTACTTAATGATTTTGCTGCGTTTGCCATAATTTTAGCATTTATGCTGCTAATTCAGTGATATCAATTTCTAAAGCTTGTAATAAATCTTTTAATTCATCCATAAATTCTTTACGCATACTGGCGTATTGATGAATCATTACTGCATCGTTTGTAATTTCTTGATGCATAGCGATCATCTTGTTGAGTTTTTGAATTTGTTCTAAAATATCTGCAATACGAATAATGCGTTCATCTAAAATTTCTTGTGTTTCCATGCCCTGCGTTTTTATTTGAATTCAATTTCAATATAACCTTTTGGAAGCCGCTTTTTAGCTCGGTTTAGTTTGGTAAAGCCAAACCAATCTTCCCAGTACAACAAGTCTCCTCTGGAGGCTTCATAAAAGGAATGCGCTTTTGGATAAACTCTTACACCATATGCATCCACTTGATAATTGCTTTTTGCATTTGGATAGATAAATTTACGATAAATCAAGGATTCTTTTGCCGCAAATATTTCATAATCTATCAAATTAACGAAATCAATATCGCGCGGGTTCTTTTTAGTGGTAACAAAACTGCCGTTAATCCACTGAATAAAATTGGTAGTTACTTCTTTTTGGAAATCATTGAGGTAATTTTTATAACGTTCAAAAATAACATGTCTCGAGGAATCTTCTTCAAACTGATTGACAAAGTAATCTTCAAACTCTTCCAAAGTCAATCGGATTCGCTCATATGGCTTCAAACTGCCTCTAATATCAAAGCTTAAGTCCATATTTTATAATTGCATTTAACGGTTGACTATTTTTAAGCGCTACTATTGCTTTGCTTCCAACGCCACCACTTTCACCCGCCCATTTTCACTCAAAAAGCGTTGCACAATGCGCGTGGTTTCGGGGTTGCCGCTGTAGAAGCGAATGCAGGATTTGAGGTCGCGCAGATTGTCGAAGCTATCCGAGCGGTCGATGTAGCCGAAGCCAGAATAGATGCCGCCTTCCACCAGCACGACAGACTGCTCCTCGGGGGTTCTGCCGCAGTCGAAAATGAGAAAATCATTGTCAAACACCATTGAGAGTCGCTCAAGGGCTTGCCGGGCGCGTTCGTTGTAGGTGTCGGCGTCTTCCTTGCCGCAGCAGGCACCGTGGCATTGCTTGAGGTGGTAGTGGAAGCAAGTGCCTTTGCCGGATTGCAGGTGTGTGAGGCGCGGGCAGAGTTCGAGCTTCTCGGTGATGGCGGCGAGGTGATTGCGGGCGTTGACGAGTTTGGGGTATTGCGAGACGATTTTGAATTGCTTTTGCGTCTTGGCGGTCACGTGCGTGGTATCGAAGTGCATGTAGCCCTGCTCGTCCGTCCAGGTGTGAATGGCGTAAGGGAACTTGCGCACGCGCTGCGCTTTATTGACGGGCGGTAAAAGACGTTTAATTTCGTGCGATTCCAATAGCATGGCGACCAGTTCACTGCCCGTTATTTCAAAAGTTATATCATGCACATGCTGTTGTAAAACCTTCGCTTTTTCAGTATGATCGGCAAAGTGCTCCGCCACGCGCTTGCGAATGTTAATACTTTTGCCCACATATAATACATTGCCTTTATTATCATGAAAATAATACACCCCACAGACTTCGGGCAGGGCGTGCACTTTTTCAATATCAAAACTTTGCGGCAGGCGCGATTCTTTAATACCGAGATTGACCATTTGCGTGATCTTGGAAATGCTATCTTGTTGACGCAGAATACGTTCGAATAAATCGGTCGTTGCCAGTGCATCTGCCATTGCGCGATGGCGCGCTTCGGTTTGAATACAAAAATGACGAATTAAATTTTCCAGACTATAAGAATGCAAACCCGGAAAGGCTTGCCGACTCAGCCGCACGGTACACAGTTGCTTGCGCGAATAAGAAAATCCCAGCCGTTGAAATTCTTCGCGAATGAAGCCATAATCAAATCGGACATTGTGCGCCACAAAAATCGCGCCTTCCGTGAGTTGAACGATTTCTTTCGCCACTTCATAAAAACGCGGCGCCCCCTGAACCATTTCCTGCGTAATGCCGGTTAATTGAGTGATACCATAAGGAATATAGGTCTCAGGATTGAGCAGTGTCTCAAATTTTTCAATAATTTGCTCGCCATCGTGCAGCACAATCGCAATTTCTGTAATTTTATCGCGAATTGGCTTGCCGCCGGTCGTTTCAATATCGATTATTGCGTACTTCATGGTGTTCCTATGCAATGTGTTCATGCGCGAGCGCGAAAACACTCAAACATCTGAACACAGTTAAAACAAATTCGTGTGAAATTAAAATTTTTCGTTGTAATTCTGGTAATTTTTGGGTTGGCTTGTAATCGGAAATTGCAAAATTTTCCTGCTCAGTTGCCGCCCGAGGTGATGAATGATCCTGATATTGAAGTGATTGTGATGCCGAAAGATACGATTCCGCCGGTGCCGGAGAAACCGAAAATTCCGCCGATCGTTATTGTAGAAACGCCAATTGATACGCAGAAAACAGCAATAGATACGGTGAAAAAAGAAATCGTCGTCGGCGCGGCGCGGCTGGCAGCATACCTGCCTTTGTTGAAAGATAAAACCATTGCGATGGTGGTGAATCAGACGTCGATGGTGGGCGAGACGCATGTGGTGGACACGCTGCTGAGTCTGGGGGTGAAAATTAAAGCCATCTTTGCGCCGGAGCACGGTTTTCGCGGCACCGCGTCGGATGGCGAAAAAGTGGCAAGTGGCAAAGACCCTAAAACCGGCGTGACGATTCTTTCCTTGTACGGCAAAAAACTGGAACCCTCGGCGGAGGATTTGGCAGGTGTGGATTGGGTACTCTTTGATATTCAGGATGTTGGCACGCGGTTTTATACCTATATTTCAACGATGCATTATGTGATGCGTGCGTGTGCGAAGAACAAGGTCAAATTCATGGTGCTGGATCGCCCCAATCCCAACGGGCATTTTGTAGATGGTCCGATGTTGGATACTACTTTACGTTCGTTTGTGGGGATGCATAAAATTCCGGTGGTGCACGGCATGACCATTGGCGAGTACGCGCAAATGCTGATCGGCGAAAACTGGCTGGATGATAATTTAAAGCCAGAATTGAAAGTTATTACATGCGATTATTATAATCATGATACGTATTACTCCATTCCCATCAAACCCTCGCCGAATCTGCCGAATGACCGTGCCATTTTATTATACCCTTCTTTATGTTTTTTTGAGGGGGTGACGGCGAGCATCGGGCGTGGAACAAATAAGCAATTTCAAATATATGGCAGCCCGGGCTTCCCGAAAGGCGATTTTACCTTCACACCGGAGCCGATGGAAGGTTCGATCAATCCACCGCTGAAAGGGCAGCTTTGTCGCGGTTATGATTTAACGCATCTCTCGCCCGATTACATCTGGCAGGAGCGCCGTATTAATTTGAGTTATTTACTCGATTTTTATAAAGATTTTCCCGATAAAAGTAATTTCTTCTTAAAAACATTATACATTGATAAATTAGCCGGCATCACGGAATTCAGAAAACAAATTATAGAAGGAAAAACCGAAGCGGAAATCCGCGCCAGCTGGCAGCCGGGGCTGGAGGCGTTTAAGGAAATCAGGAAGAAGTATTTGTTGTATGAGGATTTTGAGTAAAATATGAGGGTAGTCAGGCATTACTCGATGTGCAACATCTGGCTACCCACAGCACAAAATATAGGAAATCTTTACAAATTTATTTAGTTTCCAACTCTAATAATTTGAAATATGTAGTGCTAATAGTCGCCCACCTTTTTCCTTGGCTATTCTGGTAAACCGTTCGCTCCCACTTACTTTCCAAAACCCAGCCGCTGGGGTAGTGAATCGTCATATCCCCAGTATTGAGATATTCAGAGCGAGCAATACCGAGCGCATTTTTTTCTTTCGACGGCTCTTTTTTTAAGTCGGTACTATCTTTTTTTTCTGGATGTAGAATAGAAGCATTAGCCTCTAAACTACCGCTGACTGATTTAAAACGATACCTGATGGTTTGTTTTACGGTATCTAGGTCGGAGATTAAGTCGCAAAATTTGACCGCTTGAGGTATAATTCCTCGACTCTCTTCTTGCCAATAATTTTCTTTTCCCAATGGAAATGTATATCCGAAAGGGTAACATAAATCTTCAATGAAATCTAATAATTGGAGTTCGATTTGTTCAGTAGAACTAAACATGGTTTTTAATAAGAATATCATTTCAGGAGAAACTTTCTCGTCACCTGCTGTTTGTTGAGTCTTTTTTTGTAAAAAAGATTTTGCAATGTTTTTAATATCTTCTTCATTCGTAAGTTGACGAAAAGCGCCGAAGTTTTCAGCGAGATATTCATAAGTCAGTTGAGTTAATAGCGTATCGAGTAATTTTTCGTCAGATCTAAGGTTGGATGTTGAAGGAAGAAGACTGTCAAACTTAAAGCGAACAAGATAATCCTCTGCTGTTTTTTCGGCAATGTAAAACGATACCAAATACTCTTTGGATTTAGGTTTTGGCACTGCTCCCTCTTCTGTATCTTGGTGCGTTTCCACCATACGGTAAACTGCCTTTTCGGCTTTTTGCCAATTCGCGCCAATGTAAACCGAGTCCGCCTCAATTTGTTGGGCAGTAAGAGGCGAGTAGAGAAAGACAGGTAAAAAAAATAAAAGGATAAAAGGGGTTGTTTTCATTTTAATATATTTTTATTTTACTTATAAATGCAATTTCGCTCCTGCTTGAAGCAAAACTTATTGGGCAATAATAAAGTTCCTTTAGCACAGATTATTGCAAATTCATGCAAACATTTCCCCTTATCATTTGTCTATTTGGTAATTTTCTTCAAAAAAGTACCTTTGCGAGTCGGTAATGTAGTACGAACGGTTGTTCTAAAAATTAAATCCGATTTTTTTACGGCTGTTTAATTTTGCCGTATCTTGGAGGGGCGAAAGCCGAACGGACAGCGAATTTTCGCAAAATTTGATAAATATGGATACAATGGTTGCAGAAAAAAAGAAAAAATCCGCTAAACAAGAAGCACCCGTTTATAGCAAAGAGCAATATTTGCAGTGGTATGAATTGATGTTGCGCATTCGTCGATTCGAGGAGCGCGCACTGGTGGCGTACGGTCAGCAGAAAATCCGCGGTTTTTGTCACGTGTATATCGGGCAGGAAGCGATTGCGGCAGGGATTGAATCTGCGTTAAAGCCGGGCGACGCCATTGTGACGGCTTACCGCCAGCATGGCACGGCGATTGGGCGTGGCGTTTCGACCAAGGCGGCAATGGCAGAATTGTTTGGCAAATCCACTGGCATTGTGAAAGGAAAAGGTGGCTCGATGCACTTTTTCTACGCGGAAAATAAATATTTTGGAGGCAATGGTATTGTGGGTGCGCAAATTCCAATCGGTACGGGCATTGCTTTTGCAGAAAAATATAAAGGTACGGACAACTTGTGCGTGACGATGTTCGGTGACGGTGCAGCGCGCCAAGGCGCATTATATGAATCGTTCAATATGGCGATGACCTGGAAATTGCCAGTGTTATACATTGTAGAAAACAATGGCTACGCGATGGGTACTTCCGTGGCGCGCACGAGCAACGTACACGATTTGTATAAAATTGGAGCTGCATTTGATATGCCGAGCGAGCCGGTGGATGGCATGCGTCCAGAGTCGGTACACGAAGCGATCCAAAGAGCGGCAGAGCACATCCGCGCGGGCAAGGGTCCTTACTTCCTGGAAATCAAGACGTACCGTTATAAAGGGCATTCTGTTTCTGACCCCGCGAAATATCGCTCAAAAGAAGAAGTAGAAGAATACAAAGAAAAAGATCCGATTAAAGTGACGGAAGATCATATTGTAAGCAATGGTATTGCATCAGAGCAAGATATACAAGTAATTAAAGATAAAATAAAAGCTGAAATTGAAGAGGCAGTGAAATTCGCGGAAGAATCGCCCTATCCAGATCCGTCAGAATTATATACAGATAATTATATGCAGCCGGATTATCCATTTATAAAGGATTAAATTTTATAATAAAATTATTTCCGACACATAATAAAGGTGGCAAATGGGCTTTATACTCATTTGCTGCTTTTTTTTGTATAAATTCATTGCAAAAACAAAACTTTCTCTATCTTTGCGTGGCTTTTTAAAAACCTAAGGTCAGAAGGCAGTTTGCAGAGCTCAGATCGGCGATTCAAAAAAACATTCAAGCGTTCAGTCTGGTATCTGGTGCTACAAATCTGACATATTTAAAAGAAAGTGCATAAGATGGCAAAGAAAAAACAAGGGGCAAAACAAGCAGATGAAGTGCTGATTGATGTGGTAGAAGTGCGCGAACAAGCGGGCGACTTTTTGGAGCGAAATCGCAATTTTGTGTTGGGTGGAATTGGTTTGCTTATTCTGATTGCTGGTGGCTGGTTTGCTTACAATCAGTTTTATAAAGTGCCAAAGCAACGGGAAGCGGTAGAACAAATGTTTCAGGCTCAAATTCAGTTTGAGCGCGACTCTTTCCAACTCGCATTGGTCAACCCAGGTGGTGGATACCTTGGCTTTCTTGACATCATTGACAATTATGGTGGAACACCTGCCGCTAATACAGCAAAATATTACGCTGGCGTAAGCTACCTGCATATTGGTCAGCAAAAAAATAATGCCAATAAAGAATTTGAAGCAGCTATTTCTTATCTGAAAGATTTCAATGCTTCGGGCGACGTGCTGCCGATTATGAAGTTTGGTGCGCTGGGAGATGCGTACTCCGAGCTCAAGGATTTTAATGAGGCGATGAGTTATTACAAAAAAGCAGTCAACTCTAGTGAAAATGCGTTATTAACGCCTTATTATTTGAAAAAAGTGGCGATGCTGAGCGAAAAAAATGGCGATGCACAAGCCGCATTAAATGCGTACGAAGAAATTCAAAATAAATATCCAAATTCGCCCGAAGCACGCGACATTGAAAAATACATCGCGCGGGTGACCCCTAAAGGTTAATTTTACAGAACATTTCAAAATTTTATAAAAAGGTAAGATGCTCTCATGCGTGTCTTACCTTTTTTTCGTGCAACTTTTTTTGCCCGATGTTGTCTAAAATCTATTGTCTAAAATCTAAAGTCTTAAAAAATGGCTTCTGCACAAAAAAATCTCTCCGTTTACGACGACAGCACGCTCCCTTCAGCAGAAAATATGAGTTTTGGCATTGTGGTTGCAGAATGGAATGCCGAAATCACCCATGCTTTGTACGAAGGTTGTTTTGAAACTTTGCTAAAACATGGGGCAAAGGAGGACAACATTAAAACGATTCAGGTGCCAGGCTCTTTTGAGCTGCCTGCTGGTGCACGCTTGCTGGCAAGTCAGCACAAACTGGATGCCATCATTTGTCTAGGTTGTGTGATTAAAGGCGAAACCAAACACGACGAATACATTAGCAATGCCGTTGCAACGGGGCTAATGAACCTGAGCATTGCTTCGGGGCAGCCCTTTATTTTTGGGGTTTTGACGCCCAATAATCAAGAACAAGCCCTCGAACGCGCTGGCGGCATTCATGGCAATAAAGGCATTGAGGCGGCGGTGAGTGCCATTCGGATGGCAGCGCTGCGAGAAGGATTGACGACCAAAGCAAAGATTGGATTCTAGGCGTTTGTGCGCTATTTTTCGTTTGATGTTTTAATAAACGCATAACAAACATCAAATTTTATGTGAAAAATATCTAATTGAAATGAAAATTTCCACCATAGAAACTGGTTTTTTCAAACTCGATGGCGGCGCGATGTTTGGCATCGTCCCGAAACGTCTGTGGCAAAAGCTCAATCCGCCGGATGACAATAACCTTTGCACTTGGGCAATGCGTTGTTTATTAATAGAATTTAACAATCGTAAAATCCTGATTGACACAGGAATCGGCGATAAACAAGATGCAAAGTTTCGTTCTCATTTTGAGCCGTTTGGTGAAAAAACACTACTGTTCTCTTTGGCAGAAAAAGGAATTCAACCCGAAGACATTACCGATGTTTTTCTCACGCATTTACATTTCGATCATGTCGGCGGTGCGGTAAAATATGATGCGAATCATAAACTCGTCCCTACTTTTCCAAATGCCATTTACTGGAGCAACGAAGTGCACTGGAAATGGGCGATGCAGCCCAATGAACGCGAAAAAGCCTCCTTTTTAAAAGAAAATTTTGTGCCGCTGCGCGAGGCAGGTGTTGTACAATTCATTGACGTTCAACAAGGTGATTTGGAATTTTTACCTGGTTTTCGCATTCGTTTTGTGTATGGACATACCGAAGCCATGATGTTGCCAATTT
Organism: uncultured Saprospiraceae bacterium; assembly: GCA_964517145.1. Lineage (GTDB taxonomy): Bacteria > Bacteroidota > Bacteroidia > Chitinophagales > Saprospiraceae > JADJNW01. Next base: position 8,474 of record CAZFBN010000114.1, read on the forward strand.
TACAAAGTAATAATCAAACTTTTATTTACTGCGCCGATGTAATGCCGTCGCAATATCATATTGGCATGCCGTATGTAATGAGTTATGATGTGCGCCCTTTAATCACTTTGGAAGAAAAAGAACGCATTCTGAATGATGGTGTAAAAAATGGCGATATTCTTTTGTTCGAACATGATCCTAAAACTTCCGGTGCAACCGTCAAACAAGACGAACGCGGTAGAATAATAGCAGATGTATTAATAACTGATTTATAATTTGTTATAACTTATTTATTCAAGCATGAAAACACCTAAACGCATTTTAATGATTTCTGCCGTGCTGGCTATTTTCTTTGCAGGCGCTTTCACTGGTCGCTATTTTTTTACGGAAGAGGTCACCCGCGAGGACCTGCGCCACGCCGCCAAGGTTGCTGCACTAGAATTCACCGACACCGAGTTGGACTCTGCATTGACGGATGTTAACAACGATTTTCGCAAAAGTTATCTCGCCAATCGGAACAACGAAATTCCCAATAGCCTCTCCCCTGCCCTATTGTTTAATCCCTTGATACCGGGCATCAAAATAGAAGAAACGCAAAAAGCCGTGCATTTTAGCAATCCAGGGAAAGTCAAATTGCCTAAAAATCGGGATGAATTGGCGTTTTACACCGTTCGTCAACTGGCAGAACTCCTTCGCACCAAGCAAATTACATCTACCGAATTGACTAAATTTTTCATCGAGCGTTTGAAAAAATACGACCCGCAGTTGCTTTGCGTCATTACTTTGACGGAAGATTTGGCATTGGCGCAAGCCAAAAAGGCTGATGAAGAAATTGCGAAAGGAAAACACAAAGGCTTGTTACATGGTATCCCTTTTGGTGCAAAGGATTTATTAGCCACAAAAAAATACAAAACCACCTGGGGATCCGTTCCTTACAAAGAGCAACTATTGGATTATAACGCCACTGTGATTCAAAAACTGGAAGACGCGGGCGCTATACTCGTTGCTAAAACCACCATGGGCGAGCTGGCGATGGGCGATGTGTGGTTTGGTGGTAAAACTAAAAATCCATGGGACCTAAGCACCGGTTCGAGTGGCTCCTCGGCAGGGTCGGCTTCGGCAGTGTCGGCGGGCTTGTTGCCTTTTGCCATTGGCACCGAAACCTTGGGCTCAATCGTCTCTCCCTCAACGGTTTGTGGCACCACCGGCTTGCGCCCTACCTTTGGCAGAGTGAGCAAATACGGCGCGATGGCGCTGGTATGGAGCATGGATAAAATTGGTCCGATTGCGCGCAGCGTGGAAGATTGCGCCATTGTTTTCAACGCGATTTATGGACCCGACGGCAAGGATATGTCAGTAATCAAAGCGCCTTTTAATTATGATGCAAAATGGGATACCAAAAAATTAAAAATTGGGTACGTCAAATCTGCATTTGAAGGCAATTATCCTTTCAAAGCCCAGGATAGCCTTTCGCTGGCGACGCTGCGCAGCATGGGGTATGAGTTAATTCCGATTGAATTGCCCGCTTATCCTGAGATTGGCTTCATTTTGGATGCGGAGGCTGCCGCCGCCTTTGACGAATTGACCACTTCCAATCGCGATGACCAGTTGGTACAGCAAGGTAGAAATGCGTGGCCCAATACCTTCCGGCAAGGGCGTTTTATTCCGGCGGTCGAATACATTAAAGCCAACCGCATTCGCACGCAATTAATGATGGACATGCAAAAAGTGTTTGACCAGGTGGACGTGTACGTGCATCCGTCCTGGGCGAGTCCGAGCCTGCGCATTACGAATCTCACCGGGCATCCTTGCGTGGTCGTGCCTAATGGTTTTCAGGCAAATGGCAGACCAACGAGTATTTCATTTACCGGAAAATTATTTGGCGAAGCGGAATTATTAAGTTTTGTAAAAGCATATCAAGATAAAACGGATTTTCATAAAAAGCATCCGAATTTATAAATGTGAAACATGAAATTTGAAAGGTGAAATGTAATCCAGTAGGACTTCATTTCACCTTTTTATTAGGAAGAAGCCCTAATAAACAGCTCCATCGGCAGTTTCACCGTTTTAAATTCGACCGGGCGTTTTTTATTTTCAATCAAATCGATCAACAAATCCGCTGCCGTTTTGCCCATTTCAAAAGCAGGTTGCACCACCGTGCTCAATGCCGGGGAAAGCAGATGCGCCGCGTGAATATTGGTGAAGCCGATCACAGCAACCGCGTCGGGGATTTTTACGCCAAATTCATGCAAAGCCTCCAGGCAACCCAAGGCAAGTCGGTCGCTGGCAGTAAAAAAAGCATCTGGCTTAGAGTCTAAGCTCAACAATTCTCTTACTTGTTTGCTTACAGAGTGCACATCAAAAGCGCCACTGTACCGAATGAGTTGCTCCTCAAAAGGCAAACCGTACTGCTCCAGTGCTGCCATGTAGCCAGCTAATCGCTCTTTGGCAATGGATAAAAACGGCGAACTGGTAATGTGCGCGATGCGCCGCCGCCCTTGTAAAATCAGGTGTTCGGTCGCCTGAAAAGCGCCGGTAAAATTATCTGCTACTACTTTATGCGTAGAAATTTCATCGGACACCCGGTCAAAAAGCACCACCGGCAATCCTTGTTCATGCAATTCTTTCAGGTGCTTGATATCTGAAGTCTGATTGGAAATTGAAATCAGTAGCCCGTCCACCTTACGCGCCACGATATGCCCCACATTTGCCACCTCCCGCTCGTGCGACTCGTTGCTTTGAAAAATCATCACATGATAGCCGCGTTTGTACGCCATTTCTTCGATACCATTGATCGCTTGGGAAAAAAAGTGATTGGCAATTTCCGGCACAATGACTCCAATCGCCCAACTTTTATTCTCGCGCAAGCTCAATGCAATCGGGTTGGGACGATAGTTCATTTTCTCCGCGTATTCCAATATCATTTGCTTCGTTTCAGGATTGATCTCATAGCTATCCCGCAACGCACGCGACACCGTGGACGTGGAAAGATTTAAGGCTTTTGCAATATCTTTGATGGTAACCGTATGCAACGTAATATTCGGTTTTGATTAGGTTATTTAAAATAAAATTTTTTATTGGTATTAATAGAAAAATGAACCTTCGCCTTTTAAAATTAATGCTTTTCTCCAAATATTCCTATTTGAATATCCAAAATATCTCCAAGGCATTTCCGGGAACGTTCCCGATAACGATTGCGTAACTTTTTTTCCAAACTTATTTGACGGATAGCAGTCACCTTCCTAACTTTAGTAAACAAAGTAAATCAATTGCAAAATAAAATTCTAAATCCTCCTAAGCGCTAAAGATATGGATGTTCGTACTCTTTTTGATTTAACAGGGAAAATCGCATTGGTAACGGGTTGTAATCGCGGCATCGGAAAAGCCATGGCAATCGCACTGGCGGAGGCAGGGGCAGATATTATTGGCGTGTCGGCTTCATTGGCATTACAAGACAGTGCTATTGAAAAAGAGATTAAACAACTAAATAAAAACTTTAGAGCTTATCAAGCAGACTTCAGTAATCGGGATAATTTATACCAATTCATTAAAAACATTACATCCGAATTTCCAGTCATTGACATTCTGGTTAATAACGCAGGGATGATTTTGCGCAATCCTGCCGCTGAACATAGCGACGACTATTGGGATAAAGTATTGAATACCAATCTCGACGCTCCGTTTATTCTCGCTCGTGAAATTGGCAAACGTATGATCGAACGGGGTTCGGGTAAAATTATATTTACGGCGTCGCTCCTTACTTTTCAAGGTGGTATTAATGTCCCAGGCTACGCTGCCAGCAAAGGCGCGATTGGAAGTCTGGTAAAAGCGTTGGCAAACGAATGGGCGGGCAAAGGCGTGAACGTCAATGCCATTGCGCCTGGCTACATCGCAACGGACAACACGGAAGCCCTTCGCAATGACCCGGTGCGAAGCAAATCCATTTTGGACAGAATTCCTGCGGGACGCTGGGGCGAGTCCGACGATTTCAAAGGCGCTACGGTTTTTCTGGCTTCGGCGGCTTCGGATTATGTGCACGGCACCATTTTAACGGTGGACGGCGGGTGGATGGGAAGATAAAAGGGTGATGGGGTGATAGGTGAATAGGGTAATGAAGATTGTAAATAAAAGTCCGTAGGACTGTAATAATTATAGCAAAGTATTACAAATTTAAATAAAACCTCGTAGAGGTGATATATAAATATTTTGAATGATGCAACAAAGATACGAAAGCAGCCCCCGCGAAGTGGCTACCATGAATAAAGAAGCATTGCGCGCCAATTTTTTGGTAGAAAATTTATTTCAAGCCGGTGCGATTGAACTGGTGTATTCGCATTATGATCGAATGATAATTGGCGGCGTAATGCCTGAAAATCAAGCGGTTGTATTGCCAAATCCAGAAGGATTAAAAGCCAATTTCTTTCTGGAAAGACGGGAATTGGGTATCATTAATATCGGTGGCAATGGACAAGTGACGGTAGATGGAACGACTTATGAGTTGCGAAAAATGGATTGCCTGTATCTAAGCCGAGGCGCACAAAATGTAATTTTATCAAGTATAAACAACTCAGAGCCAGCAAAATACTTCCTACTTTCCGCTCCAGCGCACAAGGCATACGAAACGCGCCTGATGACCAAAGAAGAGGCAACGCCTCAACAGTTGGGCGCAACAGAAACCGCCAATCAACGCACCATTTACAAATACATTCACCGCGACGGCATTCCCAGCTGCCAATTAGTGATGGGATTAACGGTACTCAATTCCGGTAGTGTTTGGAACACGATGCCACCGCACACACACGACCGACGCATGGAGGTTTATTGCTACTTCGATGTGCCTGATAATCAACGTGTACTGCATTTAATGGGTCAACCACAAGAAACCCGTCACCTTTGGATCGGTAATGGTCAAGCTGTGATTTCGCCGCCCTGGTCGATTCATGCCGGTTGTGGTACGATGAGCTACGCCTTTATTTGGGGTATGGCAGGTGAAAATCAGGATTTTACGGATATGGACTTTTTAGCATTAGATATGCTCCTATAATTTTATGAAACTATACTAAACTAACTAACACCATGATTCAAAAACTTTCTCTACTGTTATTTTTACTGTTGAGTGCGGCAATTTCCTCGCACGCTCAGCAATCCCGGCAGGTGAGTGGCAAAGTGCTGGATGCGACCAGCAGCGAACCGCTGATTGGCGTCAACATTGTGCTGAAAGGCGCTTCCACGGGTACTACGACGGATGTAGATGGCTCCTTTAATCTGAGCATTCCCGACAATCCTGATGCAGTGCTGGTTTTTAGTTACACAGGCTACCAAACGCGGGAAATTACAATTGGCAATCAAAATGAATTTTCGATCAACATGTCAGCTGACCAAATGGTATTGGATGAAGTGGTCGTGATTGGCTACGGACAGGTCAAAAAAAGCAATGTGGTAGGCGCGGTGGTATCTGTGAAGCCAGAGGAATTGCGCAAAGTACCTTCTACCAATGTCATGGAATCCTTGCAGGGCAAGCTTCCGGGCGTTGATATTACCCGTTCGAGCGGGCAAGCAGGTGCAGGTGTCAATGTGGTCGTGCGGGGTAATCGTTCGCTGACGGCGTCCAACAGTCCGCTTTTTATTGTGGATGGCATTCAGTACAACAGCATTCAGGATTTGAATCCGAATGACATTCAATCCATGGAAGTCTTGAAAGACGCGGCTTCTACGGCGATTTACGGTTCGCGTGGCGCAAATGGCGTGATTCTCATTACCACAAAAAAAGGCGCTTCCGGTAAAACCCGCGTTTCTTTTAATTCGTATGCCGGTGTGTCTGAGTTATTTGGCTATCCAAAAGTTTTTACACCCGAAGAATACAAAGACTTCCGCCGCGAGGCAAACCGTACCACAGGCAACTGGACGGGTCCGCAGGATGATGCTAAGATTTTTGGCAATTTATTGAATAGCCCCGGCACGATTTGGCCCGATCAATTTCTGAACAATGGCTCTCAGCAAGACTATCAATTGGGCGTTTCGACCGGAACGGATAAGACGAATTTTTACATATCCCTGGGTTATTTTAATGAAAAAGGCTTGTTTGTAAATGATAAATTGGATCGTTACTCGGTTCGACTGAACATTGACCACACCATTTCCCGCATGTTTAAAGTCGGCACTCAAAATCAGGTCACGTATTACGATCAGGATATTCGCCGCGATGTGCTCAATACCGCCAACAAACTCGTACCGCTGGAAGTGCCTTACGACTCGTTGGGCAACATTATACCCTGGCTAAACAATAACCGCACGGTCAACCCGCTGATGGACGAGCAACCCAACAACTGGGCAAACAACAATCGCACGTCCCGGGTATTCACATCGGCTTATGTCGAATTTCAACCATTTGCCGGCTTTAGCTTCCGCTCAAATTTAGGTGTGGAATTGACTGGCTCCCGCGAGGGTTTGTACGCGAATTCTTTAACCGTAGAACGCAATGGTGCCAAGCCTTTGGCGCGTTATTCCGCTGCTAATAACTTGGGTTACAATTTAGAAAATATTTTAAATTATAGCAAGCAATTTGGCAACCACGCCCTGACCTTCACCGGCGTGCAATCGCTGCTGGGCACCCGCGTCGAAGAGGTGACGGCGCAAGGCTCAAATCAATTGTTGTCGTATCAACTTTATTACGCTTTGGGCAATGCCAACGAGGAAGTTTCTACCAGTACCAATTACCGCGAAAGCACCTTACTTTCCTACACGGGTCGGATTCAGTATGGCTTCAAAGACAAGTATTTATTGATGATAACCGGTCGTACCGACGGCGCGTCGCAGTTGAGCGAAGGCAAAAAATGGGCATTCTTCCCCTCGGTGGCTGCCGCTTGGCGCATTACACAAGAAGATTTTTTAGCAAGCAACCCGATTATTTCTGATTTGAAATTGCGCCTGAGCTATGGTGTGGCTGGCAACGCAGCGGTACAGCCTTATGCCACGCAGAGCACGCTGACCCGCGTCCCTTATGCCTTTGACGAGTCGCCAGCCATTGGTTATACGTTTGGTACGCGCTTGGGCAATGACAATTTGGAATGGGAATTGTCCACGACTTACAATGCTGGTCTGGATTTTGGTTTTTTCAAAGGTCGCCTGAACGGAACGGTGGATGTTTATCAAACCAATACAGAAAATCTCTTGCTAGAACGCTTACTGCCATTGAGTTCTGGCGTATCGAGGGTAATTGAAAACGTAGGTAAAACCGAAACAAAAGGGATTGAAATTGGCTTGAATGCAACGGCGATTCGCAAGGATAACATCACTTGGAATATCGGTGTGAATTGGTTCGCAGTGAATGAAAAAATCGTAGAACTGGCAACCGGCTCCAACGACGTTGCCAACGGCTGGTTCATCGGCGAGCCAACGCAGGCTTTTTACGATTACGAAAAATTGGGCATCTGGCAAACCAATGAATCGGATATTGCCGCTAAATACAAACAAGTTCCCGGCGACATCAAGGTGAAAGACCAGAATAACGACGGCGTGATTGATTCCAACAACGACCGCGTGGTACTCGGCTCAACCCGCCCGAAGTGGAGCGGCAATTTGAACAGTGATTTCCGTTTTAAAAATTTCGACTTTTCTTTCCAGATTTTTGCCCGCTGGGGTCAGATGATGCGCTATGATTTTGTGGGCGTGTATGATCCACAAGCCAATGAAAACAGCTTGCAGCACGATTATTGGACGCCGGAAAACCCGACCAACGAGTTCCCTCGCCCAAGCGCCAACCGCTCTCAAAGTGCTACTTTATATTATTCATCGCTGTTTTACAAAGATGGTTCTTTTGCAAAATTACGTGCCGTCACGATTGGTTATAATTTCCCGCAATCCTTGCTGAGCAAAGTCGGCGTTTCTTCCTTGCGCGTGTATGCAACTGGTCGTAACTTATTCGTTTCCAGCAAAGTAGATGACTACGATCCTGAACGCGGTGGTTCGCAAACCAACCCAATGAATCGTTTGATTGTGGGCGGTATTAATTTAGAATTTTAAAATTGATAGGACACTGATCCCGATAGCTATCGGGATGATAATTCCGGTTCATTAAGATTTAATTTTAATAATCTTAAAATCATAAGAATTCATAATAATCTTAGCAATCAGTGTACTATTTCAAAAAACTAAAACAATGAATTTCAAATATATATCAAAGTTTATCCTCCTCTTTGGCATTTTGCTAGCTACCAGCTGCCAAGACGACCTACTCGAAGAGTACAACCCAACGGGCTTGACCAGCGAAAACGCTTACACGACGCCCGCCGGTTTTGAGGCATTGGTGAATGCGACTTACGCCTATACCCGCGCCTGGTATGGCAAGGAAGAAGGCTATAATTTGACCGAAATGGGTACAGACCTGTGGATGCCGGGCGTGGACAATCGCCGTTTGGATTTGATGGTGTATAATAATTTGCAAGGTTCGGAAGCAGGCTTGGCAGCGACCGAAGTGTTTTTAGAGCGCTTGTGGCAACGTTCTTACCAGGCTATCAATCTTTGCAATGCAGGCATCAGCAACGTAGGCAAATCTGGCTTATCCACTGATTTACAAAAGGTTAGAGAAGGGGAATTGCGCTTTCTGAGAGCCTTTTACTACTGGCATATTGCCGAGCAATGGGGCGGCGTGCATTTTACAACGGAAGTGCCGACGACCGCAGAAACAACCGCCAATCGCACCTCTATTGAGAAAATATACGAGCAAATCCTGGCAGATTTGCAATTTGCAGTTGCCAATTTGCCCAATACCACCGCCAATTATGGTCGCGTGACCAAGCCTGCCGCCGAGGCGTTCCTAGCGCGCATCTACCTCACGCGTGGCAACAACCGCGAGGCTTCCGACCTGGCGCAAAAAGTGATTTCGAGCTATGGACTTTCCTTGGTTCCGAAATATGCGGATTTGTGGAATATGACAAATTTGAAAAATAAAGAAGTGATTTGGGCAGTAAATTATACCACAAATTTGACCTTGAGCGATTTGACCAACGCAGTGACCAATCCTGACGGGCATCCGCGCGGCGGGCACAACGGACATTTGCATTTTGGAATGGCTTATGAACGCACGGCTGCCGGTGCCATTGGGATGCAGCGCGACGTTGTCAATGGACGTCCTTTTGTTCGTTACATGCCTACTAAGTTTTTATTAAATTTATATAATGAAAACATTGACTCTCGATATCATGGTTCTTTCAAAACAGCCTGGATTTGTAATAAAGCCGGTTCTTATAAAAAGAAAGTAGGTGCTACCGAAATTACCGTCAATCTTGCCCTTGGCGATACGGCTATTGTCGCCACGAAGTATGAAGTGCCTGATTCCATAGATGCGCAGAAAAAATACCTCATCATTGATGATAGTAAAATGTATAAAGCAGATGGTAAAATTGCAGCGAATGCTTTGTTCGTGCCCCTCAAAAAATTTGATGATCCGACCCGCCCGACGCTCAATGAAGCCCAAAGCGCCCGCGATGCGTTTGTCATTCGATTGGCAGAGATGTATCTGATCGCAGCGGAAGCAGAATTTAATTTGGGTAACACGGCAAAAGCCGCTGAGTTGATCAATGTAATTCGGAAACGCGCCGCCAATGCCGGCAAAGAAAATGATATGCTTATCACGGCTGCGGATGTAAGTCTAGATTTCATCCTCGACGAACGCGCACGGGAGTTCGCAGGCGAGCAATTGCGCTGGTTTGACCTCAAGCGCACGGGCAAATTGGTAGAGCGGGTGCGCAAGTACAACCCCGAAGCTGCCGGATTTATTCAAGAATATCATGTTTTGCGTCCCATCCCTCAACGTCAGATTGATGCGGTCGTAAATAAGAGTGAGTTCACACAAAATCCTGGTTATAAATAGTGCGATGGTCTTTTAGTGCAATGGTGTTTTAGCACTGAACTTGTTTAAAATTAATAAAAAAGTTTAATATGAAGAAAAAGTGATGTTG
>CAZFBN010000115.1:0-18343 GCA_964517145.1 uncultured Saprospiraceae bacterium
TAAGCCTTTTTGTCAATAAAACGTTGTTACACTCGTTAAGAGATTGATTGTTAATTGACGATTCATCATTGTTTGATAAAATTAAATTTTTCGGAATGAAACAACTTTTTTTATTGCTGATAATCAGCGCTTTAGCTGGCAATGCTTTTGCACAAACCACCAAAGACTATACCAAAGCTGCCGACTCCGACCCCAAGGCGAAAGCCATTCTCGACAAAGTGCGCAAGAAATACGAGGCTTACAACTCGATGGAAATGGCGTTTACGCTGGACATGGAATTCCCCGAGCAGCCTAAGCAAACGCAGAAAGGCAAGGTAGCCCGCCAAGGCAAAAAATACCGCGTAGAAATGCCCGCTCAGTCTGTCATCAGCGATGGCTCGGCGATCTGGCTGATTTTGCCCGCCAATAAAGAGGTGCAGATCAACCCCATGCCCGCCGCCGGCGAAGACGATAATTTCCTTTCTCCTGAAACTTTATTTAGTTTTTATAATAAAGGCAAATTTGCTTATGTATTGGTAAATGAAATTTCCCAGGGCGGTAAAATATTACAACAAATCGAATTCAAACCGCTGGAAAAGAATTTTGATTACGCCAAACTTCGCATGGAAATAGACAAAAAAACCAATGAAGTGGTAAGCGTGAAGGCTTTTGGCAAAGACGGCTCCCGTTTTACCATGACAGTCAACCAATTGTCGCCGAATAAAACTTTCGCTGCCAATTACTTCACTTTTGATAAAGCCAAATATCCCGGCTTCCACGTGGAAGACCTCCGCTAATGTAGCGCAGCCTTCAGGCTGCCTTTCGTCCATCAGCCTTTAGGCTGGATATGAAAAACGTTCAAGCTGAATCTAAATCAGCCTTTAGGCTGATCTCAAGGAGCATTCCAAAAAAATGCTCCTTGTTTTTTTCCCACGATAAGCTGTATCTTGCGACAAATTTCACCGCCGCATGAAACCCATTTACAGCATCTTTCTCCTTTGTTTTTCCGCTGTTGCACTTGCTCAAAACGCCCCATCACCCACCCAAACCACCGCCGCTTATCTCGACTCCATTCGCACCCATCGCGCTGCGCTCACCGCTTTTTTTCAGCAAATGCCCAAAGGCGGCGACCTGCACCACCATTTCAGCGGTTCGGTTTATGCTGAAACCTACGTCAACTACGTCATCGAAAAAAATCACTGGATTCACACGCAAACCCTGGAAGTCAAAGAGGCGCTTCCACCTGCTTCCAAAGACCCCAACTGGAAACGTTTTTCCGATTTGCAAAAAAACGGTCAACTGCTCTTCTATCGTCAAAAATTGATGGAACAATGGTCTGTAAAGGACTACGTGCACGATGACATCGCCTCCGATGCGCATTTTTTCGGCACATTCGATCAATTTAACATTGCCAGTAAAAATTTACTAGAACCCGGATTATTAGAACTCAAAAAACGCGCTCAATCCGAAAACGTCCAGTACATCGAAACCATGCGCGGCGGTCCAAGTTGCAACTTTAACAACGCTATCTGGAATCGTTACAATTCAATGCTTCACCAATTGCAAGCCAGCCGCAATGAATTGGCATTAAAAGATACCCTGCAACGCCTCTACCAACAAATCCTTGCGCAAGGTGCCGGGCAATGCGCTGCCGATTATGCTGCAAATCTCGAAGCCATTCATCAAAAATTAAACATCGACGATTCTACCTTCACACTGCGATACCAAACCCACGCCATCCGCGTGCTAGAGCCGGTGGAGGTCTTCACCCGATTGGTCACGAGCTTTTTGGCGGCAGAAAGCAGTTGGCTCATCGTCGGCGTCAACATTGTTGCCCCCGAAGACAATCCTGTGTCCATGCGCGATTATTGGCTGCACATGCAATTCTTTCAATTTTGTCACGAGCAATTTCCCAATGTAAAGTACGCCATGCACGCAGGCGAGCTCACGCTCGGACTCGTCCCCTCCGAAGAACTCACCTGGCACATCAACGCCGCGGTACGCACGGCAGGCGCAGACCGCATCGGGCACGGCGTGGACCTGCCCCACGAATCCGACCCCTATGCTTTGCTCGATTACATGCGCACCAACAACATCGCTGTAGAAATTAATCTCACGAGTAATGAATTCATACTCAGGGTGAAAGACGACCGCCACCCGATTGAACTTTATCATCAGGCGGGCGTACCCATCGTTATCAGCACTGACGATGCCGGCGTGCTGCGCAGCAATCTCACCGAGCAATTTGTCCTATTGGCGCATCGCTACCCCAGCATTTCCTACCTCGATATTAAAAAAATGGTGTACAACAGCATCGAATACAGTTTTATCGAAGAATCTACTGTGAAAATAGCCTTGCAAAATGCTCTAAACCAGCAATTTACCGCATTTGAACAATTGATCGTCACCAAAGCCCTGAAGAAATTTTAATCAACCGGGAACTATTTCCCCTCCAACTTCATTTACAGAGCAACTTCACCATTCAAACCCACAAAATTCTTTTACTATCATGGTATTATAATAGTTTTTGTTAGATCTATTTACTCCCTCGCTTCTAAGCAATAGTACATGCACGTCAACGTCTAGCAATGAAATATAGATTTTGTCAATTAGTAATCCGTTCGCATGAAATACTCAGCGTGGCGGCTGCCGGCAAATCACTGTTCGACGGAGGAGTTTGATTTGCCTAGCCTTTTTTGGTTCTTTTTTTGGCAATGCAAAAAAGAACGAATAAAAATTTTTAAGCACTAAAAATCAACAATATGGCTACCAACCCAAACGTCTCCTAAGAAATCAAATTCATAACAAATACCAACATCATTACATCACCATATAAAAAACATGCACCATGCGAAAAATCATTTATCACGTCGCCACCACCCTTGACGGCTTCATCGCGCACGAAGACCACTCCATTGACGGCTTTCTGAATGAAGGCGATCATGTAACGGATTACCTCGCCCATTTAAAACAATATGATACCGTAATTATGGGCAAAGGCACGTATGAATTCGGCTATAACTATGGCATGCAGCCTGGCGACGCCCCTTACCCGCACATGCAACATTACATTTTTTCCAAAATATTACATTTTGATAAACCACCCCATGAAAAAGTGCACCTCATCCGGGAACAGGAAATTGAATTTTTACAGCAATTGAAACAAACCGAAGACACCGACATTTATCTCTGCGGCGGCGCTGCATTTGCAGGCTTTGTGCTGGAGCATCAATTGATTGACCAATTGATTATCAAATTAAATCCGGTGCTTTTTGGCAAAGGCATTCCCTTATTTAGCAAAATGGAAAAATTTAAAATCCTACCGCTAACTTTATTAGACATGAAGTCCTACGCATCTGGCGTGTTGCTTTTGACTTATCAATTGAATTATTCATAATATCGACAGATGATTGCACATTGACTTGATTGGAGCTAAAATTTTAAAAAATTTCAATCGTGTTTAAATTTTCTGTCAAAAAATGCATCTGATAAGACTTTTGTCATCAGAGTTATCCTTTCTCTGCATTTAAATTGAGCTACAATCCGTTATATTCAACTAAATAGACAAAACATGAAATACCACTTGCTTTTGGCATTGCTGATGCTCTTTATCGGCGCTGCCCTTGCACAACCCAAATCCTACTCCGTCTCCGGCAAATCCGTCACCATTTACACCACTGCTGACCAGACCGATTTCAGATTAAGTCAGACCGGCACCTTATCTTTCGAGGACTTCGGACAACCTTTAGAGACGCAACCCTGCATCTTCATTGATCCCTCGCACACTTTTCAGACTTTTCTGGGCATCGGCGGCGCTATTACCGACGCTTCCGCTGAAACTTTTTACAAATTACCTAAAGCCAAACAGGAGGAAATTTTAAAAGCTTATTATGATCCTAAAACCGGCATTGGTTACACCTTAGCCCGCACGAATATTCACAGTTGCGATTTTTCAAGCGGCAGTTACACCTATGTAAATGACAACGACGCCGAACTCAAAAGCTTTAGTGTAAAACACGACGAGCAATACCGCATTCCACTCATCAAAGCCGCGATAGCTCAAGCCGGCGGCAAATTGACGATGTACGCCAGCCCCTGGAGTCCGCCCGCGTGGATGAAGACAAACAACAACATGCTGCGCGGTGGCAAACTCAAGCCCGAATACCGGCAAACCTGGGCAAATTATTTTGTACAATTCATCAAAGCCTATGAAAAGCAGGGTATCCCGATCTGGGGCGTGACCGTACAAAACGAGCCGATGGCAACCCAAACCTGGGAGTCCTGCATCTGGACGGACGAAGACGAGCGCGATTTTGTCAAGCTGTTTCTGGGTCCTACCTTCGCCAAACAAGGCTTAGGCAAAAAGAACATCATCATTTGGGACCACAATCGCGATTTAATGTACCAGCGCGCCAGTACCGTGCTGAACGATCCGGCTGCTGCAAAATACGTGTGGGGCACTGGCTTCCACTGGTACGCACCAGACAACTTTGAAAATGTAAAACGCGTGCAGGAAAGTTTTCCTGACAAGAACCTGCTTTTTACAGAAGGTTGCACTTATCCATTCAACCTGAACAATGTATATCAGTGGCAGTGGGGGGAAGCATACGGCAAGAGCATGGTTAACGACTTCAACAATGGTTCAGTGGGCTGGACAGATTGGAACATCCTCCTCGATGAAACCGGCGGACCCAATCATGTTCAAAATTTCTGTTTTGCGCCCATTCATGGCAACACCGCTACGGGAGAATTGTATTATATGAATTCCTATTATTACATCGGTCATTTCTCCAAGTTCATCCAACCCGGCGCGAAGCGCATCATAAGCTCTTCTAACCGCGACCAACTGCAAACCACCGCCTTCCAAAATCCTGACGGCACCATTGCAGTCATTGTGTTGAACCTCGGAGATACCAAAGTGGATTACCGCCTCTGGGTGAAGGGCAAAGCCGCCAACACGAGCAGCTTGCCACATTCGATTACGACCCTGGTGTTTTAAAAGTAAAAATAAGACTTCCGAAGTTTTTAAAACTTTGGAAGTCTAAATGCACTTTTAAATTGCCAAACATGCCCTAATTGCAACGCGAATGACGCGGACCACACGGATAAACGCAGTGATTTTATCCTTGTGGTTCCGCGTTATTTGTTTTGTCTATCTTTATCGAAGCTTTTATTTACATTTGAGGACAATTAATGTATTTACCTTCATTTCTAAAATCACCTAACTCATGTCCACTTCTTACCAACTGACACCCTCCCGCAGTGCCGGGAGTACCATTGTACAAGCAGGTTTATTGGCGGGTACGCTCGATATTTCGGCGGCGTGTATCCATGCTTATTTGTTGCGTGGCACGACGCCTGTGCAGGTGCTGCGCTATGTTGCCAGCGGCGTTTGGGGAACCGATGCATTTCAGGGCGGCACCGGTATAGCATTGCAGGGCTTGTTGTTTCATTTTATTATCGCCTTCGGATGGACGGTCCTGTTCTTCCTGGCTTATCCCCTGATCTGAAAAGTATCTACGAACTGGATTTTAAATGGATTGTTGTACGGCGTTGCCGTCTGGCTGCTGATGAATTGGATCATCGTGCCGCTGTCGAACGTGCCATCTCGTCCTTTGCAGTTCGATCTGCAAGCGATGATTGGCATGGGCATACTGATGGTATGCATTGGGTTGCCGATTTCGTGGTTCGTGCAACGGCATTATGGGAAGGAGGGAGTGTAAGGAAAGAAAATTGTACTCAAAAAAGAATGGCTGGGGGACCGATGGTCCCCTTTGTTCGTTAAGCTTTGCCTCTTCCCAGCATAGCGCCTACCACGCCACCGATAATGGCGTTCATAAGGGCAAACACGACAATGTCCACCAGTACCGCAGTAAGGGTAGTAATGTTGGTGGTGCCCAGTGCATTAAAATTGTAAGTAGCTGACATCAGCGCGCCAATGACGATACCTGCGCGAGCGCCCGTGCCAAAAGTTTTGATACCTGCCCAACGTCCAAAGATAATGGCGAGCAGAAAACCCCAGGCAAGATTTCCCACGGCAAGTGCCCACATTTCAGGCGGGTCTTTCATAACACCTTGTGCAGTGCCTTGGTTGGCAGCAAAAAATTTCATGAGTAGCATGCCATAAACCAGAAAACCCAAGAGGAAAAAAGTGACTCCTCCGGCGATGCCGGCAAGTAGAATGCGGTTGGTGTTCATTTCGTTTTGTTTTGATTTTTGAATTAAAATTCTTCCTTTTTGTAAATGTAGTAATTTTTTGTCGGAAACTTTACAAAAATGAAGGTTGAAATTTCATGTTGGTACAAGTTTTTTATTTGAGCGGATGGGGCTCAACAATGATAAAATATGGAATAAGCAAGCAGTTTGTTCAGGGAAGGTTGTACTCAGATGTAATTTTGTTCAGCATTCAAGTCGCTATACAATGCTGCCACATTGAATAGGTGGAAGAATAGCATTCTCAAACCTTTATTTAAAAAAAAAATAATATAAATCTTCTTCTTTTTTGTAACTTATCCCTACCCCTTGCGTTACTCGGAATAGAAGTAAGGCAATAGGTTCAATCAGAAAGTGTAAAATTTACAGTTTGTCAGGCAGCTATCAGATGTACCAAAACGTTCTCTTCGTAAGGCGATAGGGAAGGAGTAGAGGTTTGGATAATTGGCATAATTCTGTTACCTTTGGTAAAAGGTTTATACATGGATGTCGCCTTGCACTTGCAATACGAAGAGCGTGACCTTATAAAAGCCTGCATTAAGAAGGAAAGATGGGCACAGAAGTTGCTATACGAAGAGTATTATGGCAGCATGATGGGTTTGTGCCTGCGCTATGCCAACCATGAGGAGGATGCGCTGGACATTTTGCACGAGGGGTTTATCAAGGTCTTTAATAACATCGGAAAATATCAGCCGGGCACCTCGCTAGCGTCGTGGATTCGGCGAATAATGGTAAACACTGCTATAGACTATTACCGAAAAAGCATCCGCCGCCGTACGGAAGACCTGGAACAAGCGTTTGATTTAAGCAGCCAGGAAGCCGATGCCGTGAGCCAATGCAGTGAACAGGAAATTCTGGAAGCTGTGCAGCAACTGTCTCCCGCCTATCGGGTGGTTTTTAACCTGTATGTTATTGAAGGATATTCGCATAAGGAAATTGCTGATTCTCTGGGTATTACGGAGAGTACCTCCCGTTCTAACCTGGTGAAAGCTAGAATGAAACTGAAAGAAATTCTGTCGTCGAGATTTTACGGCTATGAAGAAGAAGAAGAGTGACCAACTGGACCACATTGTCAAAGACAAATTGAACCAACTTCGGGTTGAATACAATCCTCAACACTGGGCGCAATTCGAGCATTTGCTGGACGCCGAAGAGGCGGGCGTTGCAATAGCGGAAAACCAAGCCATGGACGAAGTGGTGTTCGATAAATTGCATCAGATCAAAGCTGGTGCTCAGGTGGCACATTGGGATAAGTTGGCGGCTCGTTTGGACGAACAAATGGATGTGCGTCGCAATGTACTTTTGCACAAATTAATGGAAGTTTCGTTGATCTTGTTGTTGTTATTAGTAGTATCACAACAGTTTCCAACCAACACCTGGGATGCTGCTATTGCTTCCCAACCGATTGCTACTCAGGAAGAAACGCAACACCCCAAGCTTTCACCGCATCGTGAATCCGATCATTCTAACAATACAACTCCTAATCAAGCACAACTCCAAACAGCAGCAACTGAAGAAGAAACTAATGTAACTAATGATGCGTATGGTGTTGTAAATCAAAGTGCTGCGTCTTCTTTTAAAGTCAATGCTGCGGATGAAATGGTAGGACGTACTGCTGAAGCGGCTGCTAAAAAAGTAGCTTCCACCAGTCCAACATTACCAAAATCGGCAATGCTAAAACCGAAATCCATTCAGGAAGAAATTTCGCTGAAGGAGAACATAAATCGCACGCCCGCTGATATTCAACAGGTTGTGCCTCAAAGGCTGGAGTTGATGAATGCGTTGGAGCAAATTATGTTGTCAGAATTGGAGTACAACGGGCAACCTGGTTATGTGGAATTGGTGAGTCCAATCAAACCTCGTTCTGCTTGGGTGGTCAGTATGTTTGGTGGAGGAGATTACAATCAAGTGATTACGCCTAAAAGCGTAGGTGAGGATCAAATTTACGACAAATGGCTGCGCTATGCACCGGGGTACAGCGGCGGTATTACGGCTGGCTTGGACTTTGGGCGCTGGGAAATCGGCGGTGGCGCTGTTTATATGGCAAAAAAATATGAACCTCGCCCGATTGTGTATCTTGGGGGCTCTTTTTTCGATCCTTCTTACGAAGGCGAGGGCTTGCGCTACATCGAACTAAATATGGTGCAATTGCCATTATATTTTCGGTATAATTTTATTTACCATGATAAATGGCGGGCTTACACCACGATGGGTTTTGCATTGCAGGTAAATCTTCAAACAAATTATTATTATGCGGATGCAAATGCCTTTGATCCGAGCCTGCCTCGACCCTTGCCTCGTCCCGATCAAAACTACGCTCCAGAACAACCGCTGCCAGGCGGCTGGCTCGATGGCGGCGCTCTTTGGCAAAATGGCTACATCAGCGGCAACGTGAGCATTGGCTTGGAACGATATATTACCGGGCGCTGGAGTATCTTTACACAGCCGACGTATCATCATTCACTGAATTATTTTACGCAAGGCATTGGACCCGATAAGGATCGCATCAATACGATGTCTATTTTCGCTGGGGTGCGGGTGCGCTTGAATGATTAATCCGCCCAGCGACAAAACAATCAATTCCCGATCTTCCTATTCGAACTTTTCTTTACTTTTGACTCGTATAGTTATAAAAATTTTCTATGCGAGCCTTGTTCCTTTTTATCTCCCTACTACCTTTATTGTTTGTGTCAAAAGCATGTAAAATAAGCGATTATACGTCCAACTCACATCCGGTGAGCCATGAGCGCTGGGACGGTCTGCTGCGTGCGCACGTCACAGAAGAAGGTAAAGTGGATTATAAAGGTTTTATAAAAGATAGTGTGAAAGTAAATGAATACCTCAACTTATTAAGTAAAAATCATCCGAATAATAAAAATTGGAGCAAAGCGGAGCAACTGGCATACTGGATCAACGCATATAATGCTTTTACCATAAAATTAATCATGGATCATTATCCAACCCCAAGTATTAAAGACATTAAAAAAGGCATTCCTTTTGTAAATACAGTGTGGGATATTAAATTTATAAAAATTGAAGACCGCACTTATGATTTGAATAATATTGAACATGGCATCATTCGCCCTGTATTTAAAGACCCACGCATTCACGCTGCTGTCAACTGTGCTTCCATTTCCTGCCCAAAACTGCAAAATCGAGCTTACACCGCCGATCATTTGAATGCTCAATTGGATCAAGCTGTCCGAAATTTTCTTAATGATAAAGTACGCAATAACATTACATCTGAAATGGCGCAATTATCATCCATATTTAGTTGGTACAGATTTGATTTTGATTCTGTACGCGATTTTATTAATCAGTATTCTGATATAAAAATTACTAAAGATACCAAAATAGAATATTTAAATTATGATTGGAATCTAAATGATAAATAACACGCAAATTTTATAAATCTATTATCAAATTTTACTACAGGCACATCATAATTTAATCTTCTTCAACCGATCCAACTCGCGTTTATTTTCTTTGGCTTTAATCGTCTCTCGCTTATCGTAAGACTTTTTACCTTCAGCAAGCGCTATTTCTAACTTAATAAAACCTCGTTCGGAAAGGAACATCCGGTAGGGGATAATCGTAAAACCCCGCTCTTTTACTTTGCGTTCGAGCTTGCGCAATTCCCTGCCATGCAAAAGTAATTTCCGCGTGCGGCGAGGCTCATGATTGGCATACGTGCCATTTTCATATTCTGATATAAACAATTGACGCACATAGAGTTCGCCATGATCGAACGTGCAATACGCATCCGTCAGGTTAACTTTGCCACTGCGAATGGACTTGATTTCGGTGCCCCACAATGCAATACCCGCCTCGAATTTTTCGGTCAGGAAATACTCGTGCTCCGCTCTCCGGTTCACAATTTCTATCTTTTTCGGTTTCTTCTCCGCCATCGTATAAATTTGAGTTGTGAAATATGAAATGTGAAAAAGCATTAAAAAGTTCCGCTTTTCAAATCTCACATTTCACATTTCCAACTTTTACTTTAGTTTCACCGCTGTGCCATACGCCAACACCTCCGCAGCATTTTGCATTACATTGGAAGTAGAAAAACGCACATTTATAATAGCATCTGCGTCAATTCGTTCCGCGTCAGCGATCATTCGATCTATGGCTTCTTCGCGCGCATCCGCTAAAAGCTTGGTGTATTCCGAAATTTCACCGCCAACGATTTGCTTCAAGCCTGCCACAATATCGCGTCCAAGATGCCGCGCTCGTACCGTGCTACCGCGCACAATATCAATCACTTCCAGCACTTCTCTTCCAGGAATGTAATCTGTGTTAGTCAAAATCATATTCAACGGAGTTTAAGTGATATGCTGATGTAAAATCTATCATTTTACACCAGCAATATGATATTTTTATTGTTTAATGCCTTCGATTTTAGTCGGCGTCTTTTTCAAGCTTTCACGAATGCCCGGTTTTACAGGTGCCGGATCATTTACCTTCAAATTAGCATTCAAAAAATTAGTCATTTTAGTATATAAATGCAGCCGCGTCGTACCACCGGCGATGCCGTGATTGCGATTCGGATAAAAATAAGTATCAAATTGTTTATTGGCGCTAATCAAGGCATTAGCCATTTCTGCCGTATTTTGAAAATGCACATTGTCATCGCCCATGCCATGCACCAGCAAATAATTTCCTTTCAAACGGTCGGCAAAATTCACCGGCGAGTTATCCCGATAGCCATCGGCGTTTTCTTTTTCCGTTTGCATGTAACGCTCCGTGTAAATACTATCATACCATTTCCAGTTGGTCACCGGTGCCACTGCAATAGCCGCCTTAAATATTTCATTGCCTTTTAAAATACATAAAGAAGACATGTAACCACCATAACTCCAGCCAAAAATACCAATGTGATTTTTATCTACAAAAGCTTGACTACCAAGGTATTTCGCTGCTTCAATCTGATCAATCGTTTCATATTTACCCAGTTGTAAATAAGTCATCTTTTTGAATTCCTCGCCGCGACCACCCGTGCCGCGATTATCCACACACGCCACCAAAAAGCCTTGCTGCGCCAGCATTTCAAACCAAAAATAATTCGCACCTTTCCACGCGTCCGTCACCTGCTGGCTACCCGGACCGCCATACACAAACATCAGCACCGGATATTTACGCGTGGCGTTAAAATTAGTAGGTTTTATCATCCAACCATTTAGTTCGACATTATCCTTTGTTTTAAATTTGAAAAATTCGGCACTCGACATCTTATACTCACTCATCTTCGTCTGCAACGCCTTGTTGTTCTCCACCACACGTATTTCCTTACCGCTGCGGTCATATACAGCATACGTCGGTGGCGTATTGATGGTAGAATGATTTAATACATAGTAGTCAAATGTGCTGCTGAAGGTCGCGTTGTTCCATCCTTTCTCGTTTGCAAGTGCCTTCTTGGCTTTCCCATCTAAGGTCAGCGCAAATACTTGACGCTCCAGCGGAGACCTTTCTGCCGCCTGATAGTACACCATTTTATTGCGCTCATCTACGCCATACACATTGCTCACTTCCCAATTGCCTTGCGTGAGTTGTTGCGATTTATTACCATTTATATCATGTAAATAAAGGTGCCGCCAGCCGTCGCGCTCGCTGGTGAATAAAAAACGACCGTCTTTTAAAAAAATAATATTATCCAAAACGGCTTCATCTATGTACCGCTTGCTGATTTCCATAAAAATCTTTTCCATCGCGCCGTTCGTCACATCTGTCAGCAGAAAATCCAGTTGATTTTGCAGACGATTCATTCTCAAAATACACAATTGTTTAGAATCAGGCGTCCAATAAATGCGCGGGATGTACTGATCTGCTTCTGGATTGGCATTGGCTGTAATTGTTTTGCCGCTATTTACATCATACACATGAATGGTCACCGTCGAATTGGTTTCGCCTACCTTCGGATATTTAAATGTTTGATAATCCGGGTACAATTCATTGTAATACATCGTCATGGTAAACTCCTTCACCGCGCTTTCATCGAATCGATAAAATGCCAAATGCTGCCCATCGGGCGACCATTGGTAGCCTTGCGTCAGCGCAAATTCTTCCTCATACACCCAATCCATGCCACCGTTGATGATTTTATTCAGTTCGCCGTCCGAAGTGATTTGTTTGGTCTCATTCGTAGCTATATCCTTGATGTACAGGTTGTTTTCAAAGACAAAAGCGACCTTTGTGCCTTGCGGATTAAAGAATGCGAGGCTGATTTTTCCTTTCTCAAAGACCGGTTTTACCGTTTTTGCCTGCCGATCATACATAAAATATTTCCCTTTGTACGAATGCCGGTACAATGGCTCCAACTCCGACATTATCAGCACTTTCTGCTCATCAGCGCTGAACGCATAATCCTGCACTTGCCCATTAAAACCGCCATTGCCGCTCAATGCAACCGCATCCAGGACAGTCTGCACCAGTTTGCCGGTCGTCAGGTCGTACTGTTGTATTTTACTGCCCTCCAGCAAGGTATAATGCCTGCCATCATTCATAAAATTGAAGCCCGGCGCTGCCTTTGCCGCAAAGGTATTGCTCGCCCAAACCTCTTCCAGTGTAATATTTTTCTGTGCAAATGATGTCGCTATTATAAAAATAAAAGAAGTAATGAATAATGATAATTTTTTCATAGTCTGAATTATATTTACCTGTCAATGTAATTAATGCCCCTATCATCTTATTCTCTTATCACCCTATTCCCTTATCCCCAATCAATTCCTTCAACCGATGCTGTATCTGCCGCAATTGCTCGCGCTTTTCCACCACCACCGGCGGCGCGGCGCGTTCCGTACAATCCGTCAGCGGACAACGCTCACAGGTTTTATTCACCTCGCGCAATTGAATGGCAGGATCATTCAAAAATCGTATTTTTTCCTGTAAATCCTTGTTAATCAATAGCCCCAGCGTCACACTCACATTCCGGTTCGGCGAAGGGTAGGAGGGACGCGCTATCGTTATGCTCAAATATGCATCCTCCGTATCGATGTAGCGCGAGCGCTGCGCCCGCACAATCGTACTCACAAACTTCCCTTCCCGCTGCATTTGATTCAAATCTTGCAACAAAGAAATCGCCACCCAGCGCCGACAATAATGCTCCAGCAACCCATTCCCATGCGGATGATGCCTCCTACTCAGGTGCAATTCCTTGTCAATTTCGAACAAATCCGAAAGCGGATCGTGCGAAAACCGAAGGAAAAAGAGCTTATCCAACCCAAAAAAGTGCGGCAACACATTCGTCAGCCGATGATAAAACATCTCCGGCGTCGCGTCATACTTTTTCATAATCTGCAAAAACGCTTCCCCGTCCCACGATTCCATCAGAAAGAAACGCTGCACATCCTGCACAAACGTAGTGCAAGGCAATAACAGCGCCACCGAAAAATACGTCGCTTTAGAATGATTCAACACTTCCTCAAACGTATTGGCGCGCATCAGCGAAGAGGTATGCGCACGCTCGCCCATATCCAACGTAGTAAAGGCAAGTTCTTTTCCAAACTGAAAAATCTTCTGTGTGGCAGACAAATGACTGTTGAGCAGCAACTGCCGGGTCTTTGGGATGTACAATGCTCGCAGATTGCCCAATTCTGGGTACGCATCCAGCCCATTTTCCACAATTTTGTAGCCAAACTTTTCTTCCAGCAGCTTCTTCAAAAACTCCACCGACAGCGGACGTTCCATCGGCACCTGATATAAATTACAAAACCGATCTACCTCGTTCTCAATGTCTTGGAAATAATTATTATGCAGTTCTAAATAACTCCGCAGCGCCCCAAAATAAAAATTCTCCTCCTTTAGCGCATAATTCCGCGAAATTTCCAGCAGCGTAGAAATAAACGCCCCCACCCGTGCCGGCGCACTCGCTATAATTTCCACCACCTTCGACAGCTCAATACCAAACATATCCAGCGGCAGCTCATTCAAAAAGTTCGATTGCAGCAACTCCGTCACCGGTTCCAGCGACTTATCCAGCTCCATCGACGTCAAATCCTGTACCGTCGTGCCCAGCACCGCCGCCAGCGCCTGTATCTTGTCCTCCTTCGGGTACTTCTTCCCCTTTTCGATCTCATTCAGATACGACACCGACATACCCACCTGCTCCGCCAACTCCGCAAACGACCTCCCGCTCGCCTGGCGCAACTGCTTCAGCTTCAACCCAAAAATAATGCGTTCATTCTGCGTCTTCACACTCATACCCGCTAAGGTACAATGATTCGGCGAAATTTCGCAAGGAAACCTCAAAAGCCTTAGGTGTCACCCTTACAGGGTTGCTTCCCAGCGGCACGAAGCGCTATCATTATTCCAACCCTCCGGGTTTTTGTGCATACCCATACAGAAGCCCAGCGGGCTGTTACAATGATAGCACATCGGTTAAAAAAAGCATGGAAACCCGATAAGGGTGGCACAAATGTCCATACAATGTTGTAATTTTCGCCCCGAGGCTTAGGAAATCTTCAAGATTTCCTAAGCCTTTATTGTACTGGCGACCTTTAGTCGCCGTAGTAGTCATAAAAGGCCGGCGGCTGAAGCGCGCCGCTACAAAAAATACCAACACATGACCCTTACCCAGTACCTCGAAAAAATCGCAACGGAATACAAAAGCGGCAGCGCCACCGAACACAGTTACCGCTCGCACCTCAAAGACCTGGTGGAGCACACCCTGCCTGGCGTGAACGCCATCAACGAACCCAAACGCATTGCTGCGGGTGCGCCCGACTACGTGCTGACCCGCAATAACATCCCGGTCGGGTTCATCGAAGCGAAAGACCTCGGCGACGCCCTCGACAAAACCGCCAAAAGCAGCCAGTTGCAACGCTACCGCGAGAGTTTGGACAATTTAATTCTCACCGATTATGTGCGCTTCCTTTTCTTCCGTAATAACCAACTCATCGAAGACATTCGCCTGGCGGACGTAGATGCCAAAGGCAGACTCGTATTCAAAGAGGACGTCTGGCAAAAATTCATCACCCTGCTCCAAAACTTTGGCAGCTTCACCGGGCAAACCATCAAAAGCGCCGAAAAGCTCGCGCAGATGATGGCAGCCAAAGCCCGCCTGCTCCAGGAAATTCTCTACAACGCCCTGGAAACCGAAGACGAGCAAAATAGAAGTCTGCAAGAGCAATACGAAGCTTTTCAAGACACCTTGCTCAAAGACATCACCCACGCCGAATTTGCCGACCTCTACGCCCAAACCATTGCCTACGGTATGTTCGCTGCGCGGCTGCACGACGACACTATTGACAATTTCAGCCGACAGGAAGCCGCCAACCTCATTCCCAAGAGCAATCCCTTCCTGCGGCAGCTCTTTCACTACGTCGCCGGGTACGACATCGACACCCGCATCGAGTGGATTGTAGATGAACTTGCCACCGTATTCCTCCATACCAATGTGAAAGAACTCCTCCAGGACTTCGGCAAGACGACCCAGCGCAACGACCCCGTTATCCACTTCTACGAAACCTTTCTGGCGGAGTACAACCCCAAACTCCGCAAAAGCCGCGGCGTGTATTATACCCCAGAACCCATTGTCAACTTTATCGTCCGAGCCGTAGATGACCTCCTCAAAACCGAATTTAACCTCAAAGACGGACTCGCAGACACCAGCAAGGTAGAAATAGAAACCGTAGCCCAAGGTACCGACCGCCGCCGAGCCGATAACCAAAAGCGCGGCAAAGAACTCGTGCACCGCGTGCAAGTACTCGACCCCGCTACTGGCACGGGCACTTTCCTCAGCGAAGTCATCAAGCACCTCTACAATACCCGCTTTAGCTCGATGCCCGGCATCTGGAGTGACTACGTGGAGCGCGACCTGCTGCCCCGCCTGCACGGCTTCGAACTGCTGATGGCAAGCTACGCCATGTGCCACCTCAAGCTCGACCTGCTCCTGCGCGACACCGGCTACCAACCCAAAGACCCCACCAAACGCCTAAAGGTCTATCTCACCAATAGCCTGGAAAAACACGACAAAGACTACCACTCGCTCTTCGCTTCCTTCATCGCCGACGAGAGCCGCCAAGCCTCCAAAGTGAAACGCGAAATGCCGATTATGGTAGTGATTGGGAATCCGCCGTATAGTGGACACTCTGCCAATAATGGTGCGTGGATTGAAAATTTGTTAAGTGCTTACAAACAAGAACCTGGCGGTGGCAAATTGCAAGAAAAGAATCCCAAATGGTTGAATGATGACTACGTTAAATTTATTCGCTATGGCGAACACTTTGTAGAGAAGAACGGTGAAGGTATTTTAGCTTTCATCACTAATCATAGTTACCTCGACAATCCTACCTTCCGGGGTATGCGCTGGCATCTATTGCAAACCTTTGATAAAATTTACATTCTTGATTTGCATGGCAATGCCAAAAAGAAAGAAACCGCGCCCGACGGCAGCGCTGACCAGAATGTATTTGATATTCAGCAGGGTGTGGCGATTATTTTAGCGATTAAAACAAAAGCACAAAAAGAAAAAGAGAAAAATGCGTTGGCGGATATTTTTGCAATTGACTTATATGGCAAACGAGAAAACAAATACGAATACTTCTGGAATCATCCATTAGCCAAAGTCGATTTTCAAAAAATCCAACCACAGAAGCCACATTATTTTTTTGTTGGAAAAGATTTTGACGTACAAAAAGAATATGAACAAGGACTTATAATACCTGAATTATTCAAAACAAACTCTGTTGGAATTGTAACTTCAAGAGATGAGTTTGTGATTGATAGTGATAGCACAATTCTATCAAATAGAATTCAAGATTTTTTAAAAATTGAAAATCCGGTTGAAGCCAAAGATAAATATGCATTGAATGAAAATCAATCTTGGAAAATATCCGAAGTCAAGAAGAAAGCAATATTTGACAATAATTTTATTCAGCCATTTAGTTACAGACCTTTTGATAATCGTTTTTTATACTATGATAATGTATTTATTGAAAGAAGTCGTCGAGAAGTTATGAGAAATTTTTTGGACAAAGATAATTTGGGAATAGTTGTAGGAAGACAAGGTCAAGTAGTAGGCGATATGCAATGGAACTTAGTTTTTATTACAAATCAAATCACCGATTTTAATTTATATTATAGGGGAGGTGGAATGACTTTCCCCCTCTACCTCTACCCCACACCCTCCGCGCTTGACCCCACGCCCGCCCGTGTTCCCAATCTCGACCGTGCTTTGGTGGAAGATTTTGCCCGTCGCATCGGGCTTGCCTACGCCCCGGACGCCGCAGCGTTTAGCGATGTCATCACTTCGAGTGATTACATCGCTTCCGAACCGAATAACTCGCTTCAAGCGCGTTACTCGGTAGCCCCCGAAGATCTCCTGCGCTACATCTACGCTGTGCTGCACCACCCCGGCTACCGCGAGCGCTACAAAGAATTCCTGAAGATTGACTTCCCGCGTATTCCTTACCCGGCGGATGCGGCAGCGTTTTGGGCATTGGCAGCTATTGGCAAGGAATTGGTCAGTCTGCACCTCCTGGAGCATCCCGCGCTCGACGACACGCGGCATCGGTACCTCGGCAGGGGAGAGAATGAGGTCGCCAAGGGGTATCCGCAGTTTGCCTCGCCAGCGAGTAACTCGCTTGAAGCGAGTCACTCGGTTGACAGCGGGAAGGTTTATATCAACGACACCCAATACTTTGACGCCGTACCCGCCGCTGTCTGGAATTTTTACATTGGCGGCTACCAGCCCGCCCAAAAATGGCTCAAAGATCGGCGCGGGCGTGCGCTTTCATATGATGACATCCGGCACTACCTGCGCGTGCTCGTCGCCCTGGCAGAAACGGAGCGGTTCATGCAAACATTGGCAGCATTGCCCTACGGTACAGCCTCCTAAAAAGATAGGGTGGGGAAAACGATGCTACGTTTACTCAATTTCTAAAAATTGAATAAACGTAACATCGATGTAATAAATATTTAGGTTTTATTACTTTACTGCGATTTTTGTAGCAGGTGCTTTTCAAATGCCATTTTCCTTTTAAACATGCGCCTTTTGGTGTAAAACACCTCCTTTCTGGTCAAAAACAAATAATATCCGGACAAAGTATTTTGATATTTGGGCAAAGTAATATCATTTCCTGGCAAATACAGACGCTTTCCATTTAAATACAGACGAGTTTTGTGTAAATACACATCCAGTCGGGGCAAAGTTATG
>CAZFBN010000116.1:0-17893 GCA_964517145.1 uncultured Saprospiraceae bacterium
ACCAGCCTGATGAAGCTCGTGCAGGAAAAGCGCATGTCGCACGCCCGCGAAATGTTGTTGCAATCCGACCGTATGATTACCGATGTCGCTTTTGAAGTAGGCTACAGCTCCACCGCCAATTTTTCAAAAGCTTTCCGCAATTTTTATGGCTTCGCGCCAAGCGCAGTTAGGTAGCATCATTGCTGTTAGCACGCTGAGTGCTAACAGCAATTTCCAACTTTCTACTTCCAACTTCCCACTTTGAAAAATCCCTTTTGGATAAGTCTTCCTCCGTTTTGGCAAAGCACGTCGTTTGCAATGCCCCTACCTTTGTGTCATCAAAATCACCACGACTCTATTTTATTTTTAAAATCAAAATCACTCGACACATGAAAACCATTCGTTTTTTTGTTGCATTACTAATGCTACTGGTGGGATTTACCGCTTGTAAAGAAACCAACGCAATCACCGCGCCAGAGCAAGACCAAGAATTGGCGAAGTATTCTAATCAGGTTATCCTCGATTGGAACGCCGTTGCACTCGAAGCCATGGGCGGTCCTACGTACCAGCACTCGTTGCTAGCTTCCCGCATCAATGCGATGACGCACCTTGCCATGCACGACGCCCTGAACGCCATTGTATCGAAGTACCAGACTTACGCATTTCATCAGAAAGACACCGAAGCCGACCCAATTGCCGCCGCAGCAAGCGCCGCTTATGAAGTATTGGTAGGCTCCTTTCCACAGCAAAAACCAATGCTCGACGAGCGACTGCAAGCATCGCTGGCAAAAGTAGCAGAAGGAAATGCAAAAACCCGAGGCATTGCATTGGGGAAGAAGGCAGCAACAGCTATCTTGACTTTGCGTCAAAACGACAAAGCATTTGATGATCCGGTTGGTACGATTCCAGTGTCCTCAGAACCAGGCATTTATCAAGCCGTTCCGCCGTTTGATTTTGTGTTCGCACCGCAATGGAAAACCATGCCGACCTTTGCTTTGCAAAAAGCAGATCAGTTCCGCATCGAGCCGTTTCCGGCAATGACGAGTGAAAAATACGCGCAGGATTTCAATGAAATAAAAAACATCGGACAAAAAGATAGCCCGAGCCGCAGCGCTGAGCAGACTTTAATTGCAAAGTTCTGGTACGAATTTTCTGAAATGGGCTGGAATCGCGTAACTACCGCTGCTTTGAAGACGAAAAAATTGAATTTGTGGGAAACCGCTCGACTTTTTGCGCTCGTGGATATGGCGTTGGCAGACGCATACATCGCTGGTTGGGATTCTAAATTTTATTACAATTTCTGGAGACCGTACACTGCTATTCGCCGCGCCGATATTGATGGCAATCCGAATACGACTGCCGATTTGCAATGGGAACCCAGCGAGCCAACGCCGCCGGTGCACGACTATCCGTCCACCCACAGCGCCCTTGGAAACGCGGCTGCAACGGTGTTAGCGCAAATATTGGGCGACAATGTGGCATTCACCTTTGAATCTTCTACGGCACCGGGTTCAGCTCGCACGTTCAAAAGCTTTACCCAAGCTGCCAATGAAAACGCCGAATCGCGCGTGCTGGCAGGCATTCACTTCCGATTCTCTTGCGAAAAAGGATTGGAATTGGGACAAAAAATTGGCGAATGGACCGTCAAAAATCACTTAGCGCCCCTGGACAAATGATGTAATTTAAGAATGTAGATAGAATTGATTAGAAGGATGTTGTCTTATTTAGAGATGACATCCTTTTTTATTACCCAGTTACCCGTTCACCTTTTCACTCAAAACTTGCTGCACAATTTCATCCATCTGCTCAAATGGTCTATACCCTCTGGCAATCATATATAATTTTTTCTCCGGCGTAGCCATAATCACACTTGGGAATCCTTGGATGCCCCAAGCTGCCGCTTGTTTGAATTCTTCTTCCGTTTCATCTACAAATTTATTCTGCTGCATTTGAAAAACAAAGTGCTTCGGCTCGATGCCAAACTGCGCTGCATACTTGCCATACGCTTCCCAATTTTCCGGCTCGATGCCATCAAAATAAATCGCTTTTTGCAAAGTGCTCGCGAACGCCACGGCATTTTCTGGTTGGTAGGATTTAAAAACCGTCAGCGCCCGACTCGGTGGCACCGAATTAAAAATCGCCTTGCCTTCTTTTAAAATGCCATTCAAAAATCCTTCGCCAAATTTCACGCCGGTATGTTCCTCCACTGTTTTGTACGCTTCGCTGATGTAGCCTGCGATGGCACCCACCGGTCCTATGCGCGCGCCCGTGACCATCCCCCCCGACAGCACCGTAAAATCCATCTCTTTTTTATACTTTTCCTGCAACTGCTGTATCACAGGGCTAAAGCCATAGCACCAGCCGCACAGCGCGTCATAGACATATATAATGGTGTAATCTTTCATTTTGATGTGCTAATTTGCCGATTTGCCAATGTGCTGATTTTAAAAAACACATTTGGTAGGTAACAAAAGAAAGGGGAAAAAGATGCGTTAAGCTTTATTCTAAATCCATGGGTATTCAACTTCTGGGATAGTGAAAAAAATATTTTCTTTAAACCAGACTTTACAATCATCTAATGACAACAAACCAGATGCCGCTTCTAGCGTAAAGTTAATTAAAATTTGATTGGACGAATTCCCCATTGTTGGAATGATTTTACCTTCACTCTCAACCTTTACCAAATTTTCATTGAGCTTTGCATTATTTAATTTCAAAAATGCTAATGCTGTTTCCAACCCCGTCCTTTTATTGCCATCCTGAAAAATATGTCCGGTGATAATCGTATGAAAATAAACCGCCGCTTTGTCCCAAATTTCAGGATACAATGGCTCGCCAAACATTTCGGCGCTTACAGCTTCTACCACATAATCCAGTGGATTTTCATTTAAAATATTATGTGGTGAAACAAAATTTCCGCCGTGCCGCTCAATGGTTTTTCGATTGATGAAGATGATTTCTTCCTTTTGCAGGTATTCCATGACTATGCCAATGCTCTAAATACTTCATCATATTCATTAAAATCAGCTTCAATAATTGCTTCCAACCGCTTGCGCCGTTCCGCTTGCTCATCAGATACAATTACTTGGTTTTCAACCAAAATTTCTTTAATTACTTCTTTCAATAAAGAATTTTTTTCCTGAAGCATTTCTTCTAGGACGGATTTTAAAACCTCCCGATCAGCACTTGCAATAGTCATATCTTTTTCTTTTTACAATCCAAATTTAACAAATTTCGTTCATTCTTACAAAGGCTTTTAATTTTCTAAACTTTCAGAGAAAATTGAAAATAATTCCGTTTTTTCAAAACCAGCCTTTTCCTATCTTTGTTGTGTGAAAAACAAGTGACAAGCAAGCTTGCTTCTGGTAGCTCGTAGCTTGCCGCTAAATTCAACAACATGAATATCAACGACTTATTGCATAGCGCCTTAAATCTCGAATTCCTCAGCGCGGAGGAAGGTGTGTTTTTGTTTGAAAATGCGACCACCGCTGAATTGATGTACGTGGGCAGCGCGCTGCGCCAACACCATGTGCCGGGCAATGTGGTGACGTGGATCATTGATCGCAATTCCAACACGACCAACGTTTGCATCGCCAATTGTAAATTTTGTAATTTTTACCGCCGTCCGGGGCACGTAGAATCTTACATTACTTCGATTGACGAGTACAAACAGAAAATTGACGAGCTGTTTGAATTTGGCGGCGACCAGTTGCTCTTGCAGGGCG
The DNA here is from genome assembly GCA_964517145.1 of uncultured Saprospiraceae bacterium. Classification (GTDB taxonomy): domain Bacteria; phylum Bacteroidota; class Bacteroidia; order Chitinophagales; family Saprospiraceae; genus JADJNW01. The sequence goes on from CAZFBN010000116.1 coordinate 3,705, forward strand.
GGCACCACCCGGATTTAGGCTTGCGTTTTTATGTGGATTTGTTTAAACAATTAAAAGAATTATATCCCACTTTAAAATTACACGCACTCGGTCCCCCCGAAATTGCACACATTACAAAACTCGAAAAATCAACGCATTACGAAGTATTAAAATCCTTGAAGGAAGCGGGCTTAGACTCCTTGCCGGGCGCCGGTGCAGAGATTTTGAGTGATCGCGTGCGGCGTTTGATTTCCAAAGGAAAATGCGGCGGTCAGGAATGGCTCGATGTGATGCGGGCTGCACACCAACTGCGTTTGACGACTTCAGCTACCATGATGTTCGGGCATATTGAAACCAATCTGGAGCGGATGGAACATCTCGTGGCGATGCGCGAAGTACAATCCGAAAAACCGGCGGATGCCAAAGGATTCCTGGCTTTTATTCCTTGGCCCTTCCAGGATGAGGATACGATTTTACGGAAAATAAAAAGAGCACGCAACACTGTGACGGGCGATGAGTACGTACGCATGATTGCGATGAGTCGAATCATGTTGCCGAATATAATCAACATTCAAGCGTCCTGGCTGACGGTGGGCAAGCAGGTGGCGCAGTTGTGTCTGCACGCGGGCGCGAATGATTTTGGCAGTATTATGATCGAAGAAAATGTGGTGTCGGCGGCGGGCGCGAATTTCCGATTCACGGCAGACGGCATCCAAAAAGCGATCCAGGAGGCAGGATTCACGCCGCAATTGCGCAATCAGCAGTACGAATATCGGGAATTGCCGAAGCAAATTCGACAACAGGAATTGGATCGGGCAACTTTAGTGGTAGATTAAAAATAGTACACTGATTCTTAGGATAGTCTATGACTTTTTATGATTTTCGCCACGTCTGGCATCTGGCATCTCTTAATCTGGTATCTATAAAATATGCTTTACAACCAAATTCAGGAAGCGGTCGCTTTCATTCAACAACAAACTGATTTTCAGCCACATTACGGTATTATTCTTGGCACGGGCTTGGGCAATTTGACCAACGAAATTGAAGTCGTTGCTACCATTCCATACAAAGATATTCCGCATTTTCCGGTTTCTACCGTGCAAAGTCACAAAGGACAATTGGTATTTGGGCATCTGGCGGGCAAGCCGATTGTGGCGATGGCAGGACGCTTCCACTATTACGAAGGCTATTCGATGAAGCAAGTGACTTTTCCTGTGCGGGTTTTAAAATTTCTTGGTATTCAGCATTTATTCATTTCCAATGCGGCAGGCAGCACGAGTCAACATATTTTTGGTGGCGATTTAGTCTTTATCAAAGATCATGTGAATTTGCACGCCGAAAATCCATTGCGCGGTGAAAATGATGAGCGCCTTGGTCCGCGCTTCCCCGATATGCTCAAAACTTACGACAGGACATTGAATGCCAAAGCTTTACAAACAGCAGAAAAACATGGTATCCGCGCACACGAGGGGGTGTATGTGGGCTTGCAAGGTCCAAATCTGGAGACGCCTGCAGAATACGTTTTTCTGAATCGAATCGGCGGAGATGTGGTGGGCATGAGTACCATTCCTGAAGTGTTGGTGGCGCGGCACATGGGGCTGCCGGTTTTTGTGGCGTCGGTCGTGTCCAATCAATCGTATCCGCCAGAAATCATTCGGGAGGTATCGTTGGAAGATGTGATTGCCGTAGTCGAAAAAGCAGAACCAAAATTGACACTGATTATCAAGGAGTTATTAAAGAAACTAGATTAAATAGCTTTTTTTAATCCAGCCAGCGCAGATCAAACTAAAATTATATGAACATTGTTTCATGTATTCATATAAATTGATTGAACAACCATGAAAATTGAACAAATTTATACCGGCTGCCTGGCGCAGGGGGCGTATTACATTGAAAGTGAGGGAGAAGCGGTGATTATTGATCCGCTGCGGGAGACGAAGCCTTACCTGGACAAGCTGGAGAAAGACGGTGCGACATTAAAATATATTTTTGAAACGCATTTCCACGCCGACTTTGTGTCGGGGCACCTGGATTTGGCACAGAAGACCGGCGCTACGATCGTGTATGGTCCAAACGCCAAAACCGAATTTGCAAAATACGAAGCTAAAGACGGCGAGGAATTGAAGCTCGGAAAGCTGACTTTCCGCGTGCTGCATACGCCCGGGCATACGCCGGAGAGCACGACTTATCTGCTGTTGGATGAAAATAGCAAAGCACATTCCATCTTCACCGGTGATACTTTGTTTATTGGCGATGTAGGTCGTCCTGATTTGGCGCAAAAGGCGGGCACTATTACCACCGAAGATTTGGCGGGCTGGCTGTTCGATAGCTTGCGGCATAAAATTATGACTTTGCCCGATGAGGTGATTGTTTATCCGGCGCACGGCGCGGGTTCAGCTTGTGGCAAAAACATGAGCAAGGATACCTGGGATACTTTGGGCAACCAAAAACGCACGAATTACGCGCTTCGCGCGGACATGACCCGCGAGGAATTCATCAAGGAAGTTGCCACGGGCTTGCTGCCGCCGCCGCAATATTTTGCGAAAAATGCGGCTTTGAATAAATTGGGTTATGACAGTTTTGACCATGTGCTCGAGCGAGGTGCGGTGCCGCTGAGTCCTGAAGCTTTTGAAGCGATGGTAGAAAGTGAAGATGCCTTGATTCTGGATACGCGCAAGGAGCAGGTTTTCAAAGATGGCTTTATTCCTGGGTCGATTTTTATCGGCATTGACGGCAGTTTTGCGCCTTGGGTAGGTGCGTTAATAATGGATTTGCAACAGCCGATTGTCATCGTTTGTGACGAAAATCGCGCCGAAGAAGTGGTGACGCGACTGGCTCGCGTGGGTTATGACAATACGTTGGGCTACCTGAAGGGCGGCATAGATGCCTGGAAATCAGCTGGTAAGCCAATTGATACGATTGAGTCCATTTCAGCGGAAGAATTGGCAAAACGTTATGAAAATCAAGGAGTTGAGCACATCATTGACGTGCGGAAGCCGACGGAATATTTGTCGCATCATTTGAGCGATGCCCAGAATTACCCGCTGGATTTTATCAACAGCAACATGGACAAGCTCGACCGCGATGAAACGTATCACATTCATTGCGCGGGGGGCTACCGTTCGATGATTTTTGCGTCGATTCTGAAAGCACGGGGTTTTGACCACGTCATTGATATTCAAAGCGGTTGGAAAGCCATTGAGCCGACCAATCTGCCCAAAACAGACTACGTGTGCCCGACCACACTGCCGCAGGAAATGATTGATGCGGCGGTGGAAGCCGTAGCGTAGATAATTGTAATTGTTAGAATCAGCATTTTCAGAATAGTTTTAAATGTATCAAATTCTGATCATTCTAAAATTTTGTAAATGCTGATTCTAATCACTTTCCCTACTTGCTCGCCCGTTATCATCTCAATAAGAGCAACTTATGAAAAACAAATTCTTACTATTTACATTTGCAGGCTTATTCGCAACTGCCGCTTGTAACAATACACCCAAAACTGCTGCCTGGGACGCCACGCCTTACCGCGAGCGCGGCTTGGAAATAGCCGCTATCACCCAAACCACCATGAGCACCCAACTCAAAAAAGCGCTGGAGGAAGGCGGTGTGCCAAATGCCGTGCAATATTGTAACCTCGCAGCCTATCCAATCGCCGATAGTTTGTCAAAAATTCACAATGCCACCATTCGCCGGGTGACGGACAAGCCGCGCAATCCAAACAGCGCTATGACCGCCCACGAGCAGGAAATTTTCCGCCAATTTCAATCACAATGGATTGGTAATAAGCAAGTTGCGCCAATTGTAGAACAATTGCAAAATGGCGAAGTGGCGTTTTACGCGCCGATTGGCATTCAGGCTTTGTGTACCAAATGTCATGGTAACTTGGGTGAAACCTTGACACCGGAAAATTACGCTGTCATTCAACAATTATACCCTGAAGATCAAGCGATTGGCTACGCGGAGGGCGACTTGCGAGGCATGTGGAGTATTGTAATGAAAGATTAAGTAAAACCGACAACGTAATTTGTACCTTATTATAAAAAAAGCGGATGAATCCTTATTTTTGTCGTAATAGGACAAGTAGCTGAATCAAGGTTTTTCAGTAATTCTACAACGGTGTTAGTGCTGATTCAGACCCTTGCTGCAAATTTTAAAATCATTTCAACATTATGACAAAGGTAAAATTCATTTTTACAGCATTGGTTATCAGCCTTTTGCATAACGCTACTGCATCCGCACAGGTCAATGCAGCTTCCATTCAAAAACTGGATGCTTACATCGAACAAGCGCGGCAGCAGTGGGAAGCGCCGGGTTTAGCGGTGACGGTCGTCAAAGACGGAAAAGTCTTGTTTTCAAAAGGGTATGGCGTACGCGAATTGGGCAAGCCTGAAAAGGTAGATGGGCAGACCATTTTTGCCAATTGCTCCACGACCAAAGCCATGACTGCCGCGGCGATGGGCATCCTGGTGGACGAAGGCAAGGTGAAATGGGACGATAAAGTCACACAGCACATGCCGGATTTTCAATTGTACGATCCTTATGTGACACGGGAGTTGCGCGTGCGCGATTTGTTTACGCACAATGCCGGATTGGGCAATGCCGATTTTTTGTGGGACGATACGGACTTGACTTCCGATGAAATTTTATATAAAATGCGATTGTTGCCGCCAAGTTACCCATTTAGAGGCGGTTATACGTATCAAAATATCATGTATTTAGCGGCGGGGAAGTTGATTGAAAAAGTGAGCGGCACGTCGTGGGAGGATTTTTTAGAAAAACGCCTGTTCCAACCCATCGGAATGACGAATACCTACGCCAACGGCAAACGCTCGCAAGTGCAGCGAAATCGCTCGATTCCGCACGACCGAATTGATAATAAAATCACCCCCATCACCGATACCAACGCCGACGCTATCGGACCTGCCGGTTCAGTTTGGTCTTGTACCGATGATATGGCAAAGTGGGTGCAGTTTGTACTCGACAGCGCCAAAGTAAACGGCAAGCGTTTATTAAAACCAGAAACGTATGCAGAATGGCTAAAGCCGCAAGCAATTATTTCAGAATCAGGATTTTACCCATCGCAAGAATTAACAAAGCCACATTGGCGGACGTACGCCTTGGGCTGGTTTCAGCACGATTACAATGGCAGGGCGGTGAGTTTTCACACGGGCAGTTTAGCAGGTACAATCGCCATTTTGGGCACCATTCCTGATGAAAAAATTGGCGTTTTTGTGTTTGGAAATTTAGACCATGCCGAAGTGAGACATGCCATTATGTATAAAGTTTTTGACGTGTTGGGTGGTCAGGAGAATGGACGCGACTGGAGTACAGATTTAAAAAAGATTTATGACCGCATTGCCCAGCAAAGCGAAAACACTCGTAAAAAGCAAGAGGATCAGCGGGTTATGAATACAAAAACTTCCTTACCTTTAGAAAAATACGTTGGTACATACGCGAGTCCCTTGCACGGAGAAATCAAAATGGAATTGAAAAACGGCAAATTAGTCGGTCAAACGAGTTCTTACAATTTTATTACATTGGATCATTGGCATTATGATACGTTCCGCGGCAGCTGGAAAAAACCCTGGGATGGCAAGTCGTTCATTACCTTTCATTTAGATGCAAGTGGTGCGCCGAAAAGATTGGAATTTTCAGGAATTATGCTTACGCGAAAAGAAAAATAATCACACCTTATAATTGTGGCACATTGTTATACCAATTTCCTAAATGAATGTCAATGACATAATTTGGCAAAACGTTTTATAAAATGGTATAAAAATGCGCCACAACTTTTTAATTTGGTAGAAAAAACAAACCATTCTCTACCACTTCCAAAAGCGTTCGGAACGCTACAAATTTACCGCGATAGCGCTCATTGTGTTCTGTCTGTAAATTAGCCGCGTATAAATTTTGATATTTTTCATACGTTTCCATATCCTGGCAATAGTATTGAATGGCATACGTGACGCCATCCGGCTCGTCCATGCCCAGCAAGCGGCACATTCGATACTCCAAGAACATGCCCGTGCCCATTACATTTGGGATGTGTACTTCCTTCGTCCATTCCAGCCAGTCCTCGTGTGAAGCATGGTCTATTTTTACCGTAACATTATACAATATCATATTAATAAGATGCCAGATTTCAAGATGCCAGATTTCAGACATCTTATTTATTATTATTAAAAATAAAATTATAATCGCTTAATACTTGCCCCAATTGCATTTAGTCGTTGGTCAATTTTTTGATAACCGCGATCAATCTGGTTAATGTTATTAATCACGCTTCGCCCTTTGGCAGACAATGCCGCAATCAACAACGCTACCCCCGCCCGAATATCTGGCGAAGTCATTTCAATGCCACGCAATTGATACCGTCGATTCAAACCAATAACCGTCGCCCGATGCGGATCGCACAAAATAATCTGCGCGCCCATGTCGATCAATTTATCTACAAAAAACAAGCGACTTTCAAACATTTTTTGATGCACGAGCAAGCTGCCTTTTGCCTGAATGCCCATGACTAAAATAATACTCATCAAGTCAGGCGTGAAGCCGGGCCAAGGCGCATCGTAAATGGTCATAATCGAACCATCCATAAAGGTCTGAATTTCATACTCTTCCTGCGCCGGAATGAAAATATCATCGCCGCGAAATTCCATTTGTACGCCCATTCGTTCAAACACGCGCGGAATGATGCCGAGTTCCTTGATTTGTGCATCTTTGATGATAATTTCCGACTGCGTCATCGCCGCCAAGCCAATGAAACTGCCGATTTCAATCATATCTGGCAGCAAGCGATGCTCCGTTCCGCCCAGTTTTTCTACGCCTTCAATCACCAAATAATTCGAGCCAACACCCGTAATTTTCGCACCCATGCGGCATAGCATTTTGCACAATTGCTGCACATAAGGTTCGCAAGCAGCGTTGTAAATCTCGGTTTTACCTTCTGCCATTACCGCCGCCATCACTACATTCGCCGTACCCGTCACCGAAATTTCATCCATCAAAATGTACTTGCCCTTCAGTTGCGGCGCTTGCACATCATAGTAGTGCTTCTCCTCATTGTAATCAAAAGTCGCACCCAACTCTTCCAAACCTAGCAAATGCGTATCCAGTCGTCGGCGTCCGATTTTGTCACCCCCGGGTTTGGGCAATACGGCTTTACCATAACGCGCCAGCAGCGGACCAATGAGCATCACCGAACCGCGCAGGCGATTGGCTTTTTTGCGAAAATCCTCCGTGTACAGGTAATCGAGATTGATTTCCTTTGCCTGAAAGGTGTAGCTATCCTCGCTGTGCTTCGTCACATCCACGCCCATACCGTTGAGCAATTCGATGAGCAGCAGTACGTCCTGAATCGCTGGCAAATTACTAATCGCAACCGGCTTATCCGTGAGCACTACTGCGCAAAGTATCTGCAAAGCCTCGTTTTTCGCGCCCTGCGGCACCAGCTCACCCTTCAATTGTTTTCCGCCTATGACTTCAAAAGCATCAATATTCATAAATGATGATTCGTAATTGGTGATTCGTTAGGTGTTATTTTTCAGCGCAAAAGTAGTGGGTTTTAGAATCGGTTGAGTCTCTCTGCAAAAATTTAATCTTTCCTATTTTGTAAATCGTACCTCGTCCTTCGTAAATCGTATTTCTTAATGCGCTTCAAACCAAGTCTTCCCCACTCCGATTCCCACTTCAATCGGCACTTTCAGATTTGGCAGGGCATTTTTCATCCCTTCTTCGATGATGGGTTTGATGGCTTCGACCTCACCGGTCGGCGCGTCAAAAATCAATTCGTCGTGCACTTGTAGCACCATTTTTGTTTGAAAATTGTTTCCTTTCAAGGCTTTATGTATGTTAACCATTGCTATTTTAATCATATCCGCAGCGGTGCCTTGAATGGGGGTGTTGATCGCAACGCGCTCGGTATTGCTGCGTTCGAGTTGGCTTTTGGAATTGATGTCGCGCAGATAACGCCGACGCCCCATGAGCGTCGTCACGTAGCCGTGCTGACGCGCATCCGCCACAATGCGCTCCATGTATTTTTTCAAACCCGAGTATTGTCCAAAATATTGCGAAATCAACTCGCTGGCTTCCGTGCGTTTGATACCCAATTGTCTGCCCAGCAAAGTTGCGCCACCGCCATAAATAATCGCAAAATTCACTGTTTTAGCGCGGTAGCGTTGCTCGGTCGTGACCTGGTCAAAGGGTACGCCGAAAACCCGCGCCGCCGTTGCCCGGTGAATGTCTTGCCCCGACTGGAAAGCATCCAGCATCGCCTCGTCGCCACTGATTTCCGCGATCAAGCGCAATTCAATCTGCGAATAATCAGCAGATACCAGCAGGTGATTGTCATCTCTTGGAATAAACGCCTCGCGCACGCGCGCGCCCTCCGCCGAGCGAATGGGAATATTTTGCAAATTCGGATTGTTAGAACTCAAACGCCCCGTCGCCGCCAAGGCTTGATTGAAGGAGCTATGAATGCGTCCGGTGCGCGGATTCAACATTTTTGGTAGGGCATCTACATAAGTAGAAAGCAATTTTTGCAAACCGCGATGTTTGAGAATATCTCCAGCGACTGGCACGTAATTGACCAAATCTGCGAGGATTTCTTCATTGGTAGAATACTGCCCAGTCTTGGTTTTCTTGCCGCCCGGCGCTTTCAAGCGATCAAACAGAATTTCACCGACTTGCTTTGGCGAACTGATATTAAACTTGATGCCAACTTGTTCGTAAATTTTATCTTCGAGTTTTAAAATCTCTTTGCCCAATTCGACCGAATATTCCTTCAAAAAATCAACATCTACTTTGATCCCTTCAAATTCCAAATCCACCAGCACTTTGATGATCGGCTCCTCTATTTCATAATACAGCTTGTCCAAGTTATCTTTTTTCAACTGTGGCTCCAGAAATTCCTGCAATTGCAAGGTCACATCCGCATCCTCCGCTGCATAATCCTTCACCGCTACCACGTCCACCTGACGCATATTGAGCTGCCCTTTTCCTTTTTTGCCAATCAAAGATTCGATGGAAACCGGCTGATATTTCAAATACGTTTCCGCTAAATAATCCATGCCGTGCCGCAGTTCTGGCTCCAGCAAGTAATGCGCCACCATCGTGTCAAAATAATTGCCCCGCACCTCCACGCCGTACCATTTCAGCATAATAGCATCATACTTGATATTCTGACCGACTTTACAGATTTTTTCGTTTTCAAAAGTGGATTTAAACTCGTGTACGATCTGCTGCGCCTCCGTTTGATCCTCAGGAATCGGCACGTAATACGCCTCGTGCGCCTTCACGGAAAAAGACATGCCGACCAGCTCCGCCTGATTGGGGTCAATGCTCGTCGTTTCACTATCAAAACAAAAGCTTTCCTGTTTTGATAATAACGCTATTAATGCAGCGCGTTTTTCTGCTGTATCTACTAAATGATACTCATGCTCGACATTATGAATATTATATTCTGCAACAGAGTGGGAGGCAGGTGCAATAAAACTGCCGCTTGTTTCTGCATCATCAAATAAAGAACCTTGTTGAGAATCGGTTTTGGATTTCGGTGCGGGCGCTTCTTCTTCTCCTAGAATTTGTTTTGCTAAAGTACGGAATTCCAATTCTTTAAATATAGCAGCTAATTTCTCTTTGTCTGGCGGGTCTAATGTAAACGACACTTCATCGTAATCAATAGGAACATTGGTATCAATGATGGCTAATTTTTTTGATAATAATCCCTGCTCGGCAAATTTTTCAACCTGCTCTTTTTGCTTGCCTTTTAGTTTATCCGTATTTGCCACCAAATTTTCTACACTGTCAAACTCCGCGAGCAATTTCGCTGCCGTTTTCTCGCCAATACCCGGAATGCCAGGAATATTGTCCACGCTGTCGCCCATCAAACCCAACATATCAATCACCTGCTCCACGCGCTGGATATTCCAGTTTGCCAACACTTCTTTCACGCCCCAAATGTCCACGCCGTTGCCCTGCCGCGATGGTTTGTACAAAAAAACTTTATCAGAAACTAACTGCCCGTAGTCCTTATCTGGCGTCACCATATACACCGTGCAGCCCGACTGCTCCGATTTTTTAGCAATGGTGCCGATTACATCATCCGCTTCATAATGGTCAACCATCAGAATAGGAATGTGAAACGCTTCTAAAATTTGCATAATATAAGGAATCGCGATGCGAATGTCGTCAGGTTGCTCTTCCCGATTGGCTTTGTAAGCTTCAAACATCGTGTGTCGGAAAGTAGCGGTTGGTGGGTCGAATGCGACAGCCAGGTGGGTCGGTTTTTCCGATTGCATCAAATCCCAGAGGGTACGCATAAAACCTGCAATTGCAGAGGTATTGACGCCTTTGGAATTGATGAGCGGACGAGTGATAAAGGCAAAGTGGGCGCGATATACCAGCGCGTGTCCATCGAGTAGAAACAAGCGTTTGTCTGACATGAAACAATTTTGTTGTAAAGATACAAAATTGTCAGTTGTACCGAAGGATATTCCACTGCACATTTGTACGAATATCCTTCGGCGTGTACAGTTGGTTAGAAAACCACGTTGTATTTCAATAACAATTGCTGTGTAAGGCTTACCCGCCTGCCTAATCCGCGCACACCATTTGGCTCGTCATAATCTGTAATTTGCACCTGAATATCGTCATCATAAAACATGTTGACAGTCAGTGCCAATTGCAAGCCTTTTACAATTGTCAAAGCCACTTCATTCGTCCAATCCACGTCAATATTTTGAGGATTTTTTAAATAATTGGAAAAAAGAAGCATCGCAGACGTGTAAGCCAGGCGATTTTCAAAATATTTGCTTGCATAATTGATGCGCAAGAGCGAACCGAATTGAGCATCTACATTTTTGTAATCAATGATATCGCCATCGGCATCTTTGGTAACGGGATTTCCGTGCACGCCCGTAGCGGCGATCTCGTCATCGGCAACAATAATAAATTTGGCACCGATAGGAGAGTAGTAGAAAGATAATTTGCCGTTGGGTTTGTAATCCATCCCAGCCGAAAGCGTAGCCGTTGCCGGCGAAAAAAACCGAGACAGCAAGACGCTGGTGTCACTCAAGGCCGCAGGAAAATTGCCTGGTAGCCCAGCATCATTGAAAGTTGGCGTAATTTGGCTAAATAAAAAGAAATCAGCCGTGTAGAAAAACTTGGACGTGTCCGTAGTTTTGTACCCAATTTTTGAATTCAAGCGAAATTCATCAATCGCTTTTTGAAACGGAATTTTTTCGTTGGTGCCTTGCGCGATGACGCCCGACCCTAGCCGTTGTAAGCCAAACTGCCAATTGGCAAGGTTGTCCCACGCCAGCCGGTCATTTCGATATTTGGCAAAAATGTTGGTTGCGCCGCCCAAGCCAAGTCGGTTTTGACCCGCCCCCTGGCGCGGATTGAGTTGAAACAATTGAGCAAAATCAAACCCTACGCCCGCGCCTGTGCGCCAACCTTTGAGGGTATCGGGTGCAGCATTTTGCGCCCAGCTGGTAGTCACTACCAAAAGGAAAAGCAAGAGAGTACAGCCTTTTCTCATGTTGTAATTTTTTTAGAAACGAAGCCTATTTCGTGAGTGTTATTAATAACAAATTAAATTTTGGGCTCAAAAATAAGAAACCTTACTTAGTGCCAAAGCATAAGCAATTTATTAAATTTATTTCCATTTGGAATCGGGGTTACTGCATACCCCCAGGACTTGCCGTAGGTGGTGGAGCGCTTGAAAATACTTCCATATTTTCAGAAGACAATTTTGCGAGTGGTACTATGATTTTTCGGTCTTCACTTTGCAATGTGAAAGAATTGTTGCCGATTTCTATGACGGTACCCTTCACCCCTTCAATGCCAATCACATCGCCCACTTTCAATTTTTCTTTATTGTAAAAAGAGGATAAAAAATTGGCGACAATCTGACGAGAGGCGAAGCCATAACCTATGGCAAATGCTAGTACAACACCAGCAAGAATGATGGAAATATTGTCTTGAATAAAATCGGTGTCAATGCCAGCCTGCGAAAGCGTAATCATAATGACATTTAGAAAAAGAAAGTAAAACACGACGTTCGCAATGGTGCTAGCTGCCGGAATTCCCAGTGATTGGCAAGTGGTTAATACAATTTTTTTGAGAAAATCCGCCACTAACACGCCAACAACAAATACCACCAACGCCGATAGCAATTTTGGAATATAGTTGAGCAAATTTCCCATCAGCAGGGTCACTGCCTCCATGCCCAGCACATCCGTTGCAGCAATGATAAAAACAAAGAACAACAGATAGTACAGTATTTTTGACAATAAAACACTCGGTACTATTTTTAGATTCGACTTGTGAATCACCTCAATTTCGTTGAGTCGCGCTGCAAGGCGATCAATACCAATTCCTTTCAGAAGTCTTTTTGTAACCTTTGCTACCAAACTTGCCACCAGCCATCCGATGAGCAATACCGCAAGTGCGCCAACAATGTTATCTATTATGGCGGCAAAGTTTAGCAATAGTTCTTCAACAATTTTCAGGGCGTTAATTTCCATTTTTAGGTGTTTTTTGTTTTGTGGTTTATCTTATCAAATTATCGGTATTCGGTCCACTAGGTCTTTTGTTCCGCACATCCTCTTCCACAATGTTGGAAGGCGGGGTTGAGGTCGAAGGGTACGACTGTTGGTTCGCTCTTCCTCCCACCGCCACGATTAACAGACTAAAAATTTTTGGCAGATACATGTCCAACACATGCCCTACCAGCCTAAAACTATTCAAAGAATTCAAAATACCTGCTCGTACCTGCTCTTCATGCCTTTCGTTATAAACCCGTTCGCCTTCTTCTTCTAGTCTTTTAAAATTGTTTATTTGCATCATCAATCAGTTATGGGTAAAACAGTTCTTCTTTAATTTGTTGGGCTCTTTCTTTGGCTCTTTTGAGTTTCATTTTTACAGCGCTTTCTGTTTTATTCAAAACGTCTGCTATTTCTTTAATAGATAAATCGTCCTGATATTTCATCAGCAACAAAGCGCGATCCCCTGCTGGTAAGGTTTCTAAAACTTTTTTTAGTTGCTGTGCCTCCATTTCCACCAGTGCTTCATCGGACACCTCGTACTGCACATCAGCGGCTTTTTCAATATCTTCTGAAAAGATATCGCCTTTTTGCTTGCGCCGCAAATAGTCAATACAGTAATTGTAAGCAATTGAATAAATCCAGGTCGAGAATTTCGCCTTGTCTTCAAATCTACTTAGATTTAAGAAAATCTTCATAAAAATTTCCTGTGTGGCATCTTCCGCTAGCATTTCATCTTTCAAAATGGTAAGGCATTTCGCGTAAATTTTTGAAGCATAGCGCTGATACAACAAACTAAAGCAGAGACTCGCCTGCGTTTTGAGGTAACTGCTGATTACCTCAAAGTCTCTCATTCCGTTATGACAGCCGGTTTTCAAGGTAAGAAGGTGTTTTAATGATGATTTGAATGTGTAAATTACAAAAAACACCTGCTAAACAACTTTTTGCTTTGTTATTATGACGTAGGTTTGTGCAAAAAGACACATTTTCGCGCATAAAAAATTGCAAAATGAGTGGTAAAACAGGAAAATAATTTTTGTGGCAAGCTGTAAGTGTAAAATTTGAGGAGATTATTAACAATTTTGAATCTCTCACCAAATGCAAGGCGAATATATGTGTTTTTTTTGAAAATTAAAATAGAGAGGCAAAAAAAAGCCTCAAATTGAGGCTTTAGGCTAGCTGCAGGAGCAGCAAAGGAAAAAAAAGTGGCGGCGACCTACTCTCCCGCGGATGCAGTACCATCGGCGCAGAGGGGCTTAACGACTCTGTTCGGAATGGGAAGAGGTGGAACCCCCTCGCTATAGCCACCTTGTCTTTAGGTATTTGGTAGTGGGTACCTGATGTAGCACACTTGTTTCTACCAACCTTTTATTTCTTTTAGAAGCGTTTAGATGAATCGTACTTGTACTTCTTTAGATCGTACTTGATACGTTTTTCTTTTACATTGAACAAGGGGAAGAGAAGAGGGATAAAACCTGAGGCAGTAGCACAACAAAGACTTTGTCTGGCGTTTGATTACCCTTTGCTGGGTAATGCTTTTTAGACAAAAATTTGGGGAAGCTATCGGGTAATTAGTACGACTCGGCTCAATGCATCACTGCACTTACACCTGTCGCCTATCAACGTGGTCATCTTCCACGACCCTCAATGGAATACTCATCT